>JAIOQB010000395.1 GCA_021413585.1 Planctomycetia bacterium
CCAGACCGAGATCTGCAAATAGATCACGTAACTGGTGTCATCGAGGTTGGCCGTGCCGGTGACCCATTGGCGGATCGACCACATGGCCAGGATCAGTAAGTTGATCATCCCGGCGTAGAACAGCAAGGTGAGAACCCAGCGGCCGAACAGATCGCCGGCACTGCCGGCATGCAGGGCCGCGCTGCGGCGCCCCGTGGTGATTCGTTTGGTTTTTCCAGCGAACAGCGGATTGCGCTCCAGCAGCACAATCTCGCCAGTATACGGCCGATAGGTGAAGGGAATGTAGCTCGTGAGAGCCCACATCAGCCAAAAATTGCGCAGGAACAAATACAACAACAACTGTGGCAGCGACGAGAACATGTCGCGACCAATTTTCAGCGCGTTGGGCTTTTCCTGAAACGTGGCCTGCCCCAAAAAAAGCGTGGCAGGGGCGGTGGCCAGCGGGGCCAAGTATATGACAAGCCCCAACATCAGCGCCGTGTATTTGACTCTCCAGTTCGGTTCCAGGTCCGGTCCGAGCATCTGCGTGGTTAGCAGGTGGATCCCCACCGCCACCGGCACGATTCCCGCCAGCAACGCGGTAAACAACGGCCCAAAGTAGGCGCGAATCACCTGCAGCGCAAGATCGAGCGTTTCGAGAAAGTCTCGCTCGCGAATGGCAATGAAGGTTTTATCGAGTTGCATGGCGGCTTTCGCGAGGCGCTTTCACATCAGGACGTTTTGACGATTTTCAGCGGGCCAATTTCTTTGCCCTCACTTGGATTGCCAACGTCGGAATCCAATTCGCCGCCGACCGTCGCGGGACGGGGCCAGCCCAGCAGCACGAAGTACGTGACCAGCAGGGCGGCGGAGATCGCGCCGACGATCACTTTAAACCCGTACGGCAGATCGCTGGGGGAGAGAAACCCCTCGATGCAGGCGGCCAGCGTGAACAGGATCGCCGCGGCGACGATCGTCGGCACCGCTTCGCGCACTGCCGCTTGCAGCGACTCCATCCGGGTCCGGCCGCCGGTGCTCACCAGTGCGAACCCCACCCGCATGCCGGCCGCTGCGGAGAGCACAATCGCCGTGAGTTCAAACGGACCGTGGGCCGTGACGAACTCCAGAAAATTGTCGCGGGCGCTGTCGCAGCGGATCATGTAGCCGAAAAAGGCGCCGAGGTATGCGGCGTTGAACACGATGGCAAATAGCCCCCCGACGCCGAACACCAGCCCCATGGCAAAGCAGCGCAGCCCGATGCCCGTGTTATGCACGAAATAACCACTGGCCCAATCTACACTCAAGTCGCCGCTCGTCCCGAAAGGATGCCCCTCGAAGTGCTGGCGATGGTGAGACAAATCTGCCTCGCCGACCACCCTTTCCGCGAAGCCGCGCATCAGCGGGCGTTCGAGGATTGGCACTTTCACTTCGGCGCCCAATAACATGGACAAAAGAAAGACGCTCCAAAACAGCGAGAACGCCAGCCACAGCGAGCGGTCCGAGAACAACTGCTGCGGCACCTTCTCCAGCAGGTGCCGCTTGAGTTCCGCGAAGTTAAACGTGCGGCTGCGGTAAAGCTGGTTGTGCGCCCGTCCCACCAGCCGGTGCAGGTAGCTGACCGTGTTCGGCGGAAGTTGATATGCCTCGGCCAGCGCCAGGTCGGCGCACACGGACCGGTACAACGCGGCAAAGCGAGCCATCGTCGCCCCGGGCAACTTCCGTAGACGCCGGTTTTCCAGCTTGCTACACAACTCGTCCAGCTCGCGCCAGTTGGCGCGCCGCAAGTGCAGAAGCTCGGCAACTTTCATCGGACTACTTCAGCGGTTGAGTGACGGAAGATTTTTTTCACCACAGAGACACAGAGACACAGAGACACAGAGACGTACGGGAGACGAAGGACAAACGAAAAAACATTGCTGTTCAATCCTTTGCTTTTCTTTGCGACCTTCGCGACCTTCTGTTAAAACTCCTTTTTGTTGAATAGAAGGTCGCAAAGAACGCGAAGAAGTTATTTTGTTACGTAAAAATCTTTCTCCTTATCTTCTCTGTGTCTCTGTGGTTCCAAATCTGTTGTTAGCGACTACGCGATCCGCCAAACCGCATTCCAGCCACGTCGGCGCCGTGGGGTTCGATCCTCAATGTCCGCGGGGCGGAGGCGAGTTCTGCCACGATGGGGGCGTTTGCCGTGTCGGACCAGAGGGTTTGGTTCGTGGGGCGCCCCAGGCTGGGGGGCGGCGCATCGAAATCGACTTCCGTCACGAACGCCCGATAGTACAACGCGCACAGCAGCAGATCGTGGCTCGTTTCCTGCGGCATGCCATACCGCTGGCAGAACGGCCGGCCGACGTGCCGGGCAATATCGGCCCGCCGACCTGGCGGGAAGAAGCGGCGCCGCTCCACGTACGAAGCGAGCGCCTCGCGCATGGTGCGCGAAAATTCGATCCCCGCGGGCAGGTTGGCGGCCAGCCGAATTACCGCCGGGTCTTCGATCTTCACCAGCCCGGCGATCCAATTCCGCTCTTCGCGCACCACGATCGTGTCCGCCGCCATATCTCCCAGCCGTTGAAAACGGCGACTGACGATCATTGTGCTCAGCCCGATGACATAAGTAGGCAAAGGGATTGGATATTCGGCGCTTACGAAGGGCATCATGAGCGTGAAAATGGGCATGGAGTCCACCTCGCGGAAGATGTTCCGCATCATGGCCTGCATGCCGTTGATTGGGCGGCCATCGGTGGTCAGTACGCGGATCCCCATCGCCCGCTTGCCCACCGTTTGTCCGTTCCAATACGTCTCCAGCACGCCGCCGTAAAGCCAGGCCATGCCGAAGTAGAGCAGCTTAAACACTGCAGAGCCGAATCCAGGCAGCCCCACCATCACTAGGCAGGACACCACCAGCGGGCCGAGCAGCATCAGCGCCGCAAAGCGAATCGCAAAATCGATCAAGAACGCCAGCAGGCGGCGATACGGGCCGGCGATGCGATAGCGGAACGCGATATTCTCGGGCGTGACCACCTCGATGGTCGTGTCAAGCTGCTCGCCATTGCCCGTCATCGAGTGCGCCCCAAAAGCCAAAACAAAGGCCCCGCGCTCCAGCCGCGGCAGGTGCCTGCCGCCGGAGGGCCATGGCCTGCCCCAATCGGCCAAACGTCGATTATTCGCCAAATCCAGGGTCGGGGCAAGCGGCCCACGCCGGGAACGGGGCGGTAGGGGAAATGGCCACGAAAACGCACAAAAGGCGATTATAGCCCCGGGCTCCGCCCGGGGGTTGCACCGCGGTTAAGGAATTGAAGAGTCGGGGGGAGGGTAAAGTATTGCCCCACCGATTGGTTGGCAGGGCTAGCAAGCTGTTGGTTGAGAAGAGACAAAGAGCCATTCATCTGGGAAGCGGTCCACGAGCCTGGATCGCGAGAATTTTCTCTTCCAGGTATTTCCGGCGTTCAGCGGTCAAGGAAAGCGACTTCAAAGGGATCGTTTTCTTGATGTAGTCGCCGTGCGCTAGAAGTATGGTCGTCAGGTCAAGCGGGCTGCTGGCCCCGTCCGCGAGAAACACTCGCATTGCAGATTCGTAATGTGGCGATTTTTCATCCGTCCAAAAAAGATAGACGCAGAGTGGGAATCCATGGGCCGAACGCAAGGTATCCAATGCGGCTGTCATGCGCTGCGATGGCGGGCGTTTTTTCTCTTTCGAGTCTCCATACAGCGAGTCAAGGACCACAGGCAGCATGGGCTGTTGGATCGCAACCGTTGTACCATGATACCAGTCATAGAGCAGGGTCTTATCAATCGCCAGAACCAGGGCCATGCAGCCAATTTGAGTGGCACCAGGCAGATTTGCCATGGCATCGAGCGATTTCCGATTCGCAGCGGTATTCTTGAGCGACTGCAGATATTCGTAGACCGGCCCCATGATGGGGGAGGCCGCTCGCGTCGTGGTCCCTGCAGACCGTGCTGCGGCGTCGAAGGTTCGCGCCGGATATGCGTCCTGGATCGCGTAGAACGCGGCCAGCTTCAAGAGCAAATGTTGATCCTGACCGAGCATGGCGAGCATGTCCGCCGCGGGCGCTTCGGCCACTATGTGGCGATAGGAGTTACATGCCGACAGCGCGTCGCGCGAGATGGAGTCGCCCTTTTGGTTTTGGAGACAATGCTCGAGTTGCGCCTCCCAGTCCGCCCACTTGCTCGCGGTCTGGGCGTGCTCGTCGACATCCTTGCCCAGCGTGGATTCGGTTCGCGCGAAGAGCATCGCCGACATGATGGCAACGAACGAAATCATGGGGCTACGACAAGAACACATATATTTTTCGCTCAGCCCCAGGCGCCCCAGGTGCCTGCCGAGTTCGGCGTGCAACCCCCGGGCTATATGACTCTCAGCCCCCCGCCGGCGCCGCCAGCCGGTCGGTGATGTAGCTCAGGATATCGCGGATCGAAATCACTCCCACCAGCCGGCCGTCGGCCGTGATCGGGACGTGGCGATATCCACCCAGAGCCATCTTGTGCAAGGCGAAGGCGATCTTGGTGCTCAGGTCGAGCGCGGCGGGGGAGACGGTCATGAACTGCCGGATCGGCAGATCGGCCAGCAGGGCGGCTTGCGTGTTCAGCCGCATCAGCGCGTCGCGCTCGCTGAAGATGCCGACCAGCTTGTCGTCTTCCACCACCAGGGCGCAGCCGACGCGTTTCTCGACCAGCAGTTCCAGCACGCGCCCCACGGGCATGTCGGGGCTGACGCGGGGATGCTCGCGCGGCGAGAGGACGTCGATCGTGTCGCGAAAGATCGCCTTCTCGATGGCCGTGCTGGCCTTGGGCTTGGAGAGCGCCGTGAGCGATTGGTGGCAATGCTCGCAGGTATCCGCGCCGGGGAGATTGTCGTGCCCGCAGTCGGGACAGACAATCTTGCTCCCCCCTTGGATCTTCTCAGCCTGGTTGGGTGCCGATTGGCTCATTCGATGTCCCACGTGTCGCCCGAGTTGAACAACGCGTTGAGATCGCCGGGCCCCTTCTTGGCGAGCGCGGCGGCAATCTGCTTGCTCACTTCGTCGTCGTAGCGCGGACGGTCCACCGCGCGGAACACACCGATCGGCTCTGGGAACTCCGGATGCCGCATCCGGCTGAGCAGGTATGCCAGGCTCGGCTCGGGTGCCTTCTCATCGTGGAACAGCAGGTCGTCCTCGCTGACGCCCTTGCCCAGCTCGACGATCTCGGGGTCGAGCCCGTGCAGGCGGATTCCCTTGTCGCGGTTCTTGCCGAAGATCAGCGGCTTGCCATGCTCCAGCTCGATCACCGTGTCGGCCTTCGACTCTTTGTCGGTGGCGTAGGCGAACGCGCCGTCGTTGAAGATGTTGCAGTTCTGGTACACCTCGACGAAGGCCGTGCCGCGGTGCTCGGCGGCCCGCTTAAGGACCATGCCCAGGTGCTTGATGTTGACGTCGATCGAACGGGCCACGAACGTCGCCTCGCAGCCGATAGCGATGCTGATCGGGTGCAGCGGATTGTCGACCGCGCCCATGGGCGTGCTCTTGGTGACCTTGCCCAGCGGCGAGGTGGGGGAATACTGCCCCTTGGTCAGGCCGTAAATTTGGTTGTTGAACAGCACGATGTTGATGTCGAGATTGCGGCGGATGGCGTGCATCAGGTGATTGCCGCCGATGGACAGCGCGTCGCCGTCGCCGGTGATGACCCACACGGAGAGATCGGGCCGGGCCGTTTTCAAACCGGTGGCGATGGCCGGCGCGCGGCCGTGGATCGAATGCACGCCGTACGTGTTCATGTAGTACGGGAAGCGGCTGCTGCAGCCGATGCCCGAGACGAACACTGTCTGCTCGCGGGGAATTCCCAGCGACGGCATGATCTTCTTCATCTGAGCGAGGATCGAATAATCGCCGCAACCGGGGCACCAGCGAACTTCCTGGTCGCTGGCAAAATCCGCGGCTTGCAAGACGGGTAAAGTGGTGCCGGTGCTCATGGTGCGATCGTTGTGTTTTTCAGGAGACGGGTGTTGTGGATGGAAACGGTTTTATTTCGTTGAGACTTGGTTACTTGACCAGTTCGTTGATCTGCGCGACCAGTTCGGCCACGCTGAACGGCCGGCCTTGGACTTTGTTGTAGCCGACGGTGTCGACCATGTATTTCGCCCGCAGCAGCATGTTGAGCTGCCCCAGGTTCAACTCGGCCACCATCACCTTGTCGTAGCTCTTGAGCAGCTCGCCCATGTTCGAGGGGAACGGGTTGAGGTAGCGCAGGTGAGCATGAGCCACCGCCAGCCCCTGGCTTTGGGCGTGCTGCACGGCTGTGAGGCAGGCGCCGTACGTGCCGCCCCAACTCACCACCAGTAGCTTCCCTTTCGGCGGGCCGGAGACTTCCTGCTTCGGAATCGCCAAGGCTACATTGTCCACCTTCTGCTGGCGCAGCCGGACCATGTGCTCGTGATTCAGCGGGTCGTAGCTGACGTTGCCCGTAATGTCCTGCTTTTCCAGGCCGCCGATGCGGTGCATCAAGCCGGGCGTGCCGGGCAACGCCCAGGGGCGGGCAAGGTATTCATCGCGGGCGTATGGCATGAACGTCTCACCCTCGGCGATCGGGCCGGGATGCTTGACTTCGATTTTTGGCAGCTTGTTGAAGTCCGGCACCAGCCACGGCTCGCTGCCGTTGGCGATGTAGCCGTCAGTCAGCAGCATCACCGGCACCATGAACCGGGTGGCAATCCGCCACGCCTCCTGGGCCACGTCGAAGCAATCGGCCGGACTGCGGGCGGCGATCACCGGCAGCGGCGACTCGCCATTGCGGCCGTAGATGGCTTGCAGCAGGTCCGCCTGTTCCGTCTTCGTGGGCAACCCGGTGCTCGGGCCGCCGCGCTGCACGTTGATGATCAAAATCGGCAGCTCGGTCATAATCGCCAGGCCGATGGCCTCTTGCTTGAGCGCCACACCGGGGCCGCTGGTGGTGGTGATCCCCATCGCTCCGCCGTACGCCGCGCCGATGGCCGACGTGACCGCCGCGATCTCGTCTTCCGCCTGGAACGTGCGAACGCCGAACTCTTTGTGCTTGGCGAGTTCATGCAGAATGTCGCTGGCGGGCGTGATCGGATAGCTGCCCAGGAACAGATCGCGGCCGCTGAGCTTGGCCGCCGCCATCAAGCCCCAGGCCAGCGCCGTGTTGCCCATGATATTTGTGTAGTGGCCCGACTTCAGCCGCGCGGCCGGCACGAAGTATTGGCTGGGGAGCGCTTCGGTCGTTTCGCCGAAGTTATAGCCGGCCTTGAGCGCCAGGCGGTTCGCTTCGGCCACGGCGGGCCGCTTGCCGAACTTCTCATCGATGTAGCGGAGCGTCGGCTCCAGCGAGCGGTTGTACAGCCAGAAGGCCAAACCCATGGCGAAGAAGTTGCGGCAGCGATCGCTCTCCTTCGTCCCCAGGCCCTGGCTTTCGACCGCCAGCCGCGTCATCCGCGTCATGTCGACGGGGAACAGCCGATAGCTTTTCAGGCTGCCGTCCTCCAGCGGGTTCGTTTCGTAGCCCGCCTGCTTGAGTCCCTTTTCGTCAAACGCGTCTCGATTGATGATCAGCGCGCCGCCGGGGTTCAAGTCGGCCAGATTGGTGACCAGCGCCGCCGGGTTCATCGCCACCAGGGCGTCCACGCGATCGCCGGGAGTAAAGATCTCGGTGGAGGCGAATTGAATTTGGAAACCGCTCACGCCCGCCTTCGTGCCGCGCGGGGCGCGGATTTCGGCCGGGAAGTCCGGGAACGTGGCGATGTCGTTGCCCGCCAGGGCCGACGTGTTCGTCAACTGGGTGCCGGCCAACTGCATGCCGTCGCCGGAGTCGCCGCAGAAACGAACGGTGGCCGAGGTCAACTCAACCAATGGCTTATGCCCCGGCTGTCCTGCCGGTCCGTTGGTCTCCGCGCGCTGAGGCTGACCCTTGGGTGCCGAAGGGCCTGCCGGTGTGGTCGTCGTGGACATGGACGGTTGAGCTTCCTTCATTGGGAATTATTCGGGTGCCGCGGTAGTTGGGCAAACGGCCGCGGTAGTTGGGCAAACGGCGTTGCACGCCACGCGCGGTGGTGATCTGCAAACAGCGGATTTTACGAACAGCGAAAACACAATCAATGGCGACGGCTTATAGCGAAATCTTCGGCGACATCAAAGGTGAATCGATCTTGCCTATGCCCCTTCTCTCTCCTGCATCACGACGTTCGGCTGCGGCGGCAAGTTGAACACCGCCTGCGGAAAATGCTCAACAAAGTAATTGACGACGTTGGAGACTTTAATCACGCCCACCAGGCGCTGCTGCTCGTCGATGATCGGCAAGCGGCGGTAGCCGCCGCGGGCCATCAGGCGGATGGCGTCGCCAATGGTGGCGGTGCGGTGGATCGTGGCGGGGCCGGCGGTCATGACCTCCGAGATCGGCCGCGACATGTCGGCCCGGCTGGCCATCACTTTCAGCGCGTCGCGCTCGGTGAAGATTCCCAGCACGGCGTCGCCGCGGCACACGAGCACGCTGCCCGAGGCCTGCAATTGCAGCAGCCGCAGCACCTCGCGAATCGAGAGGTTCGGCTCGACGATCAACGGTGGTTCGGACTGGGCCGACTCCACCGTGTCAGCGTGCAAATTAAGTTCAGCAGCCACGTCACGGCCCCGAAAAAATCACCCCGGCAAACGGTTCAATTTCGCCAATGCCTGAAAGTGATTGGATAACGATAACTTGGATAATGATAACAAGGTCGCTACCTATGCGTCGTGACTAGAACAACGTCAGGTAGCACGTAGCGGCGGCGGCTTCCGGTGGGCAAATAACGGCAGGCATTTGGCAGCGGGTGTGCCGCGTCCAACGCCGCGCTGCCATTGCCAAGAGTATCACCCCCCGACACTGACAGCAAGTCGGCGAACCCCCGCCCTGGGAGCCACCTGCCCAGTCCCGCCGCCAAGCGGCCTCAGGTGCCGAGTAGTGTAACAAGGTCGCCGCAGGGATAGAACGCGAGTTATCGGCCCAAAACCACCGCTAGCGCAAACCCCTCACAGGAAGGGGTTTTCGGCCGCGGTGGCAATCAGGGCGGACTGCGGGCACAGGCAAATTAACAAATGACGATGACATAAATAGCCCCCGGCTCCGCCCGGGGGCAGGCGCCGTGCTGAGACCTGAGACCTGAGTACTGAGTACTAGCGTCACGTCACCCCGGAAACACTACCATCCCCTGCCGCCGCTCGTAACTCCCTATGATCGCGTCGTGGCACTGCGAGCAAACCCAGCCCCGCTCTTCGCCATCGTGCGTGCCGCGATGGACATGTTCGACCACGCACTCCGGCAACGCGACGCGCCCGCTGCCCGCCTCCGTATCTAAATAGCAGTCAAAGTACACCCACTCGCGGCAGTTCGACGACCAGGGCTGGCCGCGATACGTCTCGCGAATGCCGCGGGCAAGGATCGCCTGCTCGAGCGATTGGAGGTGTTCGCAAAGCATGGGTGGTGACATTATTTCCGGGAATAGTATCCATCACGCTCCGCGTGATGCGCGATGCAGATCCTCACGCGAAGCGTGAGGGGCACTGTTCCGTAAACTCGCAATTCCAAAAACCCCCGGGCGGAGCCCGGGGCTATGTTGGTTCATCCGGCCGTTTAAAGAACTTCTCAATCTGAATCCCGCCGCGCTGTTCTTCTTCAACCAGTTTCAACCGCTGCTCGATCTTGTCGAGCCGCCGCAGCAATTGCCCGACCACTTCGCGGCTTTCCTCGGGTGGCACGGGACGGGGGACGGCGGGGTAGCCTAGTTGCCGCTGCAAGGCACTTAGCAGTAGCAGCGGGTCTTTGCGGCGATTGGCCCAGGCGATGCGGCCTTCTTTTTCACCGAACAGGATCGCTGTGGAGTTGTCGCTCAGCGCGGCGTCGGGTGCCTGGGGCAACGCCCCAGTGGTATTAGCATTGACTGGAGCGTCCTGGGGCGTTGCCCCAGCCACCCCGTCTGTCTCCTGTGCCTCGTCGGCGCTCCCATGCTCGGCCGTGTGCTGCCGGCGGAGCTTCAAATAATATTCGCTCCGCAGAAAAATCATGTCCGCCAGATCGATCAGGCCGACTTGGCGGCGGACCATGCGGATCCATTCTCGCCAGGTGGCGTCGAACGCCGGATCC
>JAIOQB010000066.1 GCA_021413585.1 Planctomycetia bacterium
ATCTTCGCGCACGGCGTGCTTCATGCCAATCTCGAAATTCTTCACGTCGATGCCGATCTCGCGCTGGTTGATCACGCACTTGTCTTCGGCGAACATGAACTCGATTGGGTCTTCGAGCGTGAGGATGTGCTTGCGGTACTGGTGGTTGATCCAGTTGAGCATTGCGGCGATGGTGGTGCTCTTGCCGGAGCCGGTCACGCCGGCCACCAGGACCAGCCCCTGATCGTAGCGGCACAGATCCTCGATGATCGGCGGCAGATGCAGTGACTCAAAGTCGGGCACGACGTTGTTCACCCGCCGCGCGACCAAGCCCAGGTGCCCCATCTGGCGAAACAAATTGACGCGAAATCGCCACGGGCTGCCGTCGACATCCAGCAGATGGGCAAAATCGGCCCCGCCTTCGTCTTCCAGGATATCCCGGTGCCGAGGGCTGAGCATCGGCAGGCAGAGCTGCTCCATCTCTTCGTCGCCGATCGGAGCCCGCTTCAGCGGCCGCAGCACGCCGTTGATCCGCACCAGCGGCGGACGGCCCACCTTCAAGTGCAAATCGCTCCCCACCAGGCGCACCGCGGCCCGGAATAGCTTGTCGACCTCCAGCCCAGGCGGGCCGGCGTCGCCCATTTCAACTTCGTCGGTGGACATGCGGGGCTCGTCGTGTGGTCTATCGCTAGCTTATGAGTTAATGACCAATGACCAAATTCCAATGACCAATGCTGGAGCTGCGCACGTTTTTATTGGAGATTGGAATCTTGGTCATTGGTCATTGTGATTTGGTTATTGTGCGGCTTACAGCCGCACCGCTATCCCCTGCTCCCGCATGATTCGTTTCGTCTCGCCGATCGTGTATTCGCCGAAGTGGAAGATGCTGGCGGCCAGGGCGGCGTCGGCGTGGCCCAGGCGGATCGCGTCGGCCAAGTGCTCGGGCTTGCCCGCGCCGCCGCTGGCCACCACGGGCACAGTCACCGCGTCGCTCACCGCGCGGGTAATCTCCAGGTCGTAGCCGTTCTTCGTGCCGTCGGCGTCCATGCTGGTGAGTACGATCTCGCCGGCGCCGAGTTCTTCGACGCGCTTCGCCCAGGGGACGGCGTCCAGTCCGGTAGCGATCCGCCCGCCGTGGATGTGGACTTCCCAGCGTTCTTTCGTTTCGCCCGCCGCGTCGGGAGCGGAGCGCACGCGCTTGGGGTCGATGTTGACCACGATGCACTGGCTGCCGAACCGCCGGGCGGCCTTCGAGACGAACTCCGGATCTTTGGCCGCGGTGGAGTTGATGGACACCTTGTCGCAGCCGGCGCTCAGCAGAGCCCGGATGTCGTCGAGCGTGCGGATGCCGCCGCCGACGCACAGCGGCATGAACACCACTTCGGCGGTGCGGCGGACGACGTCGAGCATCACGTCGCGCCCCTCGTGGCTGGCCGTGATGTCGAGAAACACCAGTTCGTCCGCCCCTTCCGCCTCATAGCGGCGGGCCACTTCGACCGGGTCGCCGGCGTCGCGCAACCCCAGGAAATTGGTCCCCTTCACCACGCGCCCGCGGTCGACATCGAGGCAGGGAATGACGCGCTTGGCGAGCATAGAGGACGGGGCACAGCCGGGGGAGCAAAGGTGCAGCTTGACGCGGTAGTTCCAGACCGCAATTCCATACCACAATCGCCGACGCGCGGGGGGACGAAAGCCCACGGAAGGCAAGCCTTGAGTGTAAGTTGACCCCCGGGACGGGTCAACCGGCGGGCGGGATGGATGGGGTCAAGAAATGACAGCCGCGATCTACTGATCTCCTGCCCAGCCAAACCTTCCCCGCACCCTGCTAGAATGCAGGCCATGGAAGAGAAGCCAAAACGCCCGTTTCAATTCTCGCTGCGGACGCTGCTGATCGTGATGGCCGTTGCCGCCGTGCCGATTTCCTGGTTTTCCTATAAGGCGGATCGCCAGCGCAGGGCCGTGGAGGCGCTTAGGAAGAGCGGTGCGACTGTCGCCTACCGTAACATTAACTCCACTACCGATCCTCCATTGGCGCATTGGCGCTATCGAGTGATATCTGTCTGGCTATCTCGGTCGCCAACCGAGAGCGATGTTGCAGCCTTGCAGGCATTGGATGGACTGGAATTGGTCCTCTTGATGAATGAGCCGGAAGAGAAATTAGCGCGATTGAGATTGGCATTACCCAGGTGCAGAGTCCAAACCTGGTCAACGCTACCGTAACTACGCGCCGTGACAACCATTGAAAGCTCGGTCAGCGGCACATCGACCATCCCACATCTACCATCCTCCATCCCATGCCTCATCCCAACGCCGACGTGCGCATGCGAGGGTTTGTCTCGCGCTCGACCGTGGAGGAGGCGCTGGCGTGGCTCGATGCGCAGGTGGCGACGTTGCCCGCTGAGGAATGTCCTCTCGCGGCGGCGGCGGGGCGCGTGCTGTGCGGCAACATAGAGAGCGACGTGGACGTGCCCGGCTTCGATCGCGCGATGATGGATGGCTACGCGTTGCTGGCCGCCGATACGATAGGTGCGACGCCGACCAACCGGCTGCCGCTCAGCGTACTCGGCCAGGCGCTCCCCGGTGCCGCATTCGCAGGAACTGTTGCCCATGGTCAGGCAGTGCGCGTCATGACCGGCGCCCCGATGCCGAACGGCGCGGACGCAGTACTCCCCGCGGAATTGACCAGCCTCGCGGATCCTTCCAATCCCCAATCCTCAATCCCCAATTCCCAATCCGTACAAGTTCTCGCCGAACTCCCCGCGGGCAAGAACTTCGGCCGCCGCGGCGAAGATATTGTGCGCGGCACGGTCGTGTTGCCGGCCGGGCGGCGATTGCGGCCGCAGGATATCGGCGTGCTCTCGTCGATCGGCCGGGCCACAGTGCCGGTGGTCCGCCGGCCGCGCGTCCGGATCGTGGTGACGGGCGACGAGCTGCTGCCACTCGGCACCGTGCCGACGGGACATCGGATCGCGGACGCCAACGGCCCGATGCTCGCCGCGCTTGTGCGGCGCGACGGGGGCGAGGTGTTGAGCCAGGAGATGGTGGCGGACCGGCGCGACGCGATCCTCGCGGCGATCCAGCAGCCGTGCGACGTGCTACTGGTTTCAGGCGGATCGAGCGTCGGCTTGGAAGATCATGTTCCCACGCTGCTGGCCGAGCATGGCGAGTTGGCGGTGCATGGCATCGCCATGCGACCCAGCAGCCCCACCGGCTTGGGACGGATCGGCGCCGCGCTGGTGCTGCTGATGCCGGGCAACCCGGTGTCGTGCCTGTGCGCGTACGACTTCTTCGCCGGCCGAGCGATCCGCACGCTCGGCGGTCTCGCGCGAGACTGGCCGTATCGGAGCGTGCGGCTGAAGCTCGCGGGCCAGTTGAAATCGGCGAAGGGGCGGGTTGATTATGCCCGCGTAATGGTCGTGGATGGGCATGTGGAGCCGATTGGAATCAGCGGGGCGTCGGTGTTGTCGTCCACCACGCGGGCGGATGGGTTTGTGATTGTGCCGGCAAAGCGGGAGGTGCTTCCGCTGGGCGAGGAAGTGGAAGTTTACCTCTACGATTGACTCCTGGGAGATGTGGAATTTGGAATGAACGAGTGTGGTGAGTGAGGTGGTAATGCAGCACTGGCAAAGCCCAATGGCGTCCGGGAATTGCGTTTATGGATCAGATTCTACCAGACAACGGGCAGAGAAGCGCTGGGCGTGCGCCGTGGTTGTCTGCGCGCGGTTTGGAGAGTCGCTGTTGGCGCATGCGGCGGCGT
>JAIOQB010000360.1 GCA_021413585.1 Planctomycetia bacterium
CCGCCGTCGGGGCCGGCGTATTTGCGATAAATGGCGTAGGCGATGTTGGCGTGCCCTTCGGCCAGATGCGTGGCCATCAGGTCCAGGGCGGCCGTGCGGCCGTCGCGCAGCTCGGTCAGTTGGAGTGCTTCCGCCCGGCGGTTGACGTCCTCGGCGTTCTTGCGCTGCTCGATCACGTCGGGCAGGACACGATGCTTGCCGGCCCAGACGCTCAGCAAGTCCCACCCTTCGCAGTCGACCCATTGCAGCTTGAGCATCGCCAGCCCCAGCGGAAAACCCACGGCAAAACCCACCAGATGCAGCGCGGCGCTGGAGACGTGAAACTTCGCCAGCGCGAAGCACACTACCTGCCAGGCAACATAGAGGCCGCCGAACGCCATGATGGACATGTCGTACACGCCGCACCGCACGGAAAGAGTCAGCATAAATGCGTATGCCACCTTAAGCTCGTTCTTCGGCGCCCACACCACGCACAGGGCCAGCAGTCCGAACAACACGGCCGAGGCCCCCAGCGCCGCCCCCTCCTTCGTGCCGGAGGCAAACATCGCCAATTGCATCACCGCTCCATACACGGCGCCGATCCCCAGGTACACCGCCAGATACTTCCACCAGCCAAGCTTCCCTTCCACCACCAGCCCGAACGGCCACAGGAACATCATGTTCCCCAGCAGGTGAACGACGTCGGCATGCATGAAGTTGTTCGTGACCCACTCCAGCGGATTGACGTGGTTAAAGTGCAGCACCAGCAATTCGGCCAGACGCGAATTCACACCCGGCTCCGCCGAATATCCGCCCGAGGCGAAGTAGATCGCGGTGTTTAGCACGATCAGCAGTACCGTGACGATCGGCCAGTGATAGAGGGGCGCGTCGGTGGCGAAGGGGAAGAAGAACATGCGGGTTCAATCGGGGATTTTACCACAGTGACGCGGCTGTCGGCTTTCAGCTATCGGCTGTCAGCTTTTCGCCGATAACTGATAGCCGATAGCCGACAGCCAACCTAACTTTATCTGCATTACGGCTTCGCTACTTCCTCCCGCACCACTCTGAACCCGACATTCACACACCTTGTCGCCGGCGAGTTCCAGTTGCGCATGCTCACGCGGGCCCACAGGGGCCAACTGTTCCAGCCGCCGCCGCGGCGGGCGCGCACCGAGCCGGTGGCCGGGCCCTGCGGGTCGTCGACTGGCGACTTCGCGTAATAGTCCTTGCCGTACCAGTCCGAGCACCACTCCCACACGTTGCCGTGCATGTCGTACAGACCCCAGGCGTTCGGCTTTCGCTTGCCCGTGGGTTTGGTGAACTCGGCCCGGCTGCCGGCGGGAATGTCGAGTTCCTGGACGTGTGGAAACGTGGTGCGGCCCCGGTCGTCGAGCACGTTGGCCGCGTCGCCGAGCCCACGCGGATCGTCGCCGAACGAATAGCGAGTGGTGGTCCCCGCGCGGCAGGCGTATTCCCATTCCGCCTCGGTCGGCAGGCGATACTTCTTCCCCTCTTTCTTGCTCAGCCAGCGGCAGAACTCGTTGACGTCGTTCCAGGTGACGTCGATCACGGGCGAGTCGTCGGCCTGCACGAAACCCGGATCGTGCCACGAGTATTTGGGGTCGCGCCCTTCGCACTTGCCGGTCTTGGCGTTGTAGCCCCAGGCCCCTTCGCCGTCGCGCTCGGGCTGCGTTTTGAAATGCGTGGCGTCAACGAATTGGCGAAACTGGCCGACGGTCACTTCGCATTGCCCCATGTAAAACGGCCGCGTGATCCGCACGCGGTGCAGCGGATACTCGTCCTTGAAGAAGTCGGCTGGGCGATGGTAAGCGGCGTACGCCTCGACGAGATGCTCGGCCGATTCCTGGCCCCCCATCATGAACTCCCCCGCGGGAATCGGGACGAGCTTCATGCCGATGGAGTTGGTGATGACGTCTTTGGCGGGGCTTTGCGTGGGCGAAGCAGGGGTCGGCTTTACGGCGGGCGGTTCGTCGGCCCGGGCCAGCGCGCCGTACACGATTCCAATCAACACGCAACTCGCCGCCCAACCACCGCGCTGCCACAACATGGAACGATTACTCCCAAGTTCTTGGATTGGATTGAGTAGGGTGGGTCGAAGATTGTGTAGGGTGGGTCAAAGACGTCAAAGACCCACCAAGATTTTCACCCGCAAGATTGGTGGTGGGTCTGCGACCCACCCTACGCCTTCTTCTTCGCGTCCTTCGCGACATCATTGAATCGTGGGGATTCAGCGCGTCGCAGGCGCTTCCGTCACCGCCACCTTCGACGCGCTGCTGCGCCCGGACAGGGCCAGCAGCCGCTCTTGAACCAGGGCCTTCGTGGCGGGGTCGCGCGCGTCGCGGGCGACGATGCGATAGTAGATGCGGGCCACGCCCGCGCGCCCGTCGGCCTCGGCGGCCTGCGCCTTTTCGAGCATCGCGGCGACTTCGAGCCGCTTCGTGGCGGCTGCGGCGCTCAACTCGGCTTCATGACGGCGCTCGGCATCGGCCACGCTTACGCCCGCGGCGCCGTCGGCCCGGCGCGGATATTGTGTGCGGCCGGTGACGTTATCAATGGGTGCGCCGCCGCGTCGCGCGGCTGCTTCGCTTAAGAGCGCCTGATCCATCGCCTCGAAATCGTGAATCTGCGCCTTCACGCTCAGCGTCGTGGCGCTGCGGCTCTGACCGATTCCGACGTTGCCAAACGGCCGGCCCGCCACGGGAATCTTTCCCAGGATCGGCACGCCAAACGCGTTGCTGCCGTCCGAAGCGCGATTGATGCCACCCAGCAGCACCTCGCCTTGATCGGGCACCAGCACCGTCGTGGCCGCGGTCGTGAAATGGAACTCGGGCAACTGCACCACCTGGGCGGACGCGACCGCCGGCAGCCCGACCAGCGCGGTCAGCATCGCCAACGTGGCGACATTCAACATCAGCAATCGGCGGCTATGGCACATGCGAATAATCTCCGTCCACCAGATGTGGGGAGGCCCTGGTTCTTCCGCGATCATTGTATCGTATGGGTCCGGCGGCGGCAAACTGTCCAGGGGGAGCCTTTTCAAGCCGGGGAAAACCCCGGTTTTTTGGTCCGGCAGCATGCGGAATCCGCGTTCGCCGCCGGTTAGAATTGGCAGCTCACGCCGGTCCGAGGATTCAAGGGGCTCGGCTCAATCGACCAGCGGAAACCTGTTAGCGAGATCGCACTATGTTCCGAATGGGAAGTATTCGTGTGAACACTGCCGCTTGCGTTCCCATCAGCATCATGGTGATCTGGACTATCTCATCCATCGGCTGCAACAGGGACGCTCGGACAATAGCCGCCGCGCAACTCTCGAAGGAAGGTGGCGTTCGCTTGATTTATGAGATCGATACCGCCCGCATGCGGCCGGGGCAACAGGTCAACGTGCAACGGCTGACCGACGTGGTAGCACATCGGCTCGCCACCGAGCTGCATGAAAATCGATTCGTCACGGCCGGTCCCGGCCAAGCCGTGACGGTGCTGATCACCGGCGACGATCCCGCTGAAGTGGCCACGGTCAAGAAATTGCTCGCCGCGCAGGGAGTGCTCGAATTCCGCATTGTGGCGGACCCGAACATAGACGATAGCCTAATCAAAATTGCGAACCGCACTTCCGGTGCAGCGCGACCCCAAGACGAAGACGCCAGTCGGGCCAACGAAATCCATCTCGATCTGATCAAGATGGCCGAAGAAGACAAAACCAGCGCGTTGATCATTGGCGGCAACGAGCGAGCCCGCTGGACTCCGATCGCAGCAGAGGATCAAGCCGCCGCCGTCAAGGATCCCAACCTCGTCACGCGACGTGCGGCCGATGGGGTGCTTCAAAAGCTCGTCATCATCGGCCAGGAGCGGTTTCGGTGGGTCACCAATCCGATGCTCGCCACCGGACCAGGAGCCGGACATTTGGCCATCGCGCCGGACAATCAATGTGTTTCGCGCACCGGCCCAGGCGGAGTCAATGAACTCCTGGTTCTTATCAGCCCAATTTATGTCCATGGAAATCAATTGACTTCCGCCAGGGTTGGTTCGGACGCGAATGGAAACAAAGTCAACTTCTCGCTGAATGCCGAGGGAGCAAGGCAGATGCTGGCGCTGACAAGTCGCAACCTGCCCGTTCAAGGTCGAGCACGGCGAATTGCGATCCTCCTGGACGACACCGTTCTATCAGCTCCCACAGTGCAGAGCGCAATCAGCGATAGCGGGCAGATCACGGGCAATTTTACACATGATGAGGTCAAGTGGTTGGTGATGATTCTGAACTCCGGCGCGCTCCCGTCGCCGCTGCGGAAGCAACCGGTTCGCGAGGAACATCTGCCGCCGGGGAGTACGTTGTGATTGAGATCCAGCGACAGTGACAACGTTGCAGAACCAGTAACCTCGTCCCTGGTTTTCGCCTTTGGCCGTGTGCCACTGGCCTTGCCAGTGCAAGCACCACCAATACCGTGAACATTCCGCACGGATGCTCGCTCACTAGTGCTTTGTCAACGCTAAAAATCGGATTGCCCACATCAGCCGCAGGGCGCTAGCCCCCGGTTCATGCGGAACGAACCGGGGGCTAGCGCCCTGCGGCTGATTGATTACGATCGTCCAGCCAGTTTTCAAACAGAGCCTAGTGACTGGTTAGCGATGCGGGCCTGGTTCGCGGGGCAACGCGTAACGTGTTACCCGCGGCTTGCGCCTTGCGGCTCAATCATATTCCAGCGCCAGCACATACTTCTCCCACCGCTTCTGAAATGCTTCCATATCCTTCTCCCCCAGCACGGCCTTCAGCGTCTCGTACCCGCTCGGGTCGGTGGCCGCTCCTTTGCGGAAGCGGTGATAGAAGTCGCGCAGCTTTCCTTTCTCTTGCAGGTAGTAGCAGAGGTAGCGGGCCTGGCCGTAGTTCGTGCCGTGAGGGTCGTCGTAGAACTCGCGGGTGGTGGTGGCGCACAGCGTGGCGAACGTGGGGATGCCTTTGGCGCGGATCGCCCGTTGCAGCCCCGGCAAACGCCAGTTGGTCCGTCCGATGATGTGCCCGTCGCGCGTGCCGGACTGCTCGTAGAGCGAAGCCAAACCCTCGTTGTACCAACTGGGGCACTCGGGAAAGTTCGTGGCCATGAACGGATGCACGATCTCATGCACCAGCGTGCCGCCGCCCGTGCTGATGTTCATGATCAGCGCCTTGTCGGTGGGCGAATAGTAACCGTAGGGCGTGGTCGGGGCTTCGCCAAACAGCGCCTCGGCGTTCGTCTCGTAGCTTTCCTTGTCCTTGAACAGCCAGACGTCGATGATGTCGCGCGGGTTCTTCGTGAAGTAATCCTGCTTGAGCATGTCGACCGCCCATTTCACCGTGTCGCGCGCTCGCCGGCCGCGCACCACGCTTTCATCCTCGTCGCCGATCACGACAAACGGCCGCTGGATGACGACATGAAAATCCCCCTCCGGCATATTCTCCTTGAGCTTCATCAGGTGCTGGGCCAATTCCGCGTCGGTCGGGCTGGCAGGGCGGGAGGGCGCCGCGATCTGGCCGGGTTCCATGCGCATCCGCACCAGCTTCCAGGTGCGGCGGTCGTACTTCAGCGGCCACATCTCCAGCACGGCCGCCCGCGCCATCCGGCGATACGCGCCGTCGGCCGCGGCCGGCTCGTGGTAGATCACTTCGTCGCGCGCCGCATCGTAACCCAGGATGAGGCGAAAATGTTCGCTCGATCCGGGGCGGCGGTCATAGTGCGTGCAGATGATCGACGGCACGCCGGCCAGCAGGTCGGCATGCAATGCCCGCCATTGGGCCTCAATCTGCTGCGGCGCGTCGGCCGCCAAGCTGTACCAAACCGGGCCAACGCGGAAGCCGATCCGCGACAGCGCCGCCCCCAGGTCGCGCGTATAACAGCCGCGGGCAAGCGCCGGATCGAGCCGCGCGGCGTTAAACACCGCGTCTTGATCGTAGGCAAAACCCAGCTTGCGAAGATACGCCGCGGCGCACGCCTCGCCGCAGAAGTCTGGCTCCTGCTTGATATGCGGCACGCCAGCGATCAGCACCGAGCGATACGCATTGCCCGCGACCACCGGCGCTACTGGCGCCGCAGCCGCCCCATTCGCCGCCGTCGCCGGCCGCGACGGCCCCTTGGCCAAAGCCGATCCGACCCAGCAAGCGACAGTAGTAATGACAACCGCACCAATAACCCTGACAACCCGTCCCCGTTTCGCCATGACCCGTCCTCCCAAGTTCCACCTGCCCCCACTCCTTCACACCCTTCACACCCCTCTTTCACACCCTTCACACTTTTTTTCACACCCCGTTTTCACACATCCCGCCCCAAGCGGGATTATATCGCCCCCACCCAAATAGCAAGAAAATTGTCCCCAATTGTTACCGCCCCGTTACCTCCCGCCCGTAGGTTCCGCCTGCCGGGCGGTACCTCACTTAACGGGTTGGAGCGCGGTTCAGGTATGGTGCGGTTCAGAGTTGGTGAGCAGTTCAGGTACTGTCCGGCAGACAGAACCTACTTCAAGGCAGTCCCAACGAGCAAACTAGCCGATAGCCGACAGCCCTTACCCCATCTCCCCATCCTCCGCCCACCGGCCCGCTATCATTCCCCAGGGTGCGATTAATCCGATTTTCCGGGCTCGCACCAAACAACCGCCACTCCTTCCCCCGCCTCCCCGCGCGCACGCAAAGAGCTATGATTATTGCAGTGAGATTTCCGCGGCGGTGACTTCCGCCATGGGCCGTGCCGCCGTAAGCCGGAAGCGTTGGCTGGCGACGCTGCGACCCGATCAACTGACGCAAGGAGGAATTGAGATGACCTGCATCACCATGAAGACAGTTTTGAAGAGCCTGTGTGCCGCGCTGGTGTTGGGTGGCGTGTTTTTTGCCGCCGCGCCGCAAAAGGCCGAAGCCCGTCGTTGGGTTTATTACCCTGGCTACGCTCCCGCGTACGCACCGGTCTATGCCCCGGGTTACCCGGTGTACGCCGCACCTGCGCGGGTCGTGTATCGGTCGTACTACACTCCGTATTACGCTCCGTACCCGTACTATGCTCCGGCGGTCGTCCCGGCTCCGGTGTATTCGTATCCGACGCCCGTTTACGGCGAATAAGCAAACGCGAATCGCGGGTGCCTGGGGCTGAACGTAGCGCAGCGAAGTAAGGGCCCAGAGGTTGACTCTGGGGCATCGCTGCGCTCTGCCCCAGGCACCCATTCGTTCACTTGCGTGAAGCTTTTGCGCCGGGCAATCTGTTCGTTGTTAGCTCGGCATCAAATAGAAATCAAACACGCTCTCCGTCGGCGGCAACTCTTTCCGCGACGGCAACGGCCCCTCGTTCGCCGATTGCTCGTGCGTCGCCGCGAACCGGCTCGCCCTCCGCTGAAGCTCGGCCACGTCCAGCCCCATCAATCGCGTCGCGTCCTGCGCCGAGGTCGCCGCGCGCAAGCGTTCGATCGTGATCGCAAAAAGTTCCGCCGCGCGCCTCGCGTGGCGGGCGCCTCCCGCGGGCCGCCGCTCACGCACCTTCACGCCGACCGCGGCCAGCTTGATCAGCCCCTTGAAAAAGTCCGCTAGCAACCCGTGCCGGCCGACGGCGTGCCACAATCCTTCCCACGCTTCGTGCGCCTCCCAGTAGTAGCCGTGGTTCCAGAGGTCGATGGCATGTAGGTAATCGCGGCACGTCCGCCACTCGTCCGGCACAGGGACCGCCGCCGGGTACGGAACGAAGCCATGCATGTGCCCCGCCGGATCGCGAATCGGATGCGGAAACCGCCCCGGCACGTAGCCATACGGCGGCAGCGGAACCTCCGGCAGAAGCCGCGGCGGAGTGCTGGCGGCCTTGGGAATATCATGGTCAGGCATGGGCCCTATTGTAGGCCGCATCGCCACGCCGGCGCGCCTTGATTGCCGAAGGATTTTCCGCGATGATGGAACTCAGGATTTGTTGAACCAAAGAGACACAGAGAAGATTGGCTGTCAGCTATCGGCTATCAGCTATCGGCGAAAAGCTGACAGCCGATAGCTGAAAGCCGACAGCCGCGTCTCGGTGTCTCTGTGGTACAAAATTCGTTGTCGGTTTCGTCCCGGGGCGTCATAGCGTCTGAAAGGATCACTTCATGACGCGCCCCTGCTTTGCCCGCGGCGGATTGACGCGGGCACTCTTGCGATGCGGTCTGTTCCTCGTGTTTTGCTCGCTCGCCGTGGCTCATGCGGCCGGGCCCACCGATCCACCGGCGGCCGGCGGGCAGCCGAATGCCGACGGCTGGGCGTCGCTGTTCAACGGGCACGATCTCTCCGGCTGGAAACAACTCGGCGGTACCGCTAAATATACGGTGGCCGACGGCGCGATTGTCGGCACCACCACCAAAGGGAGCCTCAACTCGTTTCTCTGCACCGAGCAGCAGTACGGAGATTTTGAGCTGGAGCTGGAGTGCAAGGTCGACTCGCAACTCAACTCGGGCGTGCAAATCCGCAGCGCCACGAAGCCGGAGTACATGAACGGCCGCGTCCACGGCTATCAAGTGGAACTCGCCACCGACGGCAACGCGGGATTCATCTACGACGAAGCACGGCGCGGCTGGCTCAGCAGCGACCGCAGCAACGAGGCCGCCCGCGCGGCGTTCAAAGATGGTCAGTGGAACCGGCTGCGCGTGGTGTGCCGCGGCGATTCGATCAAGACCTGGGTCAATGGCGTCCCCGTGGCGGACCTGAAAGACAACATGAGCGGGCGAGGGTTCATCGCCCTGCAGGTGCACGCCGTGCTAGGCGACCCGCACTGGCAAGTCCGCTTCCGCGACGTGCGGCTGAAGCCGCTGTGATTTCCGCGTTTCAACACCACCAACCGCAAGGAGCGACCTGATGGGGCCCGACGATTCCAATCGCAGCAATCCGTACGCCTCTCCGCCGACTGTGTTCCCCGACCGCCCCGCGGTGGCGCAAGTAGTCGAGGAGCGAGGCTCGGGCCCCGGGTTCTGTCCCAAGTGCGGCAGCGACAAGCACAAGACCCCCAGCTTCACGCTGTGGGGCGGAGCCATCGGCCAGCGAATCATCAGCCACGTAAAGTGCCAGAAATGCGGCACCGGCTTCAACTCCAAAACCGGCGAAAGCAACCTCCGCAACATCATCCTCTACCAGGCGGTGATTTTTGCGATCGTGTTTGGGATTTACTTTTTGATCGCGGTGAGTCGGTAGGGCAGGCCTCTGGGCTGGCAGTTTGGTCGTCAAATAAAAGTCGTCCAGCCGGCGGTCCGATCTACGCATGCACTTAGGATTGTCGATCCATTCGACGAGTTGAATGTTACAGATGACGCGACTTACCCATTGCCAAACCGCCATCTTTTGTACACTGCTATTTTCAAATATCGGCTGTCAAAGAGTAACGATGAGCGACTATTTGGCGATTCACAAAGACGGGATAACCAAGCTGCCTGTGGCAGATCAAATGAACGCCCAATTTTCTCAAGTAGATCATTTCATTACGCACTTTGGATTCGATGAGCAGCCTTTGACGTGGAACACAAAGGCGTACATTGACGGAAGGTTCGTTCTAAACTACCAGATTCCTGTTGTCGTGAACTATTCCGCACGAACTGTCACTCCGCAGGGCACCGCGAAATTTCAATTGCTCGCAGTGAAGAAAATACGAGTCCTTCCAGATGGCAGGTGCGATACGGAATATGAAACTGACCTCGGAGGGGATTTTGGTGAGGTGGAGTGGAACGCGTTCGTGCATTCTGGATTTGACCTCACCAGTTTGGGAATCCCTAGGGCCGAGATCCATCCCATGCCCCATTTCGATGAATATGTCCGTGGCTGGCGAAAGGACGTAGTGCCGATCAAGTGAAACACGCCACTAAGTAATTTTGTCAGGTCAGAGGCCTGACCCACGACGCTGTGGACGCACTAAAGCAGGAACGCATTGGTGAAAGAGGGCAAAAACCCGCTGCATCTAATCGGTTCTGTGCTTATGCTTTTCAGCGTGACGCTGATTCCAGGTATTGCGGTCGCAGCATACCTGGGTGCTGTTGCCGCTTTTACGACAACATTCTTGGCGGTAGGTATTGCAGCCTATTTTTGCCGGTCTCACTTGCGACTCCTTTGGGAGGGCTCGGGCAGGCCTGTACCGTTGCTATTCATCGGGGCGGCTTTCATCAGCGGTGCCATCGTGATTCTAAATCCACATCTCTTTGCCGACAGGGTTTCCGTCACGCTTCCCGATTCACGCTTTGGCGCCAGTGCCAGCTTTCTGCAAGCTTGGGCGGCAGCCATCCTTTTCATGATGGGCCTGGGCATCTTTATTCACGGCGTCGGCTGTCTATGGGAAAAATCTTAGCGGGAAAAATTTGCCGTGCTGGGCGGTGAAGTTGCCATCGCCTCAGACATGCATGAGCGTGTACGGACGGGTGAAAGGTATATCCCGAGGGACCATTAGATGATCAAAGCGGCAATGCCCCGTAAACGGGGCTGCCGACAAGGATTCATTCTTTTTTTAACCCGGCGTAAACGCCGGGCCTAATATACGCTTCTGTAGCGAACCTATTCTCAATCCGCCTCGTTCGCCGCGTGCCGGTGATCGGCACGCGCCGTGCATTATTTTCCCCGGCTCCCCGCAAAAGCCCGCCCCTTTTCCGCCAATCTCTGTTAGAATTGTCCCTGTCATGCTGCGCGCTGGTCTGCGCTGGGGGTGGTGAGTCGGGCAATGGCGGTTAATACTTGGGACGACTTCATCGGCGTGTTGGAGAAGAGCAAGTTGCTCAACGCCAGCCGTCTGGCCGAAGCTCGACGGCTTACAGCCGGCTTGGTCGAGCCCACTGCCATTGCGCGAAAGCTGGTCCAGCAGAATCTCATCAGCCGCTGGCAGGCCGGCCAACTGGTCGCCGGACGGCACACGTTCTTCATCAGCAAGTATCGGCTGATCGACCTGCTGGGCACGGAACCGCTGGGGCCCGTCTTTCTGGCGGAGCATACCCAGATGGACCGCCGGGTGGTGCTCAAAACCCTGGCCCGCCGCGAGGGGAACTCCGCCTCGTCCGTCGAGCGGTTTCTCCACGAGGCCCAAAGCCTGGCCACGCTCGACCATCGCAATCTCAGCCACGTTTACGACGTCGACCGCGAAGGGGACTTCTATTACCTGGTCATGGAATATGTCCAGGGGCGAAACCTCCAGCAGGCGGTCGACTCCGACGGCCCGCTGCCGGTGGACGCGGCGGCGGGGTTCATCGCCCTGGCGGCCGACGCGTTGTCGCACGCGCACCAGCGCGGCATCTAGCACCTGGGGATCCGCCCCGACCGGCTGGTGATCGATACTCAGGGGACGCTCAAGGTGCTCGACATCGGTGTCGCCCGGTTGGCGGCTTCGGGAGAAACGGCGGCGACCGAGGCGAACCCCACGGCTGGCGACCGGCTGCTGTATCTGGCCCCGGAGCAGTTTCAGGGGACGCCGGGGACGCAATCCTTCGACGCCCGGACCGACATCTTTTCGCTGGGCTGCGTCTTCTATTTCCTGCTGACCGGCAAGTCGCCGTTTACGGGCGGCAACGAGGCGGAGCGAAAGAAATCGCGCGGCACGCCGCCGGCGGAGATCCGGACGCGCCGCAAGGACGTGCCGCAGGAGCTGATCGATATTTGCAAGAAGATGATGGGCCGCTCGCCGCAGGAGCGGTACGCCACGTCGGCCGATGTGGCCGCGGCGCTGGAAACGTGGCTGAAGCAAACCGAAGGGACTCGGATGGCGGCGCAAGCGCGGGCCGCCGCGGCGCGGCCCCGGCAAGAGCCTCCCGCTCGGCCAGCCCAGCAGGAGAGCGATGTAGAACAAGTCGACGTAAATCGGGCCCGACCCAGTGACGGCACTCCGCCCGCCGAGGAGACCGAGCCCGCTGCCGAGCAAACGGGTCGCAAGAAGTCTCGCTCGTTGGCGAAGAACGCGCCGTGGATTCTGGCGGCGGTCGGCGGACTCGTCATGGTTCTGGCGGGCATCGGCCTGACGGTCACGGTCATGCGCTCCGGCCCCGTTCAGCCCCCCGCCACGGTAGCTGCCGGCACGACCACCGGCGCTATGACTCCCGTCGTGGCCAATTCCGCAACCACCAACGGCGCGGCAAACGGCGCCAACGCGCTCGACTCCGGCGAGTTTGTCTTCTACCCGCTGCCGGTCGATCATGTCGAGCCGCTACCGGGCGTAACGTTCACGCCGAAGGCCAATGGATTGATCGTGGTCGGCGGCGTTCCTCCGGCCACCGCTACGTATCGCATCGCCGCCAAGATCGACGTGTCGGACCTGCTGGGACTGCGGTTGGACGTGCTGCCGTTTCGCGAGCCGGGGCAGAAGCGGCATCCCGGTCCACTGATTCCGTTCCGGCTGAGCGAAGTGTCGGCCGAGATCGCGGCCGACGAAAAGTTCACGCACCCCGTGGCGCTCAAGTTCGCTCGTGCGACCCCCGACTACGAAGAGCCCGGCTTCACCGCGGCCCAGGGGATCGACGGCGACGTGAAGACGCACTGGGCCGTCGATAAGGCGGGCAAGTCGCCCCACGCGCTGATCCTGTGGACCGACAAACCGTTCGGAAATCCCACGGGGAAGCCGGGGCCGTATTGGCTGCGCGTCACGCTCGATCAGCAGGCGGGAGGCGCCCAGACGCTGCGGCTGTTCAAGCTGTCGCTCGTTCTCCCCAGCCGCGGCGAGGCATCGGGGCCCGACAAGCCGCCTGTCGGGCCGGAAACTCCCGCGGCCAAACCGGCGCCGCAGGTGCTGGCCTACTGGCGATTCGATCCGGCCGATGCCAAACCCAAGGCGAAGCCAGAAGGAACGCCGGACGATAAATCCAACGACAAGCCCATGGAGGAAAAGCCGCCAGAAAAGCCGGCAAAAGAAAAGCAGCTCACCGGCAAGAACCGCCCCGCCGTGGAAGACATCTCCGGCAGCGGAAATCATCTCTATGCTGACGCGTCCGACGACGCGCCCCATTGGTCCAAGGAAACGGCAGGCGACGCCGTGCGGGCCACCAAGGCTCCGAACGTGCGCAGCCTCGACCTGACCGAACCCGCGGCGAAACCCAACAGCGGGCACGGCCTGCGAACCGATTCCGTGCGCTCCCAGCCGGCGCACGAAATGACCACGGCCAAGCTGGACGCCGTCACGGTCGAAGCCTCGTTCAAGCTTTCTGAGCTAGGACACTCGCATGCCTTGGTTGGACAGGATGGTCCAGCGAAAGCCGGCGTCGCGCCGTTGCAACTGCGCGTCGGCGGCGACGACGACAAAGTGCAGTTTGAAGTCGCCGATAATAAGGGCAAAACGCAGGTGATCCGCAGCAGCGAGCCGGTTGTGGCGAACCGCTGGTACCACGTCGCCGCCGGCAGCGACGGGCATCGCCTGCGGATGTGGCTCGACACCGGCGACGGCAAAGGATTGCAACCGCAGGGCGAGGTGGCGTTGCCCGCGCCCATGGCCGCGGGCAAAGAGGCGTGGCGCGTGGGGCGAGGCTACTATAAAGGCCAGCCGGCGGACGACGCCACCGCATTGATCGACGAGGTGCGCGTCACGGCCGGTGCACTCGAGCCAGCCGACATGCTGATGTTTGGCACGCCGGAGCAACTGGCGGCCGACAAGGCAAAGGCGGATAAGCTGGCGACCGCGAAAGCCCCGAAGACGCCGGAATCAGCGGCAGACGATAAGCAGAAGTTCAATGCGCTGGATATCGACGAGGTTGAGGCGGCGAACCTAAAGAATGAGAAGCTGGCGGACGTGGAGTTCAAGCCGCAGCCGGACGGCTCGTATCTGGTGGAGGGAGACAGCCCACCTGCGGTCATCTACGAGCTGCATGCGCATACCAAGCTGACGCAGATCGCCGGATTCCGCTTGGAAGCGTTTGCCGATCAACGCTTGCCCAACAACGGCCCAGGACGGTCGGAGGTGAAGCCGGGAGGACAATTCGTCGTCACGCAATTCGCCGTCCTGGCGTCTTCCCGCGCGGGCGAAGTCCGTCCCAAGCCCACCGAATGGGCCAAGGCGGATGGGGACTTCTCCCAGGCGGATCGACCCGTGGCCAACCTCGCCAGCGGCACCGCGTCCGCCGGCTGGGGGATCGCACCGCAATTTGGCAAGAGCCATTGGGCGCTGCTCACCGCCAAGCAACCGTTGGGCTATGCCGGCGGCACCTGGCTGACGATCCGCATCGCCCAAGGTTTTGGACAGAAGCATACGCTCGGCCGATTTCGCGTCATGGCGGTCACGGGCAAGTCGCCCGGCGAGGAGCCGGGAGCCGCCGTCGCCGCGGCCGATCAGATTCTCAGCCCGCTTTCCAAGCTCCCCAAGATTGTAGCGCTCCCCGATCTGCCGGCGGACGGCAATGCCCAGGGGGCGGCGGAAGCGACAAAGCCGATCGACCTGGGGGAGATCTTCCGCCCTCCCGGCGTGCCGTTGAAGGTCAAGCTGCGCGGTGGCGAGTCGGCC
>JAIOQB010000361.1 GCA_021413585.1 Planctomycetia bacterium
GAGCACAAACTCCACGATCGGCGTCGGGTCCGGCAGGCTGTGGGGGCGATGGCCCGCTTTGGGTTTCTTGATCACCTGGATTTCGCCGCCGAGTTCCTTATACCGCTTTTCGACCAGCAGCGTGTTCTCCTCGATCGGCACAATCCAGTCGTTGACGTCGCCAATGACACTGAGGATCGGGATCTTCGCCTTGACCAGCGGGGCGAGGTTGTCCACTGGGTTGAGCTTGTACGCCCGGGCTTCGGGGTCGGTCATGCCGTACGCCTTGAGCACATCCCGCCATTCGCGCCCCGCGAATCGTGACCGCCCTTTGCCTCCCGGCCAGCTTTTGAAATCGCACACGGGGGCGTCGACATACAGGCACGACACCTGGTCCGGATGCCGCGCGGCCCAATTGAACGCGTACAAGCCGCCGCGGCTAAACCCTTCGAGGACCGGCTTCGGGCTTAGGTCGTACGTCTTGCGGACGTAGGCATAATACTTATCCATCGCGTCGAGCGCCACCGGCGCGCCGAACAGGCCGCCGATGTCGATGTACGCCACATGAAAACCCTTGCCGAGCAGGGCGACGTCGGCCTGCGGATCGACGCCGAAAAACTCCGTGCGCCAAATCCACGGCTTCCACACGGCCGGCGTCTTGGGAACCACGAGCAGCGCGTTGCGGCCATCGACTTTGAAATTCAGCAGGTCGTAGCCGTTCCACCCGGGTTTTTTTGGCGCGTCGGATTTGGCGGCCTCCGGTTTTGCCGCGGCCGGTTTGCCTGGGTCGGGCTTTGCGGCGTCAGGCTTCACATCGTCGGGCTTCACGTCGCCGGCCTTCACGTCGCCGGCCTTCACAGCCCCAGGCTTGGCAGCAACCTGCGTTTGGATCGCCGGCCATTGCTTCAAAAACGCCTCGGCCATGATAGAGTGGCCGAGGCCGTTGGGGTGGATTGGATCACGGCCATGCGCTTCCTTCACCTTGGGGAGCATCGCGCCGCGGACGTCCACCACCCACACGTTTGGCCGCCCTTGCAGCGTGAGCAGCCAGGTGGCGTAGCGGGCCATCACTTCGTCATAGTACGCGAACGGCGTGCGGTAGCCGAACTTGTTTGGGTCCTTCGCCGCTTCCGCTTCGGCCTCGGTGTTCGCCTTGGTGAAGATTGTCTCCTTCGCGGCCGCGTCGGCATCAGCGGGAAACGAACCGGCGCGGGCGTAGGGCGGGGCGGTGAGCAGAATCATGCGGGCGCCGGAAGCATGCACCTTCTTAATCAGCGTCTCGATGCCGGCCTGATAAGCCTCAAACCGCTTTTCGTTGTAGGGATGATAGATACCGTCGTTGATGCCGTAGCAGGCGACCACCCAATCGGGCTTTACTTGCTTTAGCTCGTCGTCGATCCGCGTGAGCAGGCAGGGCCGGCGCCCCGGATGATATGCCTCGCTAAGATTCGACACCGTTTCGCTGCTGCGGCCATGATTGATCACGCGCCAGGTCTTGGCGGGCTTCTGCTTCGCCAGTTCGGCGTCGATTTGCCGCACATAGCCGCCCCCCTGGGTGATGCTGTCGCCCAAGAAAAGGATGGTTTGCGTGGTCGCCGGCTCGGCCTTCGCCTTGGCTTTTGGCTCGGCGGCACTTGCCAAGCCGGTCCAACCGATGCCCAGCAGAAGAACGCCGACAATCACATTTAAGTATTTTTGCATGGTGACTTTCCGTCCCTTGTCATTTACTCTGCGCCGAGAAATTGGAAACGCGATACTTCTTTTCCCGCCACGGTGACGGTCTCACCGAACATCGACCGGGGCCGCACCCACAGGCCATGATCGCCGTATTCCTGCCGGTACACGACCAACTCCTCTTCCGTCTCGCTGTGCCGGGCGACGCCGAGTACGGTGTATTCCTGGCCCTTGTAATGCCGATAGCGGCCGAGTGGGAGTGAAGTTGATTTGTCTGTTTGTGGATTCATATCAACTCTTCACCGCCCCGAAAGCCGCGAAGCACGAGTTGGCGTGCAGCACGTCGGTCTGCCGGAACCCCACCTGCCGCAACAGATCGAGTTGATATGTCAGCGGCCGCGGCGTGTCTTCATTCGCGACGTACTCGAACACATGGTCCCGGTACGCTTCGTCCTTCAGCGCCGTCAGATATTCGCCATACCGCCGCCACGAGATCGCCTGCACCGCGGGTATCGCATGATCGACCAGATCGAAGATCCACAGCGACCCGCCCGGGGCAAGCCACTCGTGGAAGCTGCGGAATATGCTTTGCCACTCGTCGTCGGTCCGTAGATGATGCAAGACTGCGGCGGCCATAATAATGTCGAACTTGCCTGCATCGAGTTTCAGCTCGCGCACGTCGCTTTGAATCGCCTCCACGTTGCCTGCGGATACGGCGTGGACTCTGGCCAACGCTCGATCCAGCATCGGGCGGCTGAGATCGACCAGAGTTACATTGAGAATCGGAAGTCTTACCAGCAACTTGAGCGAATAATTGCCCGCTCCGCAGCCGACATCGAGCACGCTCTTCGCCCGCGGCGTGACGGCCGCGGCCGCCTCGCAGATCAGCTCCATCGCCAGCGGAGCGTCGATTGTGGCCGACTGTCCGGTTTGAAGATTGGAAAACCGCTCGACATCGTTGTCGAACCGGGCACGGATTTCATCAACGGTTGACTTGGCCATGATCGCGACACCACTTTACCTCGATCTTAGGCCAACTGCCGCACGATCGCCAGGGCTTCGGTCACATGCCCGCCCGCGTCGAACTGCGAGTTGAACACATGCCGCACGACCCCTTGCTTGTCGATCACGTACGTGACTCGCCCGGGAAAAATGGCCAGCGTCTTGGGGACGCCGAACGCTCTTCGTAAAGCTCCGTCGGCATCGCTGACCAGGAGAAACGGCAGCCGCTGGGTCGTGGCGAACTCCTGGTGCCGCTCGTTCGAGTCGCTGCTGACGCCGATCACCACGGCGCCGGCCTTCACAAAATCGTCGTACGCATCGCGAAACGCGCACGCCTCGCGCGTGCAGACGGGCGTGCCGTCCTTGGGATAGAAGAACAACACCACCGCCTGCTGCCCCCGAAAATCGGCCAATGAAAACGGCTGGCCATCGTGCGTGACGCCGGAGACGTTGGGGGCGGGATCGCCGGGTTGGATGGAGGGCATGGGTTGTCGCTCCGTTGGTAGTTCGTTCGGATTATTTCACCACGGAGACACGGAGGCACGGAGAAGGAATGACCAATAACCAAATTCCAATCTCCAATAACGAGGTCGCGCTAGGTTTATTGGAAATTGGAATTTGCTCATTGGGATTTTGCTTCAGTCTACCTCCAACACCGCCGTCGCCTCGTGCCGTCCCGCCACGTGCAGCGGCAGGCGGTCGGCCAGAACTTGGCGGTGCGTTTGCAGGGCGATGTGTGGGGCGTTGTTGCGTTCGGAGAGGTGAGCGAGGCAGGCCCACTTGAGTCGGGGGCCGGCGTTGGCCAGCAGTTCGGCCGCTTCGATGTTCGCCAGGTGCCCGGCCGGGCCGCGGATGCGGGCCTTTAGCACCTCGGGATACGAGCCTCGCGCCAGCATGTCGGGATCGTAGTTGCTCTCGATCAGCACCGCGTCGAGCGAAGCCACCACGTCGGCCAGGCCGCTAAACACATGCCCCAGGTCGGTCAGTACGCCGAGCCGGCGCCGGCCGTCGTCGATCACGAATGCCACTCCTTCCACCGCGTCGTGCGGCGTCGGCACCGTCTCCACCGTCACATGGCCGAACTGCAACTTCGCGCCGGCGGCGAAGGATTGGATGTTATTGACCCCACCCAGGTCGCACCGTGAGCGGGCGGCGGCCAGCGTGTTCTTGGTGATGTGAATTGGCAGGCTGAACTTGCGGTGAAACACGCCCATGCAGCGGACATGGTCCGCATGCTCGTGCGAGATCAACAATGCCTGAACCTTCTTGATGTCGCGCCCAATCGCCGCGAGCCGCTGCTGGGCGATGTAACCCGGGATGCCGGCGTCAACGAGCAACCGCACGTCGTCCGATTCGACGTACACGCAGTTTCCATTGCTGCCGGATTGCAGGGCGACAACGCGCATTATTGCTTCACCCCTTCCACCACGCTCACCTCGCAACTTGTCGGCACGATTCGCGTCAGCTTGAACCCGGCCGCGGCATAG
>JAIOQB010000362.1 GCA_021413585.1 Planctomycetia bacterium
AAGCTCGGCCACAACATCGGCCCGGAATACGCGTTCGGCTATTTCATGGGGGAGGCGCTGGACGAACAGGTGCTGCTGATCAAGTTTGCCGTGGGCGGGCAGAGTCTTTATGTGAACTTTCGCCCCCCCAGCGCCGGAGAATTGCACGGCAAGGGAATCAAACCAGAGGATGTTGGCGGGACATATCGAGCAATGATCGGCTACGTCCACGACACGTTGGACCATTTGAAAGAGCGGTTTCCCGCCTACGACGAAAAGGCGGGCTACGACATTGCCGGCTTCGTCTGGTTCCAAGGTTACAACGACCAGTTTGATGTAAATGCCCGTAAGGAATATGGGGCCAACCTGGTTCATCTGATCAAAGATCTGCGCCAGGAGTTCAAGTCGCCGCAGATGAAGGTGGTCGTCGGCGTGATGGGGGTCAACGGCGTGCGCAACGAGGTGGGCAAGCAGAAGGAAGTTCGCGACGGGCAACGCTTCGTCAACACCGTGCCGGAGTTCAAAGGGAACGTCAAGGCGATCGAAAGCGCCCCGTTGCTGCATCCGGAAGTGGTCGCCCTGAAGACCGCCGGCTGGCTGAACACCGAGCGCGACTTGAAAAAGAACCCGCTCACGGACGACGAAAAGGCGATGCTCAAGCGCGCCACCTCCAACATGGGCTTTCACTACTACGGCGAAGGCCGATTTTTCATCCTGCTGGGGAAAAACTTTGCGGACACGATGTTGGAGTTGATGAAGAATTAGAGGCATCACAAAACGTCACTAGCCCGAAGCGCAAGAGCGCAGGCGAAGGACGGCACTTTCTGTACAAACCGATAATCAAATCAAACCTCAGGCGAGAACCATAATGAGCAACCTAAAAACACAAGCCGCACGATTCTTCATCGCCTGCACGGCGATCCTGTCGTTTTCGGCAGCCACCTACGCCGCTGCACCGACTAGCAAAGATTTGGACGCCGCCATCACCAGCGGCGATTTTGGCGGCTACTATGCCAATCTCACCACCTGGCTGAATCAGAAGCTCCCCGCCAAGCCGGCCGATATTTCAGAGGCGAGCATGAAGGCATTGCTGGGCGATGCGGAGTTCGTCACGGCCCTGGATCAGCGGCAACTCATTTCCCAGTGTAGCCCGACTGGCATCGGCCAGTTCGCCAAAGCGGGCGAGGGACAGCAGAAGTTTCTGGCCTGGCTGTTGAAGAACTCGGCGGCGATGGATTTGTATCTGGAGGGAGGGGGCGCCAACTCAGGCCAGCGCTGTCTGCCATCGCTCAAGCTGTGGAAGGAAATTCTGGAGGCGGATGCGGATTCAAAGGAAGGAATCTATTTGCGGCTGGCCATCGCCACGGCGCTCTACCCGCCGCCGGCCAAGAGCTATGGCAGCGGCGTGGCCATCGTTCCGGTCGATCGCTACAAGCACTTCAAGACGGCCCATCAAAATCATGAACTCTTTCCGACGTTCGACACGCTCACCGTGTGGGAGTACGGAAAGATCGTCAGCTCCTGGGCCTCCGACAGCGACATGGCCTGGGCACGGCAAATGCTCAATACCTGGCGCCCCGATCTGCGGAACAAGCAACAGGTGGTCAACGTGGTGAGCGAAGTGTGGCGCCGCAGTTCTCCGTTTCCGTACTCCGCCGGTTTTGTGACGGTGATGGAAGGGGGCGGCAAATGCGGGCCCCGGTCATGGTTCGGGGCGATGATCTGCCAGGCGTTTGGCATGCCCGCGCAGGCGATGGGGCAGCCGGCCCATTCGGCGGTAGCTGTGATGTCGGCCGATCCTGCCGGCGAGCCGCAACCCGGCCGGGTTTGGAAGATGTGCTATGGCCGCGATTGGCAGTTCACCCACGATGGCTCGGGGTTTTTGAAAGAGGTTGACGCCCGCAACCATGTGGCTGAATACTCGCAGGCCGAGCACCTCCGCTGGCTGGCGTCGGCCACCGAGCCGAAGGGGCAGGTGGCGGCTCTAAACGGTGTAGCCGTGCAGATTCTCCCCCCGTCGAAGGAGGCGTTTCCCGGTATTCATCCGGTTGCGGCGGTAAATGCCCAACCGGCCGACAAATCGGCTGCTGGCAACTCGGCTACTGGCAACCCCGAGCAGCCTGTTGCCGCACGCCCTGGCGTCATGCACCTGGAGGCCGCGTCGTTCTCCAAAATGTCGGGCGTCAGCGTCCATGATTGTTTTACCGGCGGCAAACAGGTAAATTTTGGCAAGAGCATCGAGAGCAGTTGGGTGGACTACCCGATCGACGTGCCGGCGGCGGGAGAGTATGAACTGGTCCTGAAGGTGGCCACGCCGAATCGCGAGCAGAAGTTCGCGGTCGGCACCGATGCCACCAAGCTGGCGACAGTGAATATTCCCAACACGCACGGCTTGTGGGGCACGACCGATCCAGTGAGCATCAAATTGAACAAGGGGCCCGCCACGCTGCGAATTTCGGCGCCGTTTCAACGGGGCGTGGCGGTGCGATGGTTGGAGTTGAAGTCGAAGTAGGTCAAATCAACGCGCTGGCGGTTCGTGCTGCCGCGGCAATTTCATCCGGAGAGATTTCATGTGCAATCATTCTGAAGGTTTTTCCAGACGGCAAATGCTCACCTCGATGGCGGCCGCGGCGGCCGGTTTTGCGGCCGGCCCGCTGCGGCTCGGCTGGGCCGCTCCGGCGGACAAGAAGCCGCAGAAGTTGTTGTTCTTCACCAAGTCGGCCGGCTTCCAGCATAGCGTGGTCACTCGCAAGGGAGACGCGCCGGCGCATGCTGAGCGGGTGCTGGTGGACTTGGGCAAAAAACACGGCATCGAAGTTACGGCGACGAAGGACGGGCGCATCTTCACCGAAGAAGGCCTGGCGCCGTACAACGCGATCATGTTTTACACCACCGGCGACCTGACCAAGCCGGGGACCGACAAGTCGCCCCCCATGCCGGCCGGCGGCAAGCAGGCGATGATCGACGCGGTCAATTCCGGCAAGGGATTTCTGGGGAGCCACTGCGCTTCCGACACGTTCCATGGCGGGGCCAAGGTCGACCCGTATATCGCTCTGATCGGTGGAGAATTTACTGGCCACGGCCAGCAGCAAACGGCGCACATCCGCGTGGCCGATCCGAAGTTTCCTGGCGCCACGGCGATCAAAGATTACGACATGGTCGAAGAATGGTACGCCCTGAAGAACTTTGCCGCCGACATGCACGTCGTGCTAGTGCAGGAAACCAAGGGGATGAACGGCAACATGTACAAGCAGGGCGCCTACCCTGAAACGTGGGCTCGCCCGCAAGGCAAAGGACGCGTGTTCTACACCTCGATGGGACACCGCGAGGATGTTTGGACCAATGACACGTTCCAGCAAATCCTACTCGGTGGCTTGGCGTGGGCGCTGAAGAACATCGACGCGGATATCACGCCGAACCTTAAGGAAGTGACACCGGAAGCGGTGGGGCGGATCGCGCCGGCGTGAAGTAAATTGAACGCAAGGGTGAAGTGCGCAGAACCAGCAACCTCGTCCCTGGTTTTCGCCTTTTCCGTGTGCCACTGGCTTTGCCAGTGCCGGCACTGCCAACGCGCTCAACAATGCGATTGAGTTAGTAAAGCGAGGGACGTGGGGCAACTGCTCGTGCCGCGCACCAATGGTTTCGTCACGATCAGTGCGTCCCATCGACCCGATCCTTAGGGCTGCCGGCGGAGCGAAGGGAATCTCATCATTGTTGAATACCGTAGTCGAACTCTTGATTTTGATTGTGCCGTCGCTCGTAGTCTTTGGCGTGCCTGCTCTATTCGTGTTGCGAAGCTTTCGAACGGGCCGACGGTATAAAGGAATGTGGATATTTCTGCTCCTCCTGTCAGCAGTTTGGACCGTTCTCGCGGTGCTAGATTTCAGATCGTGGTTGTGGATGTCTCATCAGAACCTCCCAGAGTATGGTTTTGCTGGTCTTGAAACACTGTTTTTTCGCGTACCGAGATGGTACGCGTTTTTCGGACCCGGAGTAGGAATCCTTTTCGCAGCATTGATCGTTTGGCCTCGACGGCAAAACGACTCAGGTGATCCCAAATGAATTTACACTGGTGGGGTACCACAAAACGCGGAGTCGTCATTTTGGGCACCAGTGTACCATGGAGGTTCCCCTAAAACTGAATCTCCACATTCATCTGCTTCCGCCAAACCTTCGCCCTGGCCGGCTTTTGAATGCGCAGCAACTCCTGCACGGAATCGGTGGCCTTCCCGTCGACTTGGAGAATGACATCCTCCTTTTGCAGTCCCGCCTTGGCCAAGGGATTTTCATCCCCAATCGCGACGACCAACACCCCCCGTTCGCCCGCCGTGCCGTAGGCCGAGATCTCGCCTTGGCCCACGATGTTCTTTACCTTGACGCCTAACCAGTCGCGGGTACGGCCATCCCGACGGCTTGTGGCCTCTCGCCCGATGCCAAACGACGGCTCCTTGGCGATCACTTTCAATTCGGGCTTTTGCACTCCGAATTGGTCCATCGCGAAGTTCTTAAAGCCAAGCTTCATCGCGGGCGAGCCTTCTTTCACGCGATAGTCGCCACCGGCCGGATCGACGAACATTGCGTCGCCGGAAAGTGAGTTGGCGTCGCACCCTTTGCTGGCGAAGGCCTTGCGGTCGGCCTCCTTCGTCGTGAAGAAATTGTAGTCGACCTCCTGGCCCCACTTGTTGAGATCCCCCGGCATAGCGGCCGGGCGGTAGGCGCTCATGAAGATGTTATGGTTGACCACGTCGCCACTGTCGCGATACCAGACGTGGGGATGAAGGCTGTTGTTGACCACAATGTTGTTGTACGCGTGGCGGTGGAACCCTTCGCGGAGCTTCAGCCCGCCGCACAGCAGCAGGTTGTTGTAGATTTCATAGTTCGACGAGCCGTCGTCCAGATCGATGTCCCAGCCGTGATCGCACCGCCAGCGATTGTTGCGCAGCACGTTCGGCTGGACCGCGTCGAGCAAGGCCAGCTTGGAAAGCTCGCCGGCCGGCGCGCCGTTGAGCCCCCAGTAGCGATCGCGCCCCCAGGAGTTGAAGCTGCCATGGTCGCCGGTCTCCAGCACAGTGTTGAAGATGTCGCAATCCTCGATGACGTGCCCTCCCCAGCAGCCGTCGCCGATGTTGATCCCCGCTCGCGGCACGTCGTAGATGGAGCAGTGTCGGACAGTGATGTCCTGAGCCATGTCGATCTCAATCGGCGCGGTTTGCTTTTCCACCCGGCCCGTCTCGTGAATCAGGCAGTCGTCCACCAGGCATTCGGCTGGATAGTTGGCCGATTTTGGCCCGGGTGTGCGATCAATCCTGGCGTACTGATTCCGCTGCCCATAGTTGAACAACGGGCTGCGCACCGCCTGCGGATCGCCGACAAACGCCACGCCATTGGCCCCCGCCTTGAAGATGTGGCTGCCGCGCAGCGTGAACCGCCGGTTAAAGTTGCTCACGAACACGGCATTGCCGCCAAGCTGATCGAGCAGGCAATCCTGCACTGTGCAGTCCTCCGTGCCGGTGAAGAACAGGGCCCCGCCGCGGTACGTGGTCCAATCGGTCCGCAGCAGCGGCTCCTTGTTCTCCATGAACGTGCGGGCGGCGTGGCGAAATGTCAGCCCGCGAAACGTGATGTACTGCACCGGATGGTTGGCCGTGCCGCGCAGCTCGATCAAGTGTTTCAGTCGGACTCCCTCCGCGACGGCCTTCGTCAAATCGAGCCCCGTAGGCGGATAAAAGTACAGCGTGTGCGTCGTGGAGTTGAGAAACCATTCGCCCGGCGAATCGAGTTCCTCAAAAATGTTCTCTACGAACCGATACGCGCCGTGCTGCCCCGCCGGACGATTGTTTTGCCAGCCCCCTTCGTAGCGCAGCTTCCCCTGCGCGTCCTTGCCGAGAATCCGGTAGTGCATCCCGCCCCACATCGCCTGATGCATGGCGTGCATGTATCCGCCGCGCGGGTCGGCCCATCGCGCGGCGCGCGTAGGGCTGAATGCATCCCCGGCATAGCCGTTGAAGATTCGTTCGTTGGCGTTAAAGTTCGGATAGCGGGCCATGATCTGCCGCTCGCCGTTGACGAACAATTGATCGGTGACCAGATCATCCGGCACCTGGGCCTGCATGATCCCTTTCTGGTACGGCTTCCAGTCGAGCTTCAGCCGCACGCCCCCGCTGATCACCGGCTGCTCCTTCTGGTAGCCGCACCACACCACGGGCGCCTCGCGCGTGCCCGAGTTGTCGGCGGTGAACACCAGCGGCGCCGCCAGGTAGTACGTTCCTTCCCGCAGATAGACCGTCGCCGGCTTGGCAACGGCGCGGGCCAATTCTTGGGCCTTAGGGAGTGTGGCGACCGGTTTTTCCAGCGTGCCCGGATTGGCGTCATCGCCGCTGGGAGACACGTACAACTCTGCCGCTGACGCCGTTGCCGCCCAAAGTCCCGCAAGGATCACCGCCAACGCCAACATTCGGCCAATCATGGTTTTTTCGCCTGGAAGGTTGATGCCCAAGACTCTTGTAGGGGACTGTGTACCGAACCACAACGCCCCACCCTTTTGCTGACAGCCGACAGCCTCATATTTGCACGCCCGCTTCGGCTTGACGCGATGGATGTTCAGCCGCCTGTCGTCAGGTTACACTAAAAGTCCCGCCTGCGAAGGAGCCACCCGCCCCGTCGCCCCCGTCCGCCATCGTTCAAGTCCGCCATCGATCGAGTCCGAGGCCACGCCATGAAGATCGCTCGAATTGCCGCTTATCAAGTCGATCTCCCACTCGTGGAGGGGAGCTACAACTGGTCCGGCGGCAAATCGGTTTCCGTGTTTGACAGCACGATCGTCAGCATTGAGACCGACGAGGGATTGATCGGCTTTGGCGAGTCGTGCCCGCTGGGGCCGTTTTATCTGCCGGCGTATGCGGCAGGCGTTCGTGCCGGGGTCGCCGAGCTGGCGCCGCATTTGATTGGCCGCGACCCCACGCAGATCGGGCCGCTGAACCGCTTCATGGATGCGGCGTTGAAAGGGCATGCTTACGTCAAAAGCGCCATCGATATCGCCTGCTGGGATCTGTTGGGGCAGGCAACCGGGCGCAGCGTGTGCGATCTGCTGGGGGGCCGTTTTGGCGAAGACTTTCATCTCTACCGCGCGATCTCGCAGCAATCCCCCGCCGAGATGGCCGGCAAGGTGGCCGGTTATCGTGCCGAAGGTTATCGCCGCTTCCAATTGAAAGTCGGCTCGGACGCCGAGACCGACATTCAGCGGATCAAGGCAGTAGCGGCGGAGTTGCAGCCCGGCGATCGACTGGTTGCCGATGCCAACACCGGCTGGTTGATGCACGACGCCGCCCGCGTGGTGCGCGGCGTGCAGGATGTGGACGTGTACATCGAGCAGCCCTGCCTGACGTACGAGGAATGCCTGAGCATCCGCCGCCGCACCAATCACCCCTTTGTGCTGGACGAATGCATCGACGGCATGGACTCGTTGATTCGCGCCGCGGGGGACGGAGCCATGGACGTGGTGAACATCAAGATCAGCAAGTTCGGCGGGCTGACCAAGGCAAAGCTGGCCCGCGACCTTTGTGTGACGCTGGGGATCGGCATGACGATCGAGGACAGTTGGGGAGGTGACGTCACCACGGCGGCAATTGCCCATCTAGCACACAGCACGCCGACCGAAAACCTGTTCACCGCGACGGATTTTAATAGCTATGTGACGGTGAGCACTGCCGCCGGCGCCCCGCAGCGCCGCAATGGCCGGATGGCGGCGTCGACTGAACCGGGGCTGGGGATCAAGCCGCGGATGGAGGTGTTGGGGAAGCCGGTGGTGGAGGTGTCGTAGACGTTGGGTCGCGTGTCACAAAAAGGGCGGTCTGAAAATGAAATCGCATTGGCTCTGTACACTGTCGCTGGTACTGACAGCAGTATTGTCGTTGGCCTCCGCCGCTAACGTCTCTGCCGAAGAACCGTCCAAACCAGCGGCCGGCCGCCCGAACATCCTGGTCATCGTCGCCGACGACATGGGCTTTAGCGATATCGGCTGCTATGGCGGCGAGATTTCCACGCCGCATCTCGATCAGCTCGCGGCTGGCGGACTCCGGTTCACGCAGTTTTACAACACGGCCCGCTGTTGGCCGACGCGCAGCGCGATACTGACCGGCTATTACCCTCAGCAGATCCACATGGACCCGCCGCAGGGGCGACTGCCGCCATGGACTCGCGTCCTGCCGCATTATCTTCAGCCGCTGGGGTACCGCTGCTACCACTCGGGCAAGTGGCACCTGTTCGGCGCTCCGAACGTGGTGGCCGATGGCGGCTTTAATCATTCGTACAAGCTCGACGATCACGATCGCTATTTCTACCCCAAGCGGCATACTAAAGACGATAAGCCGTTGCCCCCCGTGAAACGAGACAGCGGGTATTATTCCACGACGGCAATCGCCGACTACGCGATTGAGTGTCTCAAGGAACATGCCGATAAGCACGCGGCTGAACCGTTCTTTCAGTATCTGGCGTTCACGTCGCCTCATTTTCCGGTCCAGGCGTTGCCCGAGGATATTGCCCGTTATCGGCAGAAGTACACAGCAGGCTGGGATGCGGTGCGTCAAGCGCGCTGGGAGCGCTTGAAAAAGGCGGGCATCGTGGACTGCGCGCTCTCGCCAATGGCGCCAGCATTTACACCGCGATATTGGAAGGATTCCGTACTCAAGGACCTTGGCCCTGGCGAGGTCGAGCATCCGGTGGCGTGGGACAGCCTCACCGACGAGCAGAAGAACTTTCAGGCCAGCAAGATGGCGGTTCACGCCGCGATGGTCGATCGCATGGATCAGGAGATCGGCCGCGTGCTGGATCAGGTTCGCGCCATGAAGGCGTTTGAGAACACGATCATCTTCTTTCTCTCCGACAACGGGGCCGACGCGACGATCCTGATCCGTGGCGACAAGAACGACCGCGCGGCTGCGCCCGGCTCGGGCGGTTCGTTCTTGTGCATCGGACCCGGTTGGGCCAGTGCCAGCAATTCCCCGTTCCGGCTGCACAAGATTTGGGTTCACGAAGGGGGCATCTCCACGCCGCTAATCGTGCATTGGCCGCAGGGGATCGCCGCGCGGGGGGAACTGCGGCACGGAGTCGGCCATGTGATCGACTTCGTGCCGACGATCTTGGAACTGGCCGGTGGCAAAGCCAACGGCCAATGGCACGGTGTCGAATCGCCGCCGCTACCAGGCAAGAGTCTCGTGCCCGCTTTTGCCAACGACAATCCCATCGGCCATGACAATCTGTTCTTCAAGCACGAGGGAAATCGGGCGCTGCGGATGGGGAATTGGAAGCTGGTCTCTTCGCAGGAGAACGGCAACGCTTGGGAACTGTATGATCTGTCGACCGATCGCTGCGAGCAGGTGGATCTGGCGAAGCGGCAGCCGGAGCGGGCCAAAACAATGATCGACAAATGGCAGCTGCTAGACGCTAAATATCGCCGCGACGCCGGGGCAAAATAATTTGGCGGCATACGCAACACTTCCAGCTTGATAGTAGAAGGGCCTCGCCCAGGAGAACCGCTTGAAGACGTTTGAACCAACCTCGGCGATGATCCGACTGCGGCGACTGGTTGCCAAGGCGTTATTGGCGGCGGTGCTGTGCCCCTTCCTGCTGCTGGCGAAACCCACGTCCGGTTCGGCGGACGACGCGAAGCCAGCGGCGACTCCGGCCAAAAAGCCCAACATCCTGCTGCTCGTCAGCGATGACCAAGGCTGGACCGACTTTGGGTTCATGCAACATCCGCAGATCAAGACGCCGCGGCTGGATGAACTGGCCTCGCGGAGCGCGGTGTTTCCGAACGGCTATACCGCGGCGCCGTTGTGCCGCCCCTCGCTGGCATCGATCCTCTCAGGTTTATATCCCCATCAGCACGGCATCTGCTGCAACGATCCCAAGGGAACGGAGCAGAATCGCAATCTCGTGCCGAACGACTATCACCAGATGCAGCAACTTCCGGCGTTGCCTCGCTTGCTTACGCCGCTGGGTTATCGCAGCCTGGAAACCGGCAAGTATTGGGAGCAACACTATTCCACCGCGGGTTTTACCGATGGCATGACGCTCGGCGGCCGGCACGGCGATAAGGGTTTGGCCATCGGACGCGAGACGATGAAACCAATCTTTGACTTTGTCGATGACTGCGATGCCAAGCACCAGCCGTTCTTCGTCTGGTACGCTCCGATGCTGCCGCATCAGCCGCACTACCCGCCGGCACGGTTGTCGAAGAAGTACCGCGACCAGAAATTACCCGGGGCCGACGCCCGCTATTACGGCATGTGCGAATGGTTCGACGAAACGTGCGGACAGGTTTTGGACCACCTCGACAAGAAGGGGCTTCGCGACAACACGCTGGTGATTTTCCTGGTGGACAACGGCTGGTCGCAAGGCTATCTGGCAGCCAAGACCGGCGGCGGGAACAACGTCGACGGCCGAGGGAAGCTCACACCTTACGAAGCGGGCGTGCGCACGCCGGTTCTGATTTCCTGGCCTGGGCACACGAAGACGGGGCGCTACGAGGATCTCGTGTGCAGCATCGATCTGGCGCCGACCATCATGGCCGCTTGCGGCGGCGATCCGAGCCCCAAGTCGCAGGGCATTAGCCTGCTCGACGTGGCGGCGGGAAAAAAGCCGCTCGATCGCAAGGCCGTGTTCGGCGAGGCGTTTGTGCATACGGCGCTGGACATGAAGAACCCCGCGGCCAATCTGCTCGCCCGCTGGGTACGCGAGGGAGACTGGAAGCTGATCGACCGCACGCCGGCCGGCGGCAAGGTGCGAGCGTCGCTCTACAATCTCAAGGACGACCCGTTTGAGATGAAGGACCTGGCAA
>JAIOQB010000363.1 GCA_021413585.1 Planctomycetia bacterium
GTCGAAAAAGGGGACGCGGTCAAGTTCATCCGCGGGACGGGGCACTGAGATGTGCGATGGCAGATTTTGGATGGTGGATGTTGGTGAAGTCTCGCGTCACGCATCCGCTATGAGTGTTTCAGCGACCCATTCACTGCTCAACTCGCGTTGACCACCTCCATGGCAACTTCGCCAACCTTTACATCCGACGCCGGCCGATCGGCGGCGATTCGCCCGGCGGTCGCGTCGAGCTGGTTATTTTCGGCGCTGTTTGTCGCGGTGGCGGCCAGCGCGTGCTTGCTGGCGGGGTGGGCGCCGCTGGGCTTCTCGATGGTCACGGTGTTTCTGTTCGCCGGGCCGCACAATTGGATGGAAGCCCGTTACTTTATGTCGCGGATGCCGGCCCGCTGGGGCCGGTTGTGGTTTTACTACGCCGCGGGGCTCGGCGGCGTGGCGACGCTGGGCGCGCTGAGCCTGTTGATGCCCTCGGCCGGGCGCGCGTGGCGGTGGGAGCGCACCGACTGGCTGTTCGGCGTCGCCGTGTGGAACTCGCTGCTGCTGGCCTGGATTGTGGCGATGGTCGAGCTGCGCCGCCGCGAGACCGGCAGCCGCCGCTGGTCGTGGGTGCTGCCCTTGGGGCTGGCGCTGATGGGGGCGAACTGGCTCTGGCCGCTAGCCTGGAGCCTGGCTCTGGTGTACGTGCATCCGCTGGTGGCCATCTGGTTTCTCGATCGAGAGTTGAGGCGCCGCCGCCCCGATTGGCACCGCGCCTATCGCCGCTGCTTGTGGCTGGTGCCGCTGTTGCTGCTGGCGCTGTGGTGGCGATTGGCGGGGACGCCGAATCTGCCCTGCGGCGATCTGCTCACGGTGCAAGTGACCGACCACGCCGGAGCCAGCCTCCTGCCGAGCGTGTCGAGCCGGCTGCTGGTGGCCACGCACACGTTTCTTGAAATGCTGCACTACGCAGTATGGATTCTGGCCATCCCCTGGATCACGTACCGGATGGCGCCATGGAAGCTGGCCCGCGTGCCGCTGGCGGCGCGGTCGCACGTCTGGAAGATTGCGCTCTCCGCGGTGCTGGCGATCGGGCTACTGGTGATCTTGGTGTTGTGGGCAGGCTTCCTGGCGGACTATCCTGTGACGCGCGATATTTACTTTGGCGTGGCGGTGCTGCACGTCCTGGCGGAAGTGCCGTTTCTGCTGCGATTGTTGTAGGCGGCGACGCTCGCGTTGCTGATGACCGGCAGTTCGTCCATCAAGGTTTGTTTGGTTCCCAGAACTTGCGAGACCGATCGCCGTGCCTTCTTCGCTCGAGCTGTGGAAATTTCTGATCTTTGGCTATGTGGTGACGGTGGCTCTGGAAATGCCGGTGCTGCTACTGGGGCTTTCTCGTCAACACTCGCTCCGCCGGCGGGTGCTGGCCGCGCTGTGGCTCAACGCGTGCAGCTATCCGATCGTAATCCTCGTGCTGCCGCAGATCCTATGGGCGCCGTTGGGTCGCACGGTGTATCTGGTGGTCGCGGAAATCTTCGCCCCGGCGTCGGAATGCGCCTTGTTCTACCTGGCGTTTCTCCACGGCACGCGCGGCAGCGAGGGTTTTGGCCGCAGCGTGGTGCGGGACTTCGCGACGATTGTGCTGGCGAATCTGATTTCGTTCGGGCCAATCGAGATCGCCCGGCAGATCGGCTGGGTGAATTGGTAGGCCATACCCGCGGCATTGGCCGGCGGAAACGCAAGGTATACTTTCACGCGGCCGCGTGTTGGCAACGCGTGTGCTTGCGACGCGTTGATCCGGTGCCTTGCGGATGATTTCAACAATATGACTGGGATTCTGATTTCGTTAGCCGGCGAATATTTCAGCATCCTGATGCTGGTCCTGGCCATTGTCGTGGCGCTGGTCAATGCCGCGTGGCGACGTGGTACGCCGGCGGGCAGTGTGTCGGAACAACTCTTTCGCTGGGTGGCCTTGTTGGGCGCCGGGGTCGTCGGGCTGTACACCTTTGCCGGCCACGTCTTCGCGCCGCAGCAGGTGGCCGCGCATATCGGCTGGCCAACCAGCCCGTTTCAATACGAGGTGGGCATGGCCGATCTGACCATCGGCGTGCTGGGGATCATGGCCTTTCGCCGACACTGGGGCTTTCGCCTCGCCACGACCGTGGCAGTGACCTGTTGGCTGGGAGGCGACGCCATCGGCCACATTCGCCAGATCGTGATGGCCCACAACGTTGCCCCGGGTAACGCAGGCCCCTGGCTGTGGAGCGATATCCTGGTGCCGGTGATCATGATCGCGACGCTGGCCTGTTCATCGCAAAGCCGCGACTTGCCTACCGCCGCCTCGAAGTAGTTCCCTCGGCTCGCCGCACTCGCTATTTCTCCTCAGCCACATGCTTGCCCAAAAATTCGCGCATCAACTGCGCGATCTCATCGCCGTTCGTCTCCAAGGCGAAGTGACCCGCGTCGAGCAGATGGTACTCCAGCGTTTTCAGGTCGCGTTTGTAGGGCTCGGCTCCGGCGGCAGGGAAGATCTTGTCGTTCTTTCCCCAGGCGATCAACATCGGCGGCTGGTGCTTGCGAAAATACTCCTGCCAGCTTGGATAGAGCGGCGGGTTGCTGCCATAGCTGAGAAACAGATCGAGCTGAATTTCATCGTTCCCTTTGCGGTCGAGCAAGAACTGGTCATGAGCCGCGCCGTCGGGGCTCACGAGTTCAATATCCTTCACACCGTCCGTGTACTGCCATTTGGTGGCATCGTAGGTCAGCAGATTTCGAATAGCGTCTCGCTTCGGCTGGCTCTTCGGTTCCTTCCAATAGTCTTTGATCGGCTTCCAAAAGTCGTTGTCGAGCCCTTCGTCGTAGGCATTGCCGTTTTGCACCACGATGGCGGTAATCCGCTCGGGATGCTTGACCGCCAGGCGGTAGCCCACCGGGGCGCCATAGTCCTGCACGTACAGAGCATACTTCGTCAGCCCCAACTTCTCGGTGAATTCATCGATCACCTTGGCCAGGTTGTCGAACGTGTAGTTGAACTTGTCGTGCGGCGGCATCGAGCTGTGGCCGTAGCCAGGATAGTCGGGGGCCACCAGATGATACTTGTCCGCCAGCGCGGGGATCAGATTGCGAAACATTTGCGAGCTGGTCGGGAAGCCGTGCAGCAGTAAAATCGTCGGGGCGTCCTTGGGTCCTGCCTCGCGATAGAAGATGTCGAGGTCGCCAATCTTGACGGTCTTGTGGTGGACCTTCGCCGGCTGTTGGGCGGAGGCCGAACGTACCATGCCCAGGGTTCCGACCAGGGCCGCGAGCAAGAGAGTCGCCAGACAGCATTTCATCATGCGGGTCATCGTTGCATCTCCCGATTAAATTGCCGGAAAGTTCAAGCGCCTGGTCATCGACAGCACTCCGCCTCTCGTTAGCTCATCGCCTTCACGGCCTCATCCGTCGTGAGCACCGCGTTCGCGATAAACCCGTAATTCACAACGGCCGCCTTGTAACCGTCCCCCAACACCGGATGCCTGGGAGCCGCCGTGGCGTCTTTCACCACCGCCACCTCAAAGCCCTGCTCGAGCAATTCGCGCAGGTGACTTTCAACGCACAGGTTTGCCAGCATCCCCGCCAGAATGATCTTGCCAATGCCCCGCTTGCGCAATTGCAGCACGAGGTCGTTCGTTTGCGGTCCCCACATTTTGTGTGGGCTGACCACCACCGTCTTGCCGTCCTCGATGAACGGCTTGTATCGCTCCAACCAGTCGGCACCCGAACCAATCAGACCCTCGTCCCCCAGCGGGTCGGGGCGGTAGAATTCTTTTTCGTCGAGCATCATCTTCTCCACCGCGCCGACAAACCGCCACGCCTGATCGAACGGGTAGAGGTAGTGGGGCGAGATGAACACCTGATAGTCCTGCTGCTTCGCCGCCGCGAACAGCCGGGCGAGATTCTCGACCGTGTTGTTTTCCTTGACGCTGGCTCCGACCAAAGCCCAGGAGACTCCCTGCTCGCTCAGCACGTCGTTTTGCGGATCGATGACCACCAGCGCGGTATCGTTTTTGTTGTACTGCATCACGATGCTCCTTCTCGGTTTTCGCAATTAGGATTTGTTGTCGGCAGACGTTTGCGAGCGCAAGTGTTTGACTTCCGCTTCCAGATCGGTGATGCGGGCCTGAAGCTTTTCAATCACCGGGGCGATCTGCCGCTGCGAAAACCGCTGATGAATATGCTGCTGGCAATTGACGTCCCAGGCCTCGACGGCAAATAGAATCACCCGCTCGACTTTGCCAGGGTAGGCGGGGTCGCGGAGCCGTTTCTCCAGCGCCTCGTCTCCTTCTACTACCCGCGCGGTTCCCCACACTTTCACGCGGCGGCTGTTGACATAATCGATCAGAAACAGAATTGCCTTTGGATTCACGGCCAGGTTGCCGAGCGTGATGTACTGGCGATTGCCGCCGAAGTCGGCGAAGCCGAGGGTGTGCTCGTCGATCACTTTGAGAAAACCGGGCGGGCCGCCGCGATACTGGATGTACGGCTGGCCTTCCACGTTTGCGGTGCCCAGGTAAAACATATCCAGGTCGGCAACATAGGCGGCCAGCTCCTCGGTCACCGTCGTTTGCCACCCTTCGCCTTGTTCCATCCGCGCGTAGTTTTTGCGAGAACCCTTCTGCTCCTGAATCGCCTTCACCTCGGGGGTAAAGGCGACGTCGCTGGGGAACTTTCGCATTTGCACACCTTGTACTGCTGCCGGTCCGCGACTGCTTTATACGCCAGAATCCATGGGTTTCCCAGATGGTGAGAAAACTTATCCTGGAAGCAGCGTTAGTATTACAGAAACTTCATCTAGCAGTGGCTAGTTGGCATTGGCCGAGCCACGATGCAGAAGGTCCACGATGCGCACGATGCAATTGACGCCAAAGATTTTGACAGGCGAACACAGATTGACTTCCCTGGTATAATTCCAGCGCGTGTTCCAACAGCACCTGCCTGGCTTTCCCAGGCTTTACGCGCAGGCAATACAGAGATCAGAGCATGGACCAGATTCAAGAAGTAGCGTTTCCTCGGCTGACTGCGTCGGAACTTGCCCATGTCCGGCGGCTGGCAACGGTCCGCGACTATGCCGATGGCGATACAATATTCAAAGCCGGGCAAGGAGATATCGATCTGCACGTCGTCGAATCCGGGCAGATCGAAATCCGCAATCCGACGGACGGCCACAAGGTGATCGTGGTTCACGAGCCGGGACAATTTTCCGGCGATATCGACTTGCTTACTGGCCGGCCCGTGATCGTCACGGCCGTGGCGCTCGGCCCTACTCGCGTGCTGTGCGTACCAGGAAGCCAACTGCGGGCATTGCTGAATCGGGTCCCCACGTTCGGCGAGAAAATGATCATCGCGCTGATGCGCCGCCGCGAGCTGCTGACTCAAATAGGCATCATCGGCCTGCGCGTGGTCGGGCCCGGCCTGTGCCGCGACACGAACACGGTCCGCGAGTTTCTCTATAAGAACTTTGTGCCGTTCACCTGGTACGATCCGGAGACAGAAGAAGGGAAAAGAGTGTTTCAGGAGCTGGGCTCCCCGCGCAAGTCGCCGGCCATTGAGTGCGGCAGCGGACGAGTGCTGGCCAATCCGTCGCTGCAGGAATTGGCGCGCGAAGCGGGTATCTGGAAGCATTGCCCTTCGCGGGAGGTCGATTTGGCGATTGTCGGCGCCGGGCCGGCGGGTATTGCGGCGGCCGTGTATGCGGCGTCTGAAGGACTCTCTACTTTGATGCTCGATCGGCTCGGCCCGGGAGGGCAGGCCGCCGGCTCGTCGCGCATCGAAAACTTCATTGGCTTTCCCGCCGGGCTCAGCGGCGCGGAGTTGGCCACCCGCGGCGTGTTGCAGATGCTCAAGTTCGGCGCGCAGATCATCGCGCCGGTCGAGGTCAAAAAGCTCGTTCCGGCCGGTTCGCCCGGCGGCTTTCATCTGCTGCACCTGGATTGCGGCGCCGAGATCCGCTGCGGAGTGGTGCTGCTGGCCCTGGGCGTGAGTTGGCGCAGGCTGGAGGCCAAGGGTGCGGAGCGGTTCGCCGGCGCGGGCATTTATTATGCCTGCACCACGGTCGAGGCCGACCTGTACGACAAGGCCGACGTGGCGGTCGTCGGCGCCGGCAATTCGGCCGGGCAAGCCGTGATGTTTCTGGCCGAGTGCTGCCCCAACCGCACGGTGCATGTGATCATTCGCCGCACGCTTGGCCCCGGAATGTCGGAATACCTATCGAGCCGGATTCGAGCGACCGCCAACGTAGTCGTGCATGAGCAGACAGAAATCGACGCGATCTACGGCGAGCGGCGGATGGAAGAGATCGAATTGAGAGACAATAACACCGACGCAAAGCAGCGGCTGGCCTGCGCGGCCGTGTTTGTCTTCATCGGCGCCGAGCCGTCCGCTCCTTGGCTTCCAACGGAGATCGGCCGCGACGCCAAGGGTTATCTGCTGACCGGCACCGACGTCGTGCGCAGCGGCGCATGGCCGCTGACCGACCGCGATCCGTGCCCCTTGGAAACCACGATCCCCGGGATTTTGGCCGCCGGCGACATCCGCTCCGGTTCCACGAAGCGCGTCGGCTTCGCGGTGGGAGACGGGTCGCTAGCCGTTACGTGCGCTCATCGGTTGCTATCGATCCGCAATTGAAATTGTTGATGGAATTCGCAATGACAACGGAAACTATGAAAAGCAGCGGCCCGGCCGCGTTGGAAGTTTGCTTGACTGGCCGCAGCATTGCCCGCGGCTTGGGGATGGGCCGGGCCTGGGTCGTCGGCGACCTGCTGAAGTTCAGCGGCCCGCCAACCTCGATTGGCGAAACGGACGTCGACGAAGAGTTGGCACGCCTGGAACAGGCCTTCGACGCCACCATCGCGGAACTCGATCAATATGCGATGCGCATTGAGGACGAATTCGATTCCACGCTGGCCGGCGTGTTTCGCGCGCATGGTGAGATGCTGCGCGATCTGTTTGCCTCCGGCGAATTTGAACGAGAGATCCGCTCGTCGCGCGTCAGCGCGGAAGCGGCCGTGCGGCAGGTCTTGCAGCGCTGGTATCAGAAGTTCGAGGCGATCAACAACCCTGCGTTTCGCCAGCGGGCAGACGACGTGCTGGACTTGGGGCGCAATATCATTCGGCGGCTGCGCGGCATCCACGAGTCGGGGCTGAAGTCCATCCCCGCGGACAGTATTCTGGTCGTGCAGCGGCTGCTGCCGTCCGACGTGGTGTTGCTCCCCAAGGCCAACGTGATGGCGGTGGTTGTGGAAACATTGGGACAAGGGTCGCACGCCGCGCTGTTGGCTCGCGAGAAAGGCATCCCCACGATCACCGAGATTCCCGGCGTGCTGTCGCTGGTTGCCAACGGTGCGGAGTTGCTCGTCGACGGCATTCGGGGGACGCTGGTGATTGCGCCGCAGGACGCCACTCGCATCGACTTCCAGCAGCGAATGGAGAAGTGGCGGGCAACGCTGGTCCGCTGCAAGGCGGCCTGCCGCGATCCGGCCCGCACGCTCGACGGCCAGTTGGTCAGCGTGGAGGCGAACATCGGAATTCACGACGACGTCGAGTTGGCGCTCGACAACGGGGCCGACGGCGTAGGGCTGCTGCGGATCGAGCAGCTTTACTTTGCCCGGCCGACGCCGCCGACCGAGGACGAGTTGTACGGCGAACTCAAGGCGATGATTGCGCCGCTGGGGAGCCGCCGGATCACGATTCGATTGCTCGACATCGGCGGCGACAAACCATTGCCATACCTGGGCCTGCCGCCGGCGGCCAACCCGGTGCTGGGACGGCGGGGCGTGCGGCT
>JAIOQB010000364.1 GCA_021413585.1 Planctomycetia bacterium
AACCGTGGTGATGACGCTCATCATGTCTTTGGCCGTCGTGCCGTTTGGCGTGCTGGCGGCGCTGTATCTGCGCGAGTACGCCCGGGCAGGTTGGATCGTCAGCGCCGTGCGGATTGCGATCAACAACCTGGCGGGCGTGCCGAGCATTGTGTTCGGCGTGTTTGGGCTCGGATTCTTCTGCTACATCATCGGCGGGTACATTGACGGCGGACCGAAGAAGATCGAGGTCGCGCCGTGGCCTCCGCTGATCTGGTTTGTGATGCTGGCCATCCTGGCGGCGTTGGGCACCGGTGGATTTCTACTCGGGTTTTACAACCTGACTCCGCGCAAGTCGGCTTCCTGGAGATCGAAGTTCCTGAGCCGGGCGGCGATTGGAATCTGGATCGCCGCGCTGGTGCTGTTTGTGCTGGTCATTTTCAAGATGCCGTTCTTCGAGGGCTTCTATCGGGCAAAATTGCCCAACCCCACGTTCGGCAAAGGGGGCCTGCTGTGGGCGTCCCTCACGCTGGCCCTGCTGACGCTGCCGGTGGTGATTGTGGCCACGGAAGAAGCGCTGTCCGCGGTGCCGAACTAGCTGCGCGAAGGCTCGTACGGTTGCGGCGCGAGCAAGTGGCAGACCATCCGGCGGATTGTGCTGCCGCGGGCTCTGCCGGGCATCATGACCGGCATGATCCTGGCGATGGCCCGCGGCGCGGGCGAGGTGGCGCCGCTGATGCTGGTGGGCGCGGTGAAGATGGCCCCACAGTTGCCCGTCGATTTGACGTTTCCCTTCGTACACCCGGACCGCAGCTTCATGCACCTGGGCTTCCACATTTACGACCTGGGCTTCCAAAGCCAGAACAGCGAAGCGGCGGTGCCGATGGTGTATGCCACGACGCTGCTGCTGATTTTGATCATCGGCGCGCTCAACGTGACGGCGATCTGGCTGCGAGGGCGGCTGCGGCGCAAGTTCTTTGTCGGCAAGTTCTAGAAGAAAGCTGCCATGAGCCCTGCCAACCTTTACGATCGTCGAGCCCGCGACCGCAGCCTGGAACCGCACGGGCCCGGCGTGTTAGACTTGTCGCAGCCGGCCACCAGTTCAGCGCCTTCCAACTCCACACCAGCAAACTCCACACCATCTGACTCCAACGTGCAGGGCCGCATGAGCGACGTGGACGCACCCCAGCCGCCGCACGACGCGCCGCTTCCAGCCGAAGCGGCCCGCCCCCAGCCAGCTCCGCCGGAGCCGGCCCGGCCGATTCGTTCGGCCCAGGCCTCGCCACGCGAGAACCGCCTGACGCGCATCGCCCGCGGCGAAGTGGTCGAGCCGGTGGTGCATGCCGCCCTGGCCGGACAGACGCACGTGCTGGAGGTCCGCGAGTTGGACTTGTGGTACGGGATGAAGCAGGCGTTGTTCAACATCTCGCTCGGCGCGCCGCGCGGGCAGGTCACGGCGTTGATCGGACCCAGCGGCTGCGGCAAGTCGACGCTGCTGCGGTGCGTGAACCGGATGAACGACCTGGTCGATTCGGTCCGCATCCGCGGCGACATGCTGCTCAACGGCGATTCCATCTATGCCGCCGGCGTGGACGTGATCGAGCTGCGCAAGCGGATGGGCATGGTGTTCCAAAAGCCCAATCCGTTTCCGATGAGCGTGTTTGAGAACGTCGTCTACCCGCTGCGTGTTGACGGCCAGCGCAATCGGGCCGTGCTCGACGAAGTGTGCGAAGAAAGCCTGCGCAGCGCCGCCTTGTGGGAAGAAGTCAAAGACCGCCTGCACGAAAGTGCCCTGAGTTTATCCGGCGGCCAGCAGCAGCGGCTATGCATCGCGCGGGCAATCGCCAGCGACCCCGAAGTGCTGCTGCTGGACGAACCCTGCTCCGCGCTCGACCCGATCGCCACCGGCAAGATCGAGGATCTGATCGGCGAACTGCGCGGCGGCTATTCGATCATCATCGTCACGCACAACATGCAGCAAGCCGCGCGGATCAGTGACTTCACCGCGCTGCTTTACTTAGGCCGCCTGGTGGAATACGGCCCCACGGCCGACATCTTCACCCGTCCGCAATTGAGCGAGACGCAGGATTATGTGACGGGGCGATTTGGTTGAGCAGCCCGCACACAAGTGCAACCGTTCAGCTCGCTTTTCACACATTCACACTCTTCGCACCTTCCTACTTTCACACCTCACCGGCGCGGCGGCAAGTGTCGTATTTGCCGGGCTTCTCGCGGCGTACAGCCCCCGCAGGCGTCAAATGGTATAATTACCAAAGCAGGGTAGGGCGTCTCATATGGCTGTCGCCAAAGCCCTCGCTGGAGGATCTCTGCGGTGAAGCAGTTTCTCAAGAAGAACGCCAAGCGGCTGGTGGTGGCCGTCGTGGGAACCACCGTGTTGATTCTTGGCGCGATCATGATCATCACGCCAGGCCCAGGTTGGGTCACGGTGTTTCTCGGACTCGGCATCCTGGCCACCGAGTTCGCCTGGGCGGAGCGCTTGCTCACCCGATGCAAAGATCACGCGGTCGCCGCCCGCGATAAGGTGATGCGCAAGAACAAGCCGGCGAGTGCGATTGAAGGAGCTACACTCGTCCCGCCAGCCGATGGCCTCGCTCCCACCGGGCAACCACAACCCTAGCTAAAGCTCACTAGCCCGCCGCCAGCAACTCCGCCAACTTTGCGGCCAGCTTCTCGGCCGCCACCTCGGCATTCCACGCTCCGCCGCCGGGCGCCGCCAGATCAACTTCGTGCGTCGTTGACGTGGCGAGCACCTTCACTTGGCACTTCGCCCCTTCAAACTCCTGGCTCCCTAAGATCACCGCCAACTTGCAACCGCGGCGGTCGGCGTATTTCAGTTGCTGGCCGAGTTTCTTCGGCTCAGGGTAAACCTCCACGCCGAGTCCGTGCGATCTCAACCCTCGGGCGAGCCGCAAATAGTCGTGCAGCCGCGCGCCGTCGAAAAACGGAATGAACACCGGCGCGGGGGTGGCGACCTTGGCGACGCGGCCCAACTCCTCCATCGCGGACAGCAGCCGATCGAGCCCCAGCGAAGCGCCGATGCCCGGCAACTGCTGCTTAGTGTACAACTCGGCCAGGTTGTCATAGCGTCCGCCCGAGCAAACGCTGCCGATGTCGGGCAACTCGTCCAGAAACGTCTCGAAGATCACGCCGGTGTAGTAGCCCAACCCGCGGGCGATCGCCACGTCGAGCTTCACGCGCTCGTCCGGCACGCCGGCGGCGGCCATTCCGCCGAGCACTTCGCGCAGCCGGGCGGCGCCGGCCAACCCCCGCTCGTTGCCGTCCAGCAGGTTCTCCACCGCGGCGAGCACCTCGTGGTTGCTTCCTTTGAGTTCGCTCAGGCGCAGGACGTCGTCGGCCTGGCTGGCCGTGGCGCCGGCAACTTGCATCATTTCGTCGGCGACTTTTTCGCGGCCGATCTTGCCGAGCTTGTCGAGCGCTCGCAGGATGGCCGTCGCCCGGTCCGCCAGCCCCAGCTTCTCCAGCATGCCGGTGAGCACCTGGCGGTTGTTCACGCGGATGGCGATCGCGTCGAAGCCCAGGGCATGGAACAGATCGTGAATCACCAACCCCGTTTCAATGTCGGCCGCCACGGCGGTGGTGCCGATCGTGTCGAAGTCGCACTGCATGAACTCGCGATACCGGCCCCGCGAGGTGTTCTCGCCGCGCCACACCGTGGCGATGTGATAGCGCTTAAAGGGCGTGCCCAGGTCAGCGATGTGCTGCGCCGCGAACCGGGCCAGCGGCACGGTCAAGTCGAACCGCATCCCGACCCTGCGTCCGCCGGCATCCTCGAAGCGATACATCTGCTTGTCGGTCTCTTCGCCCCCTTTGCCCAACAGGATCTCTTCAAACTCGAGCGCGGGTGTGTCGATCGGCGAGAAGCCGTAGGAACGATAGACCCGCTGAGCCGTGGCAATCACTTTTTCACGCTGGAGCATCGCGGCCGGCAGGTAGTCGCGAAACCCTTTGAGCGTGCGGGGCGTGATCAGTGGCGATTCAGACATGGGCGACGTGCGATCGTGGAAGTGCGGGTGACGATAGTACTCATCACGCTCCGCGTGATGCGAAACCTCACGCGGAGCGTGAGGGTACTTTGACGGATCTAAATAATCGGCAGCAGCGCCGGCTTCGGACTGCGGATGCACTGCCCCTTCTTGCGGGGCCGAATCGCCTCGGAATATTCGGCAATCTGCTGGGCGTTTTCCCAATAGCGCTCGTACACCCAATCGTCCTCGTACTCGCAATCGACGGTGCTGTATTCGCGGCAAATCTGCGGACGGGTGTGATAGATCCCGCAGCGGTTGTCCCCCTGCAAGTGGTCGCACCGGTTGTGGACCATCAGGTACCACGTCTGCTCCTCGCAGAAGATCGACACCTCGCCGTGCATCACGTACCACCGCAGGTATTCAAAATCGCTCTCCGACTCGGGCGTCTCGATCGGCAGGGCAAAATACTTGCAGCACTTGGCCGTGCAGTGATCGCACAACACCTCGCCAGGACGCAAATCCTCACGGGCCAGCTTGGGACGTAATTCGGCGGTCGCCATCATTGAGAGCCGTCAATGTTTAAGGAGCGGGGACTTTCCTAAGCGGGCTTAAACATATCAAACCACCACCGAATTGACCAGCAGAGAATGTGCGACGGCCTCCATGGTCGATGGCATGCAGGGCCGATGGTGGTGTCCCCAGCGGGAGAGCGGTAAGCTGATGGGTGAGGATTGGACCGACCGATGAGGGGCGTGCGATGGACTTTGCTACTGGCACTTCGATCACCGCCTTGGCATCCAGCGTTGGATCTCGCATTGCGCAACATGGGCGGCTCATTTCTGAGGCGAGTACGCTCCTGCTGGGCGTCAGCCTTCTGATTCTCGATCGACCGACGCCAACGCACTCAGTCTGTGCAACGGTGACAATTCGGCTTCTGATGGTCCTATTGTTGGCGACGGTGGCCGGCATGCTTCGGGGCGATGTTCGCACGGCAATCGTCGGCGCGACCATTGGAATCGCCGTGGGCGACCTGTTGTGGTTTTCCATACCGCTATTGTTCTTCGGCGATAATCAAACCCTCCTCATTGCCAATCCTTTTGCGCTGATTGGCGCAGTGGCCGGCGCCGTTGCGGCGTTGAGTAACGCCGCTTCGGGCTTGGCTGCCGGGTTTGCAACCTCCCTCCTCGTTGTGGTGGTTCCCACCCTGATCATCGAAGTGTTGAGCGTGGTCCGTCATTCAAGTAAATCGATGCCACCGGAGGGCGACCATATACCATTTGAGTTCCTTTATCTTTTGGTCGACGTGGTGGCGATCTTAGTGGGGATGATTGTGACAATATTCGTATGTGCCTGGGCTTCATCGCGTCGGTTCGGCTTTAAAAACAGACCAGGTGTGGGATACCATCCCAACCCTGGTGACCACAAAGAGCGAATTGGCTATTCGCCCCCGTTTATCGTTCTGCCCATCACGCTATTCATCATTTACTGGACTGCTTTAAGTCGTAAACTTGACTCCTCATGGCGTACCTATTTCTCTGGGGCCGCTTTCTCCGGGACTGCCTGGATCGTTGCCCTGGTAGTTATTGCGGCGGTTTTGATCGTTGGCATTTACGCGAGGCGCAGGTGGATTCAACGCCAAAACCGAGTGGGGTTCCAAGACGTGGTTGCGATTCTTGTCCCATCGCCCGGAGGTCGCTGGCTTTCTGCAGCGCGGGGGGCGGCACTCTTCGTCTTCGTCGCTGCGACCATTTATCTTGGCTGGTGGACACGCCCCGCTTTTCTTTCCAGCCGCGCACGGCTGGCCGCTGAAGCCTTGCATAAGCTAGGAGTGCAACTGAACATTGTTAGTTGGCCTTATTTCAACACAGACCATCTCACAGACGCCCA
>JAIOQB010000365.1 GCA_021413585.1 Planctomycetia bacterium
GCTCACCAAGACAGACTATCAGGACTTTGGCCGCGAGATCTTTCCGGCGTCGATCCGCGCCCGCCGCGTGCAGGTGCATTTGTTTGACGGCTATTGGGAAGACATCGGCACGATCGACTCGTTCTACCGCTGCAACCTGGCGCTGGCGGGGCGCAATCCACCGTTTGACTTCGTGTCGGCCGAGGCGCCGATCTATACGCGCACGCGGTATTTGCCTCCCAGCCGGCTCGACAGCGCGGCGATCAGCGGCAGCCTGGTGGCGGACGGTTGCATCATCGGCCACGGGGCGGTGATCGAAAACAGCGTGATCGGCCTGCGCTGCCAGATCGGCCGCGACGCGGTGATCCTCAACAGCGTGCTGATGGGGGCCGACTTCTACGAGACGCCGGCCGAAGCGGCCTCGCACCGCGCGGCGGGCAGGCCGCCGCTAGGCATCGGCAGCGGCACGCGGATCGACGGCGCGATCGTCGACAAGAACTGCCGCATCGGCAGCGGCGTAACGATCGTCAACGAGCGCGACGTGGTGGAAGCGGATATCTCGCCCGACGTGGTGATCCGCGATCGGATCATCGTCGTGGAGAAAGAGGCGGTGCTGCCGGATGGGTGGAGGGTTTGAGGGTGTGAAGGGTGTGAAAGAGGGGTGTGAAGGGTTTGAAGAGTGTGAAGGGGGACGCGCAGGCGCGATCACCTGCTCACCTGTTCTCCTCTCACCTGTCTCTACTGCACCGGCACCATGCGAGGCGCGGAAGCGGGCGACGTGGCGGGCGTTGGCGCGTAGGTCGGCGGCGTGTAGCCGGGGGTGGTGTAGGTCGGCGCGGAATAAGTCGGGGCCGAATAGCTGGGGCCGGCCATCACCGAGCCGGATCGGACGCCGGGGCCGCAGTTCGCGCAGCCGCCGTTGACCATCGGGCCTTCTTCATAGCAACTGTCGCACGCCCGGCAGCCTCCCCAGGCGGCCATCAATGCCAACGACGCGACGATCAGGCTTTTGCGTAGCATAGTGTTGATACCTCGGTCCGGCCGCGTGCAGCCGGCGAAAAGCAGATAAGAAATGGGTCCGAAACATCCCCCACCAGTACGCAAGGGGAGGTCTTGTAGCGAAACGCGGTGGTCGTGACAAGGGCAAACGGAAGCTAATGACCAATGACCAAATTCCAATCTCCAATAAGACCCGGCAGCACCGTTATTGGAGATTGGAATTTGGTGATTGGGATTTCATCAGTCATTGGGATTTCCTAGTGGCACGTTGTCCCCGCGAACATCTCCACCAGCCCTCCAAACCGCGCCACATGCTGGTCCGCCGCCGGGCCGCCGTAGCCGCCGACCGATACGGTGGCCAAGCCTGCTTCGCGGGCGCCGGTCAGGTCTTCCGATCGGCAGCCAACATAAGTTACCGACGCGGGGGACAAACCTAGGGCGGTGACCGCCGCCAGATAGCACACCGGCTCGGGCTTGGCGCGGCCCAGGTCGCGCGACGAGACGATGTGCCGGAACCGGCCGGCGATCCCCAGTTGCTCGAGCTTGCCGCGCAGCTCGGCGCTCGATAGATCGCAGTCGGCCGAAATGGCCAGGCCGACGCCGTGCTGGCTGAGCTGCTCCAGCGCCGCGGCCACGCCCGGGAACAGGTGTGGCTCGCTCTCCAGCGCCTTGTGCCGCGCGGCCGCCGCGGAGACCACTTCATCCGCCTGCGGCGCGGGCAAGCCCGAGGCGCGCAGGAACACGGAGAGCGAATGCTTGAGCGTCGACCGGCCGGAGTGAATGTCCGGCAGGTAGTGGTATTCCCATATCTCGCAGAAGCCGTCGTAGGAGAACGACAAACCCATGCGGGAGAGCAGCCGCAGCAGCCACCGCCGCCAGACGGTCGCTTCGTACAGCACGCCGGAGGGCTCCAGCAGGAGCGTGGGCGTGTGGTTGGCAGACCTGTGATTGGCGGATAGCGGGGGCGGTCCCAGCGCTACGGCACTATTGCCCATCGCTACCGCACTATTGCAGTGAGCGCCAATAGCATCAGACAGTCGTGTGGCATCCATGCTCTAACGACCCTTCACGCTTTGCGCGGCCTTCAGCAGGCGGTTACACCTGCGCGGCCTCGCGGTTCAACACGGCCATCCGCTCGCGCAGCGCGGGCTGATGGTGCAGAAAACCGGCAATCCTTTGCCAGTCCAGTTGTTCATGTCCGATCGCTTCCAGAATCTCCTGCGCATGCTCCCAGTCTTCCTGCGAGTCGATCTTCAGCCG
>JAIOQB010000368.1 GCA_021413585.1 Planctomycetia bacterium
AGGTTGGTGGAAGCAGATCGACCAGTTGCCGCTCGAGCATGAACTTGCGGGCATCGGCGGTCAACGTGATCGGGCTCGTGCTGCTGAGCCCTTGCCCTTGGCAGTTGAGGGACAGCATGGTCAAACCCGCGCGGGCCATCACGTCGTCCACGCGAAAACCGTTGTTGCTGACTTGGATGCGGGCCACGATATCGGTAACTGGATAGGGAAGCCGCGGATCGTCGATCCTGCCATGATTCAATTGCCCCTGCACGTCGAAGCGATACGGCACCGGTTGCGACGGATCGACGTCCAGTCGGAGCGTCAGGTCGAGCTGCCCTCGTAGTGCGGAGAGGTAGCCCGCCGCCGATCCGGCGCTGGCCGGCAGTAGACTGCACAGCTCAGGGCCGATCTCCAATTGCTCGGCTCTGCCGCCGAGGCTCACCTTGCCGGTTTGTGGATTGAGCCGTCCATGAAACTCCGTGCGATGCATGAGATCGCCGGCCAGCGAGCCTTCAAACTCGATCTCGCCAGTCTGCCGTGTGTTGGCGAGCGAGTCGGTGGGGGTCATACCGCCAGGAGGTGGAAGGGCCACGAGCGGCGGCGACGGTGACGGTGACTTCGACGTGTTTGCGCCAAGTGCATCGCTTGGAAGCGGCGCGTTGTTCGGTTCGGTGACAGGGTGCAATGCCAGGTTGACGTTTCGCAGCGTGTAGCTGACGGCCGGCGTGCGTTGTGGGTCAAAGACTTCGACGCTCGCGTTTTCGATCGTGGTTTGTGGGCGTTGCCGTCCGCAATGCGGCAGCGGCAACAGCTTGGCCACGCTCCAGGTTCCATCCGGCCGTCGCGTGGCGCGCAACGTGGGCCGGCGAACCGTGATGCTGCGAATCGGCAAATCGCCGCTGACCAATTCCCGCACGTCCGTTGGGCAGGCCAGAAACAACTCGTCCACGTAGACAAGTTCCGCCTGGGGACCATCCGCGCCTCGCTCCACCAGGGAAACGCCACGCACGACGATCCCCTCCCCTGCCACGCGCTGCGCCGCACGCACGGTTACTTCAAGCTGGGGATAATTGGCGGCCAGCCGGGCCTGCACCTGGCGGCGGATCTCATCGTCGAACCGCGTGACGTAGTACCAGACGCCAATTCCAGCAGCCAGCGCCAGCAGCGCCGCGCCGCCGCGAAAGAAGAACCAACAGGAGTTGATGAGCCGGCAGAAAATGGTTCGCATCCTTGCGAAGGGTTTTTGCTGCTCGCGTGCGGCAGCTAAATCGTTATTTTGTGGCGGCGGCCGATGCCCCAGGTACCGTGCCCGCTGCTGCTGTGGAGCAGCCAATCGCAAACAACCCTCCCGCCAATACGCACAACGCCACCATCGCCGGTTCGCGATAGCGGAGCGAGCCGACGAAGATTACATGAAAGAATGTCAAATACACGGCAGGCAGCCAGAGCAGCACATACGGCCATCCGCGCTGTGAGAATCGCCATGCGCCGACCAGCGCCGCCAGCATCAGCGGCAGGTAGGTTGCCGCGATCGGCAGCCCGGCTGACCAACTGCGAAACTCGGTGATGTTCGGCCACGGGCTCCACATCCGCAGGAACTTCACCCCGGCCAGTCGCAGGGCGTCGTAGGGGTGTTCGAAACCCCAGCGCGCGGCCTTCTTCCACAGCCAGCGATCGAGAAAGTATTCGAACGTATCCTTGTGAGCGGCTGGAGTCGTCGCATACACGGTGCGGGCCGCCCTCGTCTCCGGCGGGACGAACGACATGTCGCTGCCCCCCGTTGCTCGTGAGTTCCAGCCGTCGTAGAGACTCGCTCCGACTTGCAACGTCGTCGGCACAAAATGCCCCGTCTCCCGTGCGTTGCGAATCCACCACGGGGCCATGGCAACCAGCAGCCCCGCGATCATGCCGCTGGCCAATAGCCAAGGTCGGGCACGCTTCTCCAGCCCCGGCTTCCGCACCGCCAACAACGCCGCCAGCGGCGTGAAGAATAGCCAACTGGGGCGGATCAGCGTTGCGATGCCTCCGGCCAAGCCGGCCGCGATTGCCCACGCCAATCGGCCGCGGCTCTGCGATTGGTCCTTGCGCCACGCCGCAGCGCACAGTGCCAACTGCAACATCAGCGCCGCGGTGAACGGCGCTTCGCTGAGCACCCAGGCCCCGGCCACGACCGCTTCGGGATAGACCGCCACCATGGCGGCGGCCGCCAGTGCCGCGCGACGATCGAAAAGCTGCTGCGCCGCCCAATACACACCTCCAATCGCCAAAGTGCCTAACACGGCACTTAAAGCGCGTGCCCACATAACCGACGCGTGTTCACCTTGCATGCGGATCAAACCGGCCAGCAACAGTGGATAACCGGGCGTGCGAAACACCCGGCTTTCGGCGCTCCCCGCATCGTAGGGGCCGCCGCGCGCAATACTGTGGCCGAGATCCCAATAGGTCTGGCTGTCTCCAAAATAGAATTGTGTCCCCGGCGGCAAGCGAGATTGCCACCACCAGCCAACGCCCAGGCGCAGCAGCAACCCCACGACCAGCACACCAGCCAGCGCTACGACCGCGCTTCGATTTGTCGGCTTCCAGGGCAATCTGCTTCCAAGGCAATCGGCGGCACGCAAAGCGCGGCATCGTAGGTTGGATAGGCCGCCGGGGTCAAGGGAATAACGAGAAAACAAGGAGAACGTGCGTGCTTGCACCTACGCTACGGTGGCGAAGCGCCTAGGTCATGGTTGCGCTGATAGCATCAGCGTGCTATCGCGGCGTTCGGCCCGAATCGTTCCAGGAAACATTGCCGCGCGTTCGCCTTCGGCCGCATTGGA
>JAIOQB010000369.1 GCA_021413585.1 Planctomycetia bacterium
GTCGGGGCGACAGGATTTGAACCTGCGACCTTCTGGTCCCCGACCAGACGCGCTAACCAGCCTGCGCCACGCCCCGGATGCGTGAGTTGGACGCCTGCGGTTTGTCGAACGCGAGGCGGCCAGGGTGGTTTAATATGCCACATCTGGGCCGCCGATTCAACTCCGCTCGCGGAACGCTGGTTTGCGAGTGCATTCCCGTTCGACGCCCGGTCCGGTACGATATTTCCACGAATTGCACGTTATTGCGACGGGATATGGCCGCCGCGCTTTGTGGCTTAGGAGATAGAAGCTCGTGGAACATTTTGCTGATCGATTATCGGCCGCGGTGCGGCGCTGTGGCAATCCGGTGCTGGTGGGGCTCGATCCACGGTGGGAGCAGTTGCCCGCGCCGTTGCTGCGTGGGCACGACGTAGCGGGCACGACGGAGCGGGCGGCCGTGTACGCGGAGTTCTGCCGCGGGGTGATCGACGTGGTCGCGTCGCTGGTTCCGGCGGTCAAGCCGCAGGCGGCGTTCTTCGAGGAGTTGGGGCCGGCGGGCATGGCGGCGCTGGCGGACATTGTTCAATACGCCCGACAGCGCGGGTTGCTCGTGATCCTCGACGGCAAGCGCAACGACATCGGCTCGACCGCCACGGCCTACGCGGCGGCGTACTTAGGCAATGAGCTGCAGGGCTGGCAATCCGACGCGCTGACCGTGAGTCCCTACTTGGGAGACGACAGCCTTACGCCGTTTGTGGAAACGGCTCAATCGTGCGGCGGCGGCCTGTTTGTGCTAGTGAAGACGTCCAACCCCGGCGGCCGGACGTTTCAAGATCTGGTGTGCGACGGCCGCCCGTTGTATGAGCATGTGGCGGCGCACGTCGAGAAGTTGGCAAAACAAACTAGCGGGGCGTGCGGCTATGGATTGGTCGGCGCGGTCGTCGGGGCGACGTATCCGCAGCAATTGGAGCAGCTCCGGACGCTGATGCCCAGCACATGGTTTCTGGTGCCAGGCTATGGTGCGCAAGGAGGCGCCGCGGCGGACGTAGCGGGCGCGTTCGATTCGCGCGGGTTGGGAGCGATCGTCAACAACTCACGCGGCATTATTTTTGCCCACGCTCGGCCGGAGTACAGCCAGCAGTTCGGCGCCGCCCGTTGGCAAGACGCGGTGGCCGCGGCGACGCAGGACATGATCGGGGCGCTGAAGGCAGCAATTCCGGCGATAAGTTAACGCGCGAATAAGATTTGGAACCACAGAGGCACAGAGGAAGCTTAATGACCAATGACCAAATTCCAATCTCCAATAAAGTGCTGTGAACGTCTTTATTGGAGATTGGAATTTTGGTCATTGGAATTTCGCTCCGCCTAGCCCTCATCCGGTGCCCGCAGCCACGGAGTGATCGTCGGCGCGTAGTCGCATATCTCGTTGGGCTTGAAGTACAACGCGATCTCACGGGCGGCGGCTTCGGGGCCATCGGAGGCGTGGACCAGGTTCATCTGGCGGCTGCTGCTGAAGTCGCCGCGGATCGTGCCGGCCACCGCTTTCAGGCCGCTGGTGGCGCCCAGCAGGTCGCGCACCACGCGGATCGCCTCCAAGCCCTCGATCACCGCGGCCACCACCGGCGCGCCGGTGATGAACTTCTCGAGCGCCGGATAGAACGGCTTGCTGACGTGCTCGGCATAGTGCTCCTTGGCCAGCGCGGGGGTAACTCGCATCATCTTCATCGCCACCAGTCCCAGGCCCTTGTCCTCAAAACGGGCCAGCACACGGCCGATCAGGCGGCGCTCCACGCAGTCGGGCTTCAGCAAAATCAACGTCCGTTCCATGAGGTCGCTCCACGGTCAGTGCAAGTAAGGTTTTTCTTGAGGGGATTCAAGCGACAGTTACGGCGGGATTCTAACCGACGAGGCGACTGGCCTCAACAGGCCGTGCGCCGGGACCGGCAGGCTGCTAGCAGCGGGCTCGTCCGGCCAAACTAGCAGGGCCGATTTTCGCACTCTTCAAAACGATTTGCCGCACCGCAAACTCGCAAGCAGGGCCAACCGGCCGCAAGGTCGCCCGAGCCTGCCTAGCGTGTCGCACTTCGCAATGACAGCATCCGCAAGGCGTCCAGCTTGGGGCCGGTTATGACGATATTGCCGGTAGTGCAAATTATTCACGCCGCTAAGGTTGCTGTGCGGTTTCTCGTGGTGCTGCCGCTTTGATGACTCATCTGATCGAACAAACAGCCAGGCCGTTGACCGGCCGGCGAATTGGGTGCTCGCGCCGCCGAATTTCGGTATGGCCGTGGTGCCTGATTGCGCTGGTACTGGCCATCGTCATCGGCCGGCCCGGCCGCGCCGCCGCGCAGTGGGATCCCTTGCCGCGCAAGGACGATCCTCAGCCCGGTTTGTTGGAGAACCTATGGCCCACGAGTCGGTATTCCAATCTGCCCGTGGCGCAGCTTGGAGGCTGGGGCGAAACCGAATCGAGGCCCGACCGGTTGGCCAGCAGTAAACCGAATCCGGTTGCAACGGACGCCGCACCGAAATTGGTGGCTCCAGGAAATAGCGTGCTGGCTCCCACAGCAGGGGCTCCAACGGCTGGGGCTCCCACGGCGGAAGCGCCGACAGCCGACTATTATGCGCCCGCCGCTCCCGCCGGCAGCGGCCCTGCCGTGTTGCGTTACAACGGCACGGGGCTGCCGGGCCAGCGCACCACGCCGTTGTGGACCGGGCAGACAGGCACGGATTCAGACGGCGGCGAAAACGTCGCGCACGAAGAGCTGCCGCAGGAAGCTTCGCCATGGGGCTGGCAAATACTCCCCAAGAGCCTGATCTATCAACCCTACCTGGCGGGTGTGAAGGAGCCGCGGCTGGGCGCGGTACTCAACGACGAGCAGAACCGCGGCTGGATTCTCGATCTGACCGCTGGTGCCCGCGTGGGTCTGCTGCGCCATGGCACGCCGGAAGTTTTTGAGCCCGATGGATGGCAGTTGGACATCGAAGGAGCGGCGTTTCCGCGGCTCGATCCGCGCAACAACATGGACATGGAAGCGACCGACTACCGCTTCGGCGTGCCACTGACTTACGGCTGGGGCCGTTATCAGATGAAGATCGCGTATTTTCACCTCAGCTCGCACCTGGGAGACGAATATGCGATCCGCAACGGCCTCAGCGGGCGGCTCAATTACAGCCGAGACGCCTTCGTGTGGGGACACTCGTACGACCTCAGCGAAGCGTGGCGCGTGTATTTTGAGGCGGGCTGGGCGTTTCACTCCGACGTCAACGAACCGTGGGACATGCAGTTCGGCATCGAGTACAGCCCGCGCTGCAATGTCGGCCCGTGGGGGACGCCATTCGTGGCGACCAATGCCCACCTGCGGCAGGAATCGAACTTTGGTGGCAACTTTGTGTTCCAAGTCGGCTGGCAATGGAACTCCGCCGCGACGGGAAACCGGATGCGGATCGGCGTGCAGTATTACAACGGGCAGTCCGAGCAGTACGAATTCTTCAGCACCAGCGAGCAGAAGGTCGGGCTGGGGGTGTGGTATGACTTTTGAGGCGTGAGGCGTGAGGCTGGAGGCTGGAGGTGACACGTTATTACCTCGCCTACGATCACTAGCCCGACGCGCAAGCGAGGGGGCAACGCTTTCCCTTCTGCCCCCTCGCTTGCGCGTTTTGATGTTGCGCTATTTTTGGACAAGAATATTTGAATTGCCCGAGAAAAACGCGTGTCATCCAACCCATGCACCATTTTTTAGTACTTTGTTTTTGATGAAATTCGGGTTTGCTTCGGGAAATAGTGCGAAAAAATAGCGCAACATCAAAACTTGCGCGTCGGGCTAGTGAGCTGTTTTTGAATCGCCCTACTTCGGCGGGCGCAATTCTGTCAGCGGGCCGATGGCGATTGACGAATTGCGGCTGAGCGGAAACTCGGCTAAGAGTTCGGCCAAGGCGGCCACGGTCACCGCCTTGAACGCCTTGATGTGTTCACGAACCGTGCGGTATTCGTCGCGATACATCCAGTTCGCGCCGATGGCGAACATCCGGTGACGCGAGCGCTCGCTCCCCAACACCACGCGGGACACCAGCTTGCTGCGGGCTTGATCCAGTTCCGACTGCGAAATGCCCCCCGCCTCCGCGGTGCGAATGACGTTCAGCATCCGCTGCATGTTTTGCTCGGCCTCGTCGGGCTCGCAACTCAGATAGCTCAAAAACGCGCCGGCCCCTTCGTATTCGTAGTGGCTGACGCTGGCAAACTCCGCCAGGCCCGTGTGAACCAATTCCCAATACAAGCGGCTGCCGGTGTCGTCTCCCAGCACCGTCGCCAGCAGCTTGGCGGCGTGACGTCGTGGATCGTTGGCCGCCGGGCCGACGGCCATCTGCAGGACGTATTCCTGCGTGGCCTGCGATTTCGAGCGGGTGACAAAGCCGTTTTGAGCTTTGACCGGCTGGAGCTTTCGCGTCGCTTCGGCCGGCTTCCACCCGCCGCACGCCTGCTGGGCGGAGGCCACCAAGGCCGGGAAATCGACCTGCCCGGCGGCCACCAGCGTGATGTTTTCCGGCGCGTAGCGCGTTTCAAAATACTGCCGCATGTCGTCGACTTTCAGGTCCGTGATGCTCTGAATCGTCCCCAGCACGCTGCGGCCCAAAGGGTGCGGGCCGAAGAACAACGCCCGGCATTGCTCGTCGGCCCCGAACGGCGGCTGATCGTCGTACATGCGGATTTCTTCAATGATCACCTTCTTCTCAGTGTTGAAATCCTCTTCGCGCAGCGAGGGGCGCAGCACGTCGGCCCACGGCGAGACCACCGCATCCTGCTGCTCCGGCAGCACGGAGGCGTAATAGATCGTGGTCTCCTCGCTCGTTTGGGCGTTGTATTGCGCCCCCATCTCGTCGAACTCGCGGTTCACGTCGTCGGCCGAGCGCGACGGCGTTCCCTTGAAGATCATGTGCTCGAGAAAATGGCTGACGCCGGCCACAGGATCGGTCTCGTCGCGGGCTCCGGTGCGCACGAAGAACCCCACCGCGGTGGCGGCTGCGTCGGGATTCGATTCGGCGATCACTTCCAGCCCGTTCGCGAGCCGCGATTCATGAAATGGCATGGGGCACCTCCAACGGGCGCGGTCCAAGCGTGACCACGCAAAAATCGTCTGGCGGATGAGCGGCCAGGAAAGCATTGATACTGTCGCACGTCAGGCCGTCGACCAACTCGCCCACTTCTTCCAGCGTGCGGGCGTGGTCCAGAAAATACCAATCGCGGGCAATCGAAGAACTGCGGGCGGCGCTCGATTCCTGCTGCAGAATCAACGCACTCTTCATCCGCGCCTTCAAGCGATTGAGTTCGCCGGGGAGTACCCCTTCGGCCAGGCGGCGGATCTCGTGCAGCGTCACATCGAGCGTCTCCTGGGCCCGCTCGGCACTGGTGCCGGCATAGCACATTACGCTGCCGCGATCGCGCAGCGAATGGCACGAGGCGTTGACGCTATAGCACAGGCCCCGCTTCTCGCGCACCTCGGTGAACAGCCGCGAACTCATGCCGCCGCTGAGGACGTTGATCGCTCCCCACGCCTGGAAATAGTCGGCGTCGCGGTAAGCCGCACACGGCCAGGCAATGCCGATCTGCGTTTGATTCGATTCATGCTCAAAATGCGGGGGCTGCGAGCCCTTGGTCTCGGATGCCGGTTCGTCCACCTTCAATGCAGGCCAATCACCCAGCAGGCGACCCACGTCGTCGCGGAGCTTCGGCCATTCGATATTGCCGGCAATGCCCAGGATCGCGCCGTTGGGGCGAAACTGGCCGGCGAAGTGCCGGCGAATATCACCGCCGTCGATCGCCTCCAGTCCGTCAAAGCTTCCCTGGCTGGGGCGGCCCCATGGGTCGCCATAGAAATGACGCCGCAGCTCCAGCATCGCCTTGTGGGCCGGCTCATCCTCCAGGGCCCGCAATTCCTGGATCAGCACTTGCCGCACCGCGTCGAGTTCTTCATCCGGCAGGCGGGGGCGGCGAACCAGGTCGGCATAGATCGCCAGGGCGGGGAGCAGGTTTTCGGCCAGCATCGCTCCGCCGTAGCTGGTGTGCGAAACCGAGACCGACTCACCTGTGTCCGCTCCTAGTCGCTCCAGGTCCTCGACAAACTGCCGGCTGTCGCGCGGCCCGCTGCCGCGGAGTGTCATTTCGCAGCAAAAGATGCTTAAACCGGGCAATTCAGCCGGGTCGTACGCCGCGCCCACGGGGAGCATCAAATTGAAGGCGGCCGATTCGAGCGATGCCATCGGCTCGGCCACCAGCACCAAGCCGTTGTCGTAAGTATGCGAATGAATGGTCAATTCTGAACCCTATTCACTAAGCGCTGTTCAATGCGGCCCTGAAAATGGCGTCCCTGCAACTCGTGGCGGCAACCGATGCCACAACAACAATCGTCGCGTGTGGATCAATCTTACGGACGATCTGGACCGCGGTCCGATGAGCTTCCCATCTGGGTACGCATGTTGTAGCAATTTGATGTGGGGGGAAACACCCGGTATCGGCGAGGGGATTCCAGCCCTACCTAAACATCTGGCACAAAATGGGTTGCAAATCGACTTCGGCATCGGCAACTGCCGGTCCCACAAGGAATCTCCGGGGTTCAATACCAGGAGCGCTCAGTCGAATCGGCTTGACGAGCGGCCCGTTTTGAGTGACGATGGATTTATGGAACTCGTTAGCAGAGAATAACTTGCGACCGCTTGCGCCGGTACCCTACGCACTCCTCGTCCAAGGTTGATCGACGTGTCGCGCGAAGCTATTTTTGAAGCCAGCACCGAATATTTCCTCTCCCCCATCGCGGACTTGCTGCGCGATGAGTCGGTGACGGAAATCATGGTCAATGGCCATCTGGAGATTTACGTCGAACGGCGGGGGCGGATCGAGACGACCAGCGTTCGGTTCGCCAGCGAAGACGCCCTGCTCTCCGCAGTCCACAATATCGCCCAGTGGGTTGGCCGCGAGATTGACCCCGAACGCCCGGTGCTGGATGCCCGCTTACCAAACGGCTCGCGCGTCCACGCGATTATCCCGCCCAGCGCCCGCCGGGGCACCTGCCTGACCATCCGCAAGTTCTCGCGGAATGTGCTGTCGATGGACGACCTAATCGGCTACGGCAGCTTGTCCGCTCAGGCCCGAGAGTTTCTGGAAATCTGCGTCCGGCTGCGAAAGAACATCTTGATTTCTGGCGGAACCGGGACGGGCAAGACGGTGTTCCTCGGGGCGCTGTCGGCCGCGATTCCGGAAGAAGAGCGGATCATCGTCATCGAGGACACGTCGGAACTACGGCTGATTCAGAAACATTGTCTATATCTGGAGGCCCAGCAGGCCGACTCGTTCGGCCGCGGCGGGCTTTCCGTCCGGCAGTTGTTCGTCAACTCGCTGCGGATGCGGCCAGACCGGATCGTGGTGGGCGAAGTCCGCTCGGGCGAAGCCCTGGATTTGATTCAATCGATGATCAGCGGTCACGCCGGCAGCCTTTCGACTGTGCACGCCAATACGGCCCGCGATGCGCTGATTCGGATGGAAACCTTGTCGCTGATGTCGGACATTGAGATTCCGATTTATGTTGCCCGAGCCCAGGTGGCCTCGGCCATCGACCTGGTGGTGCAGTTGTCTCGGTTCTCGGAAGACGGGTCGCGAAAAGTGACGCGGATCACGGAGGCGTTCGGGCTAGACGAGAACAATCAGTTTCGGCTGCAAGACCTGTTCGTTTGCCAATTGCACGGCAAGCGGCCCGATGGAATGCTGGAGTCAGAACTCGTGCCGACCGGCGTGCGGCCGACGTTTGCCTCCGCGGCGACAGAACAAGGGCTGCACGAGCGGATACAATTGAGCCAGGGGCTGTGGAATTAGAAACGGCCTGTGGAGTTAGAAGCATTTTGGGCGTAGAAACTTCCATGCGACTGAAACCCATCAGGACGAAACGACACCGCGGAGCAGCGGCATTTGACTATGCCCTGGTGCTGGGCATCGTCATGCCGATGATCGGGTTCACCGTGTGGCTGGCGCCGCAGGTCATGGGGCAAGTATACAAAATGACGTGTGCGCTGTTGTCGTGGCCATTTATGTAGACAATGAAACACCAACCGATCCACACCTTCCAAAAAGACTTTCCCATGCCAAACCAATCGACCAATCAATCTATTCCTGGAGGACGACCCATGTCGTGCAAAGCTCCGTCCTGGCGACGGCTGCTCGCGCAGATTCATCGTGATGAAACTGGCGCGGTCAGCATGGAAACGGTGTTGCTGATCGGCGTGATCGCGCTGCCGATCCTCATCTTCCTGTACAAATGGGGCTGGCCCGCGATTAAGAACTACTTCATCGAGAAGGCCGGCGAAACCGGCATTACAGTCCAGCCAGGCAATTGACCGGCCCGTCGCATGCCTGAACATGCTGGGCTAAGCGTGTCGACTGGACTGTTGTTGGCATTCGTGGCGATGGCTGCGATCACCGACGTTCGATGGCGAATGATTTACAACTGGACCACGTATCCCGGCATCCTGGCCGCGTTGGCGATCAACGCGGCCGGAAGGTTGGCGGACAGCCGCGGCTGGGCCACTGAGTCGACGCAGCGGGCAGTGGGTTGGATCGGCATTAGTGCATCGCTGTTGGGGCTGCTGATCTGTGGGTTCGTGCTGCTCGTGTGTGTTGTCTTTTTTAAGGTCGGCGGCGGAGATTTGAAACTAATGGCGATGATCGGCGCGTTCGTCGGTCCGCAAGAGGGAATCGAAATCCTGTTGTGGACGTTTGTGCTCGGCGCGGCGCTGGCGGTGATCCTGCTGATTTGGCGCGTCGGCGCGGGGCAGTTGGTGGCCCGCAGTTGGTCGCGGCTTTCAACGGCGGTGCGGCTTCGCAGTTGGTCGACGTTGGTCCGCACGTCCAGGGAGGCGTCGAGTGAGGATTTGCAGACAAAGCTCTATCTGGCCGCGCCGGCATTAGTCGCGGTAATGGTCGTGCGCTTTCAGTTGCTCGGTTCGTTGAAATTGATGTAAAGGTCGTGGGCCATGCCGCACTCGGCGCTCGAACTATGCTGGCCGGGACTGCTGTTGATCGGCGGGCTCACGCTCGTGCTACGGCTGCTGCTGGGTCTATGCGGAGCCCGGATGCGGCTCAACCGGGTGCTCACGCTGCACCGCGATCAATCGGGCAGCGTTCAAAGCCTGAGTTTCATCCTCACGCTGCCGCTGTTCATCATGATCATGATGGGCATCGTTCAGGTCAGCCAGTTGATGATTGCCCGCGTTTTCTTGGAATACGCCGCGGTGGCGGCAGCCCGCTCGGCCATCGTCTGGGTGCCGGCCACGATCGTGGACAGCGACGAACAGCAAAATGAAATCCGCGACCTCGTGATCGATCCTCAAGGCGGCAACGGCGACGGCACGTACTACCGCGTGGCCAACGACAGCAACAAAGCGTTCCGCATTCAGATGGCCGCCGCCCAGGCCTTGATGCCCATCTGTCCCTCGCGCAACAACGCCGCCGGCTCCGATCAAAGCCAGGCCGGCTTTGTGGCGAATGACGCGATCCAACGCGCCTATCAAGACCTCACCAACGGCAGCGGCGGCGACACGTCGATCTCGCGGCGGCTGGCCAACAAGCTGGCCTACAGCCTGCGCAACACGACCGTGCAAATCAGCATCTTCCATCCGACAGCCGAGCCCGACCTCACCACCTACGCGATTCCCAACGACCTGGGCGAGTTCTATCCCAACGAAATCGGCTGGCAGGATGCGATTACGGTGAAGGTGATTCACAACGTAGCGCTGCTCCCCGGGCCGGGACGGATGCTGGCGAAATACTATCTGCAAACCGGCGGCGACGATCCAGCCACGCATCCGATCATCGAAAGTGCGGACACGTACGCCTTCCCGATGTCCGCTTCGGCCACGATGACGATGCAGGGACAAAAGCCGCTGATACGGTATGACCATTTGTCGAACGGCACGCCGCTTTGAGGATTTCTGATTTGGGATTTATGATTTCTGATTTTCAAAGTGCTAACGGCGCCCTACGTAACTCCCCTCCCTTTCAGGGAGGGGTTGGGGGAGGGTCTATGGGTAGCGCCGCCACATCTTCACGCGTCCTCGCCGCTCTCGTTCGCTTTCCTTATCGCCTGCACGCGGACCAGCGCGGCACTATCAGCATCATCTCGGTGTTCGCCATCCTGATGCTCACCATGCTCTTGGGCATGGTGATGAACGTCGGGCGGCAGGCGGACAACAAGGTCCGCATGCAGGACGCGGCCGACGCCGCGGCAGTGTCGGGGGCCGTGGTCATGTCGCGCGAGATGAATACGCTGGCGTTTACCAATCACCTGCTGTGCGACGTGTTCGCCCTGACCGCGTTTCTGCGCGAAGCTCGCGACCGGCATAGTGAGGCGATCGTGCCGGACATCCTGGCGGCTTGGAACGACGCCGGCGAGTCGCTGTCGAAAGCCAAGTTTGAAAAGTTCGCCAAACTCGGCCCCGCCATCCAGCAAAAAGTGCCGGGCGAGCAGGAAATGGTCCGCAGCTACCTGGCGTGGGCCACCGCCACCAGCGAGGCCGTGCTGCCGCTGCTGGAAGACATCTTGAACCAGCAGTTGATTCACCAATATCAGGCCGCAGTGGTCAGCGCTACGCCGGAGTTGGCCCAGCGCGCGGCCAACGAGGCGGCCCAGCGGCACGGCCTGCTTCCCTCGGGCATCATCTCGCCGGAGCGCGGACCGCTGCAGGCCCGGCTGTGGGGGCGCAACATGACTGGACTCTATGGCGACACCGCGGCGTCGGGCCCGCAACTTCCGGTGGTCGATCCGGCGATCGATGGCGGCACGAATCAGGTTCTGCCCGTTGAGGACTACCGCAATCTGGCCCGCGCTCAGCGCCGGTCGCTGGCGATTACTTATCTGGGCCAATGGAATGCTCAGACGTTGTCCGGATTTCTCGCGGTGGGGCGGATGTCGCAATTCGCAGCGTTGTGGAGTGGCTTCACCTGCGGGCAATTGGAGCAACTTCTGAGCGAGAACCAGGATCGCAACCTGCCGCTGTTGATCGCCCAGGAGGGCGGCCCTGTGGCAACACTCGACTCGCGCGATCGCAATGCGTTTCTGGAGAGTAATTATTCCGTGGTGTGCGTGGTCTATTGGCCCAAGGCGACTCCATACATGCCGGGCGTGTATCAAAGTCCCATCGACGGCGACAACCTGGCTTACGCCCAGGCGATGATGTTCATTCCGCGCAACCGATTGATTCGCGTCTGGCAGGGAGTAAGCGGTCCTTCCGCGCCCTCCGGCATTGCCATCGGCGGCGTGCCGGGCGAGTTTGTGGAATTGCCGCCGACCGGCACGCCACAGGCTCCGCAAGGCGGCGCTCCCGCAGGCGGCGAAAACACCGGGGAATGGGAAGTGGTGCGCGAGAATCGTCCGACCGATTGGAATCTGCTGAACCAAAGCTGGCGGGCACAGCTCGTCCCGGCGACGCATCCCGACCTGGCCACATTTCTGCAAACTTCGCCTTCGTTTGACGGCGGCAAGCAACCGGCGCAGGACGTAACGCTGCCGAACCTGCGCAATCTGACGCCGGCCGATTTGTCGGTGTTGAGCCATCACTAATAGAGACGCGAGCAAATAATATGACTGGGTGCCTGGGGCTGAACGTAGCGCAGCGCAGTGAAGCCCCAGGGAATGCTGGGGCATCGCTTACGCTCTGCCGCTCTGCCCCAGGCACCCGCGCACAATGATTCGACGGATTCTCATGTCTAACCAACCACAACCATCCATTATTTTCATCGCACGCCGCCGCCGCGGCATTTCGTCGATGGAATTGGTGTTGGTCTTGCCCATTCTGTTGTTCGTGGCGGTGCTGATTATCGATTCCGGCACTCTTTCGATGTGGAATATCCGCGCGCTCAGCGCGGCGCGGGATGCGATTTGGAAAAGGCGCTATCCGCAGAGTGCGCTAGCGCCGCGACCCACTAATTGGCCCGCACCGGACGCGACCGTTGGCACTTCCGCGGTCGCCAACTTCGACGTTTTGGACGAACCCTCGCTGCAACAACCGGTGGCCCGCGGCCCGCTGCCGGGGGCCACCGTCAAAACGAATCTGTTGGACCAAACCCGCGGCGCGGTGGCGGGCACGTCCGGCCTGACGTTGCGGATGCCGGTGCCTCCAAATTTTGGAACCGCTAGCTACAACGTGAGCCACGCGCTGCTGGACGATCCCTGGACCTACGACTCGATGGGCATGCAAGGCAACGTCCTCCGCCGCACGCAAGTGTTGTACGAGTTGGCCAAGGCCCCGGCGGCGCTTTCGCAAGCGTTTGTCGCCGCAGTGTCGGCGGTTTACTTTGCATCGTACCAGGCCGACCTGACGCCGCTGCAGCATGAACCTGACTACCCCCGCTTTGGCTACGGCAGCCCGGACTTTCAGCCGCAGTTGCAGAGCTTTTGCGGCCTGGACGCGGAGTCGGTCCGCAGCGGGCCCGTCGAGTCGCTGATCCAGCGGATCCGCGGCAACGATCAACCGCACGTGGCCGGCGTGCCGGAAACGATGACCCGATCGTTCTTGAGTCTCTACCGCGGCGCCATCCAGAAACTGCAAAGCCAGCTCGATGCCAATCCTCCACTGCCGGCGGATCAGAAGGCCCAGATCCAGCAGCAACTCACGGCGCTCAAAGCGGAGTTGGATCCGAAAATTGCCCAGCTCGAAGATTTTCTCTCGAAGCTCAACAGCCCTTGAACACATGCTGCACGATGAAGAATTGCCGGCGGCTCCACATCTGGAAAGTGGTAAAGGCGGCGCTGAATCGCTCGGCGGCTACGGCCGGTTGGCGCGGCGGATGTCGGGCTTCGTCGGCAATCTCGTGGCCACGGCGGCCGTGTTGCTGATCGCATTGATCGTGGGTTGGCGGCTCACGGCGATCTATCGCGGCGCCCCGGCACAACCTTCCCAACCAGCCAAGCCAGCGGCTGCGCCGAGCGAGCATAACAGCGATTACAAAAATAGCGATTACAAAAATACTGTGGCGATCGACGTTGGCGACCAGCAGTTGGCCATGGTCCGCAGCACCGTCGCCGGCCCACGCACGGCGGCCACAGCCCGCCTGCGTGAAATGTGCCGCGCGGCGATGAAACAGATTGGCCAGCCGATTTCCGCTGCCGCTACCAATTCCGATCAGGCGGACTCCTCTCCCAGCGCGGCGCTAAGAGAACTTATCAAGAATCAGCAACCCATCGAAAGAATCGACGCCCAGCGCGCGATTTACGAGTCGCCGGCGCCGCTGACGTTGGTGGTTGGCACCTGGAATGCCGAGCCGGCGGCCGCAAACCGAGCGGACAAAGTTGGCGCGGTGGCAGCCGCCGTGTTAGTCTGGGGAATAGCCATCCCCACCGGCCAGGACGCGTGGGCGGCCTACATCTTCCAGCCGCGGCAGCCGGGCGCGGCCGGGGTTGGTTCCGCGGTTTCGACCTCGGCCCGGTCCGTGCCGATTCCGCCGCACGCGCGGCGCCTGATATCGTTGCACGGAATATCTTTGCACGGCGTTTCGGCGCAGGGGATTTCAGCGGATGGACAGGAGAGTACTACAGTAACGGCCATTCGCGGACCGGCAACCGCCCGCGAGTGGATCGAGTTTTTTGATCGAGAGCTGCCGGCCGCCGGCTATCGCAAGGCCGGCGACTGGACAGAATCAAACGGCCAGTGGCACGGCCGATTCCTTCAAACGACAGCGGCGACAATACCCGAACAAATGGACATTCAGTTTGGCGGGACCGAAACCAACGATTTGCAAGGCCTGATCACCATCACGCCATTACCTAATTCAGCGTTAGAAGGTCAACATCCATGAAGGGCGTTCAAGGACTCATTATTGCCATCGTGCTGGGCCTGATCGGCGCCGCGGTGAACCTCAAGTACCTGTCGGACCAATCAAAGTTCACCGACAAGGAGATGTTCATCAACGTGCGGAAGGGGATCAAGCAAGGAGACCTGATTCGCTCCGATGACCTGGAGACGTTCCCCGTCCCCAAGGGGCACGTCGGAAATCTGGCGGACATCGCCTACAAAGAAGACATGAAGGGGACGATCGTCGGCCAGCGAGCCATGCGCGACATGGCCGCCGGGCAGTTGATCCTGCAGGAAGATTTGCGCACCGCGCCGCAGACCGACTTGCAGCTCAAGCCGGGCGAGGTCGCCGTTTGGGTGCCGGTCAACAATCGACTCTTCGTCGCCAAATTTGTAATTCCCGGTCGGACCCAAGTGTCGTTTCGGCTGCCGCGGGATTTGCCCACGCCCGCCGGCAGTAGCGCCGTGCCGTCAACGTCGACGGAACCGGAGCAAGTCGGACCGTTCGACGTGCTGTCGGTCGGCAATCGACAGGGCTCGCTCGACGCGCTGAAGCCGCAAAATATCCGCCCCGTTCAGGAAGACGTACTCACGTTGCGAGCCGCCTCGCAGGGAGGACAGCTCGACCGGCGAACCGCCCGCGTGCTCGACTATCTGGCCCGCACGAACAATCGCCCGTTGGACGTGGTATTGCATGCCGAAACTGCGGCGAAGAAGGGACCCTAGTGAGTGTGTCGTTAGTCTTGAAGAACTCGATTACCACGGAGACGCGCAGAGGGTTAATGACCAATCACCAAATTCCAATCTCCAAAAAAACGTGCGCAGCTCCAATATTGGAGATTGGAATTTGGTCATTGGGATTTCCTTCTCCGTGTCTCATCGCTAAATAATTGGATCTCTCCCCCTCGTTGTCCCTCGAGCGCTCCATGCCGCCGAAACCGCTAAAAGTCTGGTACAACAAAATCAGCGAGAGCCGCCGCAATGTGCTCGAGGTGGCGGGTGGCGAGCTGCGCATCGGGCGCGTGGCGGGCAACGACTTGATGCTGCCCAGCCCACTCGTTTCGCGCCATCATGCGGTGGTCCGCTGGCTCGACGGCAAGCTGGAGTTGGAAAACGTCGGGCTCAATAGCTGCCTGGTCGGCGACACCGAAGTCCTCGGCGGGCAAACCGCCACGTTCGCCCCCGGCGCCAAGGTGCGAATCTGGCCATACACGCTGACGTTCGAGTCCGAGGCCACCACCTCGATCAGCCGCGGCGAGTTGGAAGCCCATCTGCGCACGATCGTGGCCGAGTTGGAGCTGCGGATCCATAAAAAACTGCTCGAACGGCTGGACTTGTACGAGTTCGAGACGAAGCGCAGCGGCAATCGCGACAGCATCCTGCTGTTGGAAAACAACATCGAAGACGTCTGCCGCGAGCTGAATGTTTTTGGCCCCGAAAACGAGTCGCTGCTCGAAGAGATCACCGGCATCACGCTCCGCGACATGCTGGTCAATCAACTGATCATGGAAACCGGCTCCGACGCCGTGTTCGATCTGGCCACGCTCACCAGCAACGAGTTCGACGTCCCCGCCACGCTGGTTCCCGAGCGCGAAACGGAGTTGCACAGCCTATTGCAGTTCATCCGCGAGCGGCTGGAGCTGAACAAGCTGCCCGACACGAGCAGCCGCGTGCGGCACCTGGAAGAAAAGTTCAGCGCCGCGTTTCACCTCGTGCGTCCGCATTTGCATGCCGAGCTGCGCAAGTACCTGATCCTGCGGGCGATCAAAAAAGACCTCAAAGACACGGTGTTTGGCTTCGGCCCGCTGCAGGACCTTCTGCGGGCACCGACGATTTCCGAAATTATGGTGGTGACCAGCGATCAGATCTTTGTCGAGCGCGACGGCGTGATCGAGCGTTCCGGCCGGCGGTTCCTCTCCGAAAAAGTCACCGAGGCGATCATCGAGCGGATCGTGGCCCAGGTGGGGCGGCGGATCGACAAGAGCCAGCCGCTGGTCGATGCCCGGCTGCCCGATGGCTCGCGCGTCAACGCGGTGATTCCGCCGCTGGCGGTCAAAGGGCCGTGCCTGACGATCCGCAAATTCCCGATCCAGCGCCTGACGATGGACGACTTGATCGATCTGGGGAGCATCAGCCGCAGCGCCGCCACGTTCCTGCGGGCCGCCGTGATCGACCGCCGCAACATCCTGGTGAGCGGCGGCACCGGCACCGGCAAGACCACATTCCTCAACGTCCTTTCGAGCTTCATTCCGTACAAAGAGCGAATCATCACGATCGAGGACACCACGGAATTGCGGCTGCATCAAGAGCATGTGGTGACGATGGAAGCCAAAACGGCCAATGTCGAAGGGGCCGGCGCTTACACGATCCACGACCTGGTGCGCAATGCCCTGCG
>JAIOQB010000404.1 GCA_021413585.1 Planctomycetia bacterium
ACAGGGATCATGAGCGCAGCCAGCCGAACCCAGCGCCAAGATCCCCAGGACCGTCAGGATCAGAAGCCTCTTCATACCTGATATCTCCGGAACAAAACGTAAGGGGAGTGGGCCGATATTGGCCCGACAACTCTACACCACCCGCGATGATGTGCAAATGAAACGCGGATTAATTTTCTCCACGTTCGTTGCGATTTCGCTTCGACACGACGTGGCGAGCGTGCTACATTACCTTGTCGCTGCAATCGGTCGACTCGCATGCAACCCGCCGACTCGCCGGCGCGGGTCTATGTGACCCATCGGCGCGACAGAGACACTAACTCGTGACGCAACACGGAATGCTGCGGCAATCCGAAGCAAAACGCCGTCGATTTTGCAGCGCGTGTTCTCCTTAAGGCAACTCGTTCTCCCCAGGCAAGATGCAATTTATGATTCGCACGGACCGCACGCGCCCGGCGGCTGCCACCGCAGCCGATCGCGGCCGGATTCTTCGCACGCGCTCTTCGGGCTCTCACGGTTGGGTGGTGCTGGGCGTAGCGATTGCAATGTTACTGGCGACTGTGCTGGCGGTTGCGCTGCCGGCGAGTGCCCTCGATCGCGCGTCGCGCGACGAAGAGGCCCAGCTCGACGCGGCGCTGGCCGATGTCGGGCCGCAAGACATTGGCCCCGAGAAGCTGACGAACTCCCTGGATGGCTCGATCGCCGGTAGCAAGCGAGAAGGTCCGCCAATCAGCTTCGACTGTTGCGAGCGGCCGCACGACGAAGTGTGGCTGCTCAACGACCGCTGCAACGGCTGCCTGGGAGACGGCGCGGTGACCGACGTGAAGCTGGGCTACGAGCGTTTCGACGCCGGCAGCAAGGACTGGAAAACGGCCAAATCGCAAGACTTCTTCACCGGCCCCGGCGCCAAGCTACCGACGTGCTATTGGGTGCATGGCGACCGGATCGACGACGATCAGGCGTATCGCGTGGGGATGACGGTTTACCACGCGCTGTTGCGAACGCGCTGCAAGGACGCGCCGCCGCTGCGGTTTGTCATCTGGTCATGGCCCACTTCGCGCGAGCTGCGGCGGCCATTGCACGACGTGCGCCTCAAGGCCAGCCGAATCCCGGCCACCAGCTTTCGCCTGGCTTGGGTGTTGGCGCATTCCAATACCGAGACGCCGCTGAGCATGCTGGGCTACAGCTATGGCTCGCGCGTGATTTGCAGCGGGCTGAGCGCGCTGGCGGGAACCGAGATCGCCGGTCACACGCTGGCCGATCGACCGAAAGAGCCGCGGCACGCGCATGTGTCGTTGATCGCGTCTGCCGTCGATTACGACAGCCTGTACCCCGGCCATCGCTACGGCCGGGCGCTTAGCGAGATGGATCAACTGCTGCTGTTGAACAACTCGTGCGATTGGGTGCTGCGGCATTACCACTGGCTGCAGTGCCACCGCTCCGGCCCGCCCGCTTTGGGGCACGAAGGACTGTGCGACCTGACCGCGCTGGGACCGGCAGCAAAGAAAGTGCGGCAAGTCGAATGCGCCTGCGAGATCGGCAAAGAGCACCGCTGGTGGCTGTACATGCATTCCGACTCGCTGCTGCCGCAAATCCAGGACGTGGTGCTGCCGGTGGCGAAGAAGTAGCGCCGCTCATAGTCCGCCGTTGTTAGCCGTCGCTCCCCTGGGCGGCGCGACACGGCAACGGTTCGCGCCGCTCGGGGAGCGGCGGCTATCTTGCATGGTCACTGGCCCGCCGACTGCCGTGGCGACATAATAGACGGATGGACCAGCCGCAAGCGTATTTCGATGGGCGTTTCGTGCCCGAAAGCGAAGCCCGGATTCCGCTGGACGACCTGGGCTTTCTGCTGGGCGCCACGGTCACCGAGCAGTTGCGGACGTTCGCCGGCCGGCTGTTTCATGTGGAGGAACATCTGACGCGGCTGGCCCGATCGCTGTCCGTGGTGGGTTTGAGCGACGCCGTGCCAGTCGACCCCTTGGCGGCAATCGCCGAGCAACTGGTGGCGAACAATCATCGACTGCTGGCGGACGAAGACGATCTGGCGCTGTCGATCTTTGTCACACCCGGCAGTGCCGCATCGCCGCAGAGCGAAAGCATTACGCCAAAGCCCCGCGTCGGCCTGCACACGTTTCCGCTGCCGTTTCACCGCTGGGCCGAGAAGCAGCAGCGGGGCGATTCGGTGGTCGTCACCAGCATCCGCCAGGTGCCCGAAGAATGCTGGCCCCCTGAGTTAAAATGCCGCAGCCGGATGCACTACTATCTGGCCGATCGCGAAGCGGCCGCCCGCGAGCCCGGCGCGAGGGCCGTGCTGCTTGACACTGGCGGCCACGTCACCGAAGCCACAACAGCGAACGCGCTGCTGTACCGCAAAAGCGAAGGACTCGTCTCGCCGCCGCGAGAAAGCGTGCTCCCCGGGATCAGCCTGGCGATGCTCCGTTCGCTCGCTGCGCGGCAGCAGGTTGCGTGGCAAGAGCGCGAGCTGACGCCCGAGGATTTCCACACCGCCGACGAAGTGCTGCTGAGCAGCACGCCGTTCTGCCTGCTGCCGGTCACGCGGTTTGACGGCCAACCGATCGGCGCCGGCCAGCCGGGGCCAATCTATCGGCAACTGCTCGCCGCGTGGTCGGAGGAAGTGGGTGTGAACATCGCCGAGCAGGCGAAGCGTTTTTCAGCCCGTTAGGGCTGCGTTGTATGCTGCCTACTTGGTGTGACGCTCAACGCGGCGCAACCTCTGCGGGCGATGGTTGCTCGGAAATCTTCTCCGCGGTTTTGTTCGCAAAAAACTGCAGCACGCCCTCACCGATTTGAATCCTGCCCAAGACGCTGTTGGGCTGTGGAATGCACCGCACAGAAAAGTCAAATGCGCTGGGGCCGAGTTTGGCCAATTGCGATCGCCAGTGTGCTTTGCGAGCCGCGTTCATTCCGGACAATGTGTCATTTCTCTCGGTCAGGATATTGGCCAGTCGAAAGACTCCCTCGAACGCAGGCGCGGGCGGTGCTGCTTCCGCCGATTCATCCATGACTTGCTTTAGTCTCGCGGCCGCACCCATCCCTCCGAAGGCAAACCAGACCGAATGCCTTCCAATCGCGATGGCCCCTTCCGCGCGTGGCCCAACGAGTGTCTTGATTTCTTGGCTTTCGACGGGGACCGAAAAAGTGCGTAAACTGTGATCGCGATGTGTGCCTTCACTCATTTCCAGGTGCAGTTCATCGCGAAGTTTTCCGAATCGCTTGTATTCGTCGCGAGCGAAGGCCTCAAGCGGTTCCGTATCGGCGAGGCGACAGGCCGAAACCAAAATCGGCGATGGAGACACAAACAGCGCGTTCTTATAGTCATGTTTTCCCAATCGGACGGTTTCGTACCACATATGCACCAACTTTTGTGCGGAGGCCCGCAGTTCGTCCTCGCGCTCTCCCGGTTTCAGCCTTTGAATCATGGCCGTCCAGAAGGCGAGCGTATCGAATTCCTGCCGCGGTAATTTTTCCACCTGATCGGGCGATAGGATGCGATCATAGGTCACCCGTGCGGCCAGGATTGCGTCCGCCGCACGAATTGCGCCGAATTGGGACACATGATTGCGAAACCATTCCGGCGCCGCGCCTAAGGGGCCGTCAACGATTGGCTCAACATCAACATCGATTGTCGTCATTCGTTTGCTCGTATCGACGTTGCCTCCCAGCGTAACGGACTTGATATCGTCCAGCGAGTTTTCCACAAGCTTTAACATCATGTTCGTTCGGGCATCAAGTCGGCCCTTTGCCGATTCTCGCAGCCAGCCGAGAAGGCTGTCCCGCTCAAGGATGGAAATGCTGCCGGGATAGATTTTCAAAGCCAGCACGTAACGCTGGGGAAGATCGCGTAGCAGTTCAACAGGATCGGTGGGCAGGGTGTGTAATTGCTCCACGCCTCGCGCTGCGAAGACCCAATGACTTGTGGACTTAAGAAACAAAGGTGGGTTGCTGCCGATTTTCAGAATCGAGCCCGGCAGCTTGCTGTGCGTTATCTGCGGGGGTAACGCGGCAAGGTACTTTGTGAGATCGTCACAAGGCACGAAGATCACCGGCGCATCCAGATGGCCATAACGCGGGACAATTGCGCCCCACGGGCGAGTCGTGTCGATGCCCGAGAGTCCAATGCCACCGGTCAATTCTTTAAGCTTCGCATCGAGTGTCTCGACTGGTTCGAGCGAGGACTTCGCGAATCCGAAAACGTCCTTCGTTGCTTCCCGCAGTTTGTCGTAACTTGCGATCGAGACAACCAGGGCAGGCGTATTATCAGCGGCAGCGCTACTACGACTCAGAATTGCCGCCGCTGCGATGGCTGCGAGCGAAACCGCAGTTACTTTTCTTGAAAGTGCTGTCATGGAAAGGGGGATTTTACATTGCCTAATTAGGCCGTAGGTGAATTGGCGCAGTAGGCATCTGCTCTACAACCCGCTGACTAGCGCCGGACCGCTCATGGGCGTTGAGGCAAGCGACAGCAGGAGGCGGAGCCTCCGAGGCAGGCGGAGCCTGGGCACGAGAACTAAATATCATAGTACAAGCAAAACTCATACGGATGCGGACGCAGCCGCACGGCGTCGACTTCGTTCTTGAACTTGTACGAAATCCAGGTGTCGATCACGTCCTTGGTGAACACGTCTCCCTTGAGCAGGAACTCGTGGTTCTTCTTCAGCGCGTTGAGCGCTTCGTCCAGCGAGCCGGGGGTGGTTGGCACGTCGGCCAGCTCTTCGGGGCTTAAGTCGTAAATGTCCTTGTCCAGCGGTTCGCCCGGGTGGATCTTGTTTTGGATGCCGTCGAGCACCGCCATCAGGATGGCCGAGAAGGCGAGGTACGGATTGCAGCTTGGGTCGGGGCAGCGGAACTCGACACGCTTGGCCTTTGGGCTGGGGCTGTACATCGGAATGCGGCACGACGCCGAGCGGTTCCGCTGCGAGTACGCCAAGTTCACCGGCGCTTCGTAACCTGGCACCAGCCGCTTGTAGCTGTTGGTCGTCGGGTTGCTGAAGGCCAGGATGCTCGGCGCGTTTTTGAGCAGCCCGCCGATGGCGTACAGCGCCATGTCGCTTAAGCCCGCGTAGCCGCTGCCGGCGAACAACGGCTCGCCGCTCTTCCACAGCGAGATGTGCGTGTGCATGCCGGAACCGTTGTCGGAGAACAGCGGCTTGGGCATGAAGGTGACGGTCTTGTTGTGCTTGCGGGCGACGTTTTTGATGATGTACTTGTACATCAGCATGGCATCCCCCATGCTCACCAGGTCTTGGAACCGCAAGTCGATTTCCGACTGGCCACCGGTCGCCACCTCGTGGTGCTGCGCCTCGACATCCAGGCCGCAGTCGATCATCGTCTGCATCATCTCGTTGCGGATGTCCATCATCTGGTCGGCCGGAGGGACCGGGAAATAGCCTTCCTTGTAGCGGAGCTTGTAGCCCAGGTTGGGGCCTTCGCCGGCGGCGCGGGTATTCTTGCCGCGGTTCCATTCCCCTTCGATGCTGTCGATGTGGTAGTAGCCTTCGTTCGCCCGTTGGTCGTAGCGGACGTCGTCGAAGATGAAGAACTCCGCCTCCGGGCCGATGAAACAGGTGTCGGCGATGCCGGTGCTCTTGAGATAGTTGACCGCCTTGCGGGCCACATTGCGCGGGTCGCGGCTGTAGTCCTCGCGGGTGATGGGGTCCTGGATGTTGCAGATGATCACGATCGTCGGCAGCTCGGTGAACGGATCGAGAAAGGCGGTTTCCGCCTG
>JAIOQB010000377.1 GCA_021413585.1 Planctomycetia bacterium
ACCGGAAAATATTTTATAACCTACTGACGATTCGGCAAACTCTGGCTTAAGTGACTTCCTATTCACCCGCTCACATTCTTCTATTTCATATCCATTCTTTAGCGCGCCGCCGCTGCACATCGGGCCCGTTCGGGAAGTGAGTTACTTTTCATGCGCCTCACGCTCAGCATTCTCCTGTGGGAACTGGGGCTGTATCGCAACTCCCGGCGGGGGCGAGCGGAGATTCTGCAACGCAACCAGCGGCGGTTCACGCGGCTGGTGTCGTACTTGCAGAAGCATTCTCCGTACTACGCCCGCATCATTGCGGAGCGAAAGATTGATCCTCGCGTGGCCACGCCGGCGGATTTTCCCTCGCTCACCAAGCCCGAGTTCATCGCCAACTTCGACGAGATCGTCACTGCGCCCGGCGTGACGCGGCAACGGATCGAAGCGTTTCTGGAAAAGTCGCACGATCCGGCCGACCTGATGGATGGACGATATGTGATCGCGCACAGCTCGGGCACGTCGGGGCAATTGGCGTATTGCGCTTACACGCTGAAGGAATGGGTGCAAGGCTGGACGAGCTTCTTTCGCGCGGTGCCGGTGTTCGGCCCGCTGCCGCGCAAGACGGCGTTCATCGGGGCCACGACCGGCCATTTCGCCGCGGTCACCCTGTCGCAAACCACGCACTGGCTGAAGATCGGCCTGTTTCATAAGTCCCGCCGATTCGACGTCAACACTCCCTGGGGCGAAACGCTCGACGGGCTCAACGCATTCCAACCGCACAATCTGAGTTGCTATGGCTCGATCCTCGGCGAGCTGTGTGCCGAGCAGGAGCGGCGGCGGCTCAAGATCTCGCCGCGCACCATCATCTGCGGCGGCGATCCGCTGCCGTCGGCCGACCGGGCCCGCGCCGAGCGCGTGTTCGGCGTGCCGGTGATCGACATCTACGCCACCACGGAAACTTCCATCCTGGGCATCACCGAGCCCAAGAGCCAGGGGATGGTGCTGCTCGAAGACGATCTGTGGATCGAGTGGCAGGACGATCACCTGCTGGTGACGAACCTCCGCAACCGCACCACGCCGCTGATCCGGTACGTTGTTTCCGACATCTTGAAGCCGGCCGCGGTCCAGGAGGGCTACAACTACTACCGCGGGTTCCGCCGCGTTGAATCGATCGACGGTCGCCGGGAGGACAAGATCGTGCTTGTGAACGAATCGGGGCAAACGGACTTTATCCATCCGCTGCTGATCGTGGAGTTTTTTGTGCGCGGCGCCGAGCGATTTCAAGTCGTCTGCACCGGCCCCGCCGCGTTTACGTTTCGCGTGAAGCCGGACGCCAAACTTTCCGCAGCGGAGCGCGAGGTGGTGGGGCAAAAGATCCGCGCCAAGTGGGACGCCATGCTCGCCCAGAAGAACATGCGGAACGTGCGCTACGAAGTGGAGTGGGTCGACGAGCTGCGCAACGATCCGCGGACGGGCAAATTTCGGCTGGTGATCTCAGTGCCGACGGATGCTGATGACGGCCTGCCGGGGTCGTGAGCGGAATGGCGGTAGCCACCGGTCCCAGGTAGCGGCCCGCACTGGCACCCGCGGCTAGTAGCGCCTTGCGGCGCACGCAGTGGCGCAATTGAGGGGGCATAGCTTTCCGTCTCTCGGTTGCGCTTCGGGCTAGCTAGTGAACTGTTATTTGAGTCGGGCTGGTTGTGGCTGCAACCCCCGGGCGGAGCCCGGGGCTATACACGCCGGGACGATGTCCTGAGTGCCTCAGCGAAAACTGCTGCGCAACTGCCCGACGAACGTCTCGGACAATTGGCTGGCCGCGGCTTCGGACAGTCCTTGTGGATCGTAGTGCAAGTTCAGCGTCAACCGGCCGGCGTAGGTGCAGGCGGAGAACGACGCGCAAGTGAGCGGCCGGATCGGCGGCAGGAAATCGGCGGAATCAAGCAGTAGATTTCCCGCGACGATCCGCCCCTCTTTTCGGGGCAATGGCGAACCGGCGAAGATCTCGCCGATGTTCGTCATTGTGGCCGTCCCCTGGCATTTGCAGTTGCGAATGCCGCGTTCCAGTCCGCCGGGTAGATAGCGGCGTAGATGCAATCCTCGGGCAAACGTGCGGCCCAGCCGCCAAGTTTTCACTTGATGCATCTCGTCATGGATGCCCTGCAACAGCGCGGCCGGGTCACGCAATGTGCCGGCCTGCCGCGTCATGAAGACCAGGCTGGCCATGTTAACCGCCGAGAGGTTGTGATGCCTTTCGGTTCGAAGGTCGACAGGAACCACCACCCGCAGCCACGCATCGGGCCGCTCGCCCATTTCGTGGCGAAACGCCCGCATCGCAAGAAACAGATGGCAGCACAATACATCATTCACCGTGGCGCCGTGCCGTTTGGCCGTTGCCCTAAGTTCCGCGGTAGCCGGTTCGTCGAAGCGGAAGCTGCGCGCGGCCGGATATCCGGCGGGCGTGCCCTGTTCATCCTGCGCGGGCCGATAACTGACCAGTGGCGCCGGCGTTTGCGCGAGGAAGCTGGCCGCGCGGCGCAGTGTGGTCCACCGCATTCGCAGCGCATCGCGCCGTTTCACCGCCGACGGGCTATGAACGTGGCGGCGATCGAGCGATGCCGCGTCGTAGACGCGGCGCGTGCCGTAGGCCGCCTCGTCCCCCATGGCTCGGCCATACTCGGCCAGCCAGTCGCCGATGAACGTCGCGGCGCCGCGGGCGTCGCACGAGGCATGATTGAACTGAAAGATCAGCCGGGTGGTTTCCTGTCCCACGGCAAACTCAGCACGAACGCCGATTTCGTTCGCGATGTCCAACCGCGCTGCCGGCGGATAGGCCGCTTCGCCGACGTCGTCCGTCCAACGCACGCCGGGCACCGGGTTCTCCACCGGCTGCCAGTGCAACTGGCCCTTTTCGCGCCGCACGACGGACGATAAGAGCGGATGCTGACGCACGCAGGCGCTTAGCGCGTTTTCCGCCGCCGTTCGGTCGGCCCGGCCGACAAAGTCCAGCCGAACGAAGAAGCTCCAGGGATAGGCCGGCCTATCTTCGAGGAGAAAGTACTCCTCCAGCGCGGTCAGCGGCATGCGAGACAGCGACTTGGGATGAGAGGGCGATTCGGGTCCAGTTGGCGACATGGCACGGGACACCGTCATAGCAGATGTCGCACAGTGCTCACCTGCACGCGGCGAGTCCTAGCGCGTCTCTTGAAGCTGGGGCGCAAAACCCCTGGTTGCCGACAACGCGACCAGGGCCTCTGGAGAAGCTTCGTGCGAATCAGCCGCCGCGCTGCGGGGAGCGTGCCGGCGGAGGAAGTTGCATACCCTGGATTGGTACTCGGCCGGATCGGAGCGAATCGAGCGGTTGTGTCCCCCCTTCGACACGATCCACAGCCGCGAACGGGTACGCAGCTTTCGTCGCAGACGATGGGCCAACTCCACGGGGATCGTCCGATCGCGCTCGCCGTGGATCATCAGCACCGGCTGGCGCACGTGGCGGATATCGTTCTTGAGCTTGATGCAAGGGTGCTTCACCTTGCGCGCCACCAAGTCATGCACAAACGTGCCATACACGGCATGCACGAACCAAGGAGCCGCGGCCAACAAGGGAGCCAGCCGCACGAACTGCGGCATGAACCGCCGGATGTGCGAGGTGGTCACCCAACGGGACTCGAACGCACCGTCGGTGATGATGGCCCAAATGCCGTTCTGGCGGCTGGCCGCGCTGAACGCCGCGCTGCCGCCCCGGCTGAGCCCCATCAGCGCCACACCCGCCACGTCGGCCCCGTCCAAGGTGCGCACATGGTTGATCGCGCCCAGCACGTCGTCGACTTCATAGCGCGTGGCCCAACTGCGCGGGGTGTAGCCCTCCATCCGATCGCTGGTGCCGTGGTTGCGAAAATCGAACGCGAATATATCGAACCCCTGATCCAGCAACTGCTCGACATACGATGCGGCCGCGTGGCGATCGCCGCCGAACTCGTGGCAGAACACCACCACGCCTTTACGCGGGGAGGTGCGGCGATGAACGTAAGTTCCCCGCAGCATGACGCCATCCAGCGCCGGGAATTCACACTCCTCGCATGCGCCGAGTTCATTCAGCGAAAACTGCGGGGTGGCGCCGGTACCGAGGCTGGTGATCGTCTCGCACGTCGTGATGGCGGACGAGAGATGAAATACCCAGATCCACAGCAACGACAGCCCGGCAATGAGCACGGGCAGCAGCAGCGCGGCGGGAATCCAGAACAACATCAAAGCACCAGGCGGTGTTTATTGGTCTTAGCCGGCCGTGGCCTAGACGGTGAGGCTGGTGATTGTCCGCCACTCGGAAGCCGTAGTCAATTACCCAGCCGGAATGAGCGGTATTAATGTTAAGATCACCGTCATTCATCAATCAAAATGCATTGCGAGTATTCGCTCCATCGGCGGTGAGAGTCGACTTGCATCAGAATCTTTATGGACCACCAATATGCGCAACATGATTGACAGCCCCAAGTTGTGAATGGCCGCGGGGTGCAATTCATAAACATGGCGGAAGACAAAATCGCGTAAATCGTCACAATTGTGTCGGACGGGACTTGGGAATCCAAGCAGGCGGGCTGGCGCAGCCATCGGCCCCCTCCCCTACGCTCGGCATCGAGTGCGAGGATCGCCGTGTGCTACGCCAGTTCTAGTTGTAGGCGATGTGCTTCGTTGTGCCGCGAGATGATCGCCATTAAGTCACGGCGCATCGGTGCCGCACCGCGACAAACGGGCGAAGAAGAAGTTTACCACGAAAAACACAAAAAACACAAAATTACCATTCGGCGCCCGCCACCGACCCATCCTTAATTTTGTGTCTTTTGTGCTGTGTGGTGGCCAGAAAAAAGTTCGTGAACCTTTGTCGGGCTAGTGATAGAGTTTATCCCAACCCTTCGACCAGTACCGCGTCGAGCGGCGGCAGCGGGGCCGCTTCTTTCGCATTCGCGCCGCTTGCCTGGGCGGCATGCAGAAAATCGTTGGCCGCCGCCGCGAGCCTTTCCACCATGTCGCCGCAGCGGCGGGCAACATTGTTCTGCTCGAAGCGGTCGTCCGGCTTGACGTACAACTCGAGTTGCTCGGCATTGTCTGAGAGCGAGCGCCGCAGATACCAGGCCGGCGTGCGGATCGACCATTCGCTGCCAGCGCCGGAATCAACCGCGCCGATTGTCACGGCCCGATCGCGAATCGCTTGGCGAGGATCGGCCGCCAGCGCGAGCAGGCTGGCCCCGCCGAGTGGCGGCGAACTCCCCGTGCTTTCCTCTTCCACGCCAAACCAATCCAGCAGCGTGGCGAAAACGTCGGCCGGCTGCACCAACGCGCCGGTCCGCCGCGGAATCGCTCCGCCGCCGGGCAGCCGCACCAACAGCGGCACATGGATCAACTCTTCGTACAGCGGTCCATCCAGCGCACCCACCGTCAGATGCTCTCCCAGCGGCAACCCTCGGCCACCGATCACGATCAGCAGCGTATTGTCTGCGTTGGCCGATTGCGCGAGCGTACCGAGAAACATCTCCAGGCATTCATCGAGCGCTGTCACCTGCCCCGCCGCTGCCTGGGAAATGCCCAGCCGGTAATCGGGATCGTGGTCTGGCAGCAAGACCTCGCATGGGACGCGTGTCGAGTCGGGGGGCGAAGGGTCTTCTTCGGCCGCGTACAGATGGCGCAGTTTCACCGGCGCGTCCCACGGTCCGCCAAGCCCGCGGCAGTGCAGCCACAACAGCGAGCCTGAGGGCAACCGCTCGACAGCCTCCGCCGCCGCGCCGAAGAACATCCCCAGGCCAGTTTCCGCAACCGACGCGGCAGTCTCTGCATCCTGCACGGCATTCAGCTCGACTTCCTTGTCGAAATGTCGCGCCCCCGCCACCTGAGCTACCATGAATTCATCTGTCAGCAATTGCGTGTGCTTGCCGGCACTCCGCAGTCGCGCCACCAGCGGGTTGTCGCGCGGAAATCCGCTCTGCGGAATGGCAGCATGAACGCCCTGCCAGTAGCTGCGATAGAGCGAAGAGAGCTTTGGCGAATCGATGGTCGCAAAGTCGCACACCAGCGACTGGGCCGCCAGGGCGTTGAGCGCCGGCGTCTGAATCCAGGCGTTGCCATACGCGCCGACAAGATGTGCCGGCAGCCGATCGATTACCAGGCAGATGGCGCTGCGGTCAGGCACAAGACGCGGGAGGCTCTAGGAGGATAGTGACGTGTCCGTGTCGCGAATGACCAATGTCCAAATTCCAATCTCCAATAGAAGAGCTGCGCACGTCTGTATTGATTATTGGAATTTGGTCATTGGGATTTAGCTTCCGTTTGCTCCACCGGCGGACGGCCGATCGAGTAGTAGTTGAACCCGGCCGCCCTCATCTGCTCGGGTTTGTAAATGTTCCGGCCGTCGAACACCACCGGCTTGCGCAGCAGCTTCTGCATCGCTGCGAAGTCAGGGTTGCGGAACTCGCTCCATTCGGTGAGGATCGCCAGCAGATCGGCGCCGCGCAGCGCTTCGAGCGGCCGCTCGTGATAGGTCAGCTTGTCACCGTAGATCGCCCGCACGTTGTCCATGGCTTCCGGATCGCTGACGGTCACCTTGGCCCCGGCGGCCAGCAGCCGGTCGATCAGCGTCAGGGCCGGCGCTTCGCGAATATCGTCGGTGCGGGGCTTGAACGCCAGCCCCCACATTGCCACCGTGGCCCCTTTCACGCTCGCGCCCAGGTGCTTTTCGATCATCGCGGGCAGCACGTGCTTCTGCCGTTCGTTCACCGCGTCCACCGCCGCCAGAATCTGCGGCTCGACGCCGCAGGCCGTGGCCATCGACGAAAGCGCCCGCACGTCCTTGGGAAAGCAACTGCCGCCGTAGCCCACGCCGGGGAACAGAAAGGCAAAGCCAATGCGGCTGTCGTGGCCGATGCCGCGGCGCACGTCGTCGACGTCGGCCTGCATCTTGGCGCACAGGTTGGCCACCTCGTTGATGAAGCTGATCTTGGTCGACAGCAGCGCGTTGGCCACGTATTTCGTCATTTCCGCGCTTTCCGGGCCCATGATCAAAAACGGCTTTTCGGTGCGTAGAAACGGAGCATACAATTCGCGTAGCAGCTCGGCGTCGGCCGCGCTGCGCACACCGACCACCACGCGGTCGGGTTTCATGAAGTCGTCCAGCGCGGCCCCTTCCTTGAGGAACTCAGGGTTGCTGGCCACGCGGCAATTGCGGCCGAGCCGCTCGTTCAGACGGCGATAAATGCCCGAGCAAGTTCCCACGGGCACGGTACTTTTGGTCACCACCAGCGTCGCTTCGTGCAGGTGCGGGGCGAGCGAGTCGACCACCTTCCACAGGGCGCTCAAATCGGCCGAGCCGTCGTCGGCGCTGGGGGTGCCCACGGCGATGTACACGATCGAGGCCGGCTTGACCGCGGAGGCCAGGTCGGTGGTGAACGTCAGCCGCCCCGCCTCGGCGTTGCGCACGACCAGTTCGCTCAGCCCCGGTTCGTAGATCGGGATTTCCCCCTTCTGCAGCCGGGCCACCTTGGCCGCGTCGATGTCGACGCAGGTGACGTCGTTGCCGCTGTCGGCAAAGCAGGTGCCCGTGACAAGTCCGACGTATCCGGTGCCAATAACGGCGATTCTCATGGTGGCTCAACAATTCGAGGAGAGGGGCGCAAAGATACGAGCCCGGCTGCTCCGCCGGACCTTCTAGTTTGATCCGAAACGGGCGGCGATTCAACAGGAAACGCCGATTCGTAAGTGGTTGCAGAGCTAGCAGCCAGCGGCGGATCGTGCCGGTTGTGCGGAAAATACCGGCACTGTTAGCCGCCGCTGTCCCAGCGGCGCGTTCGGGTTTGCGGTGTTCAATTCGTGGCGCGGCACCGGGACGCGCCGGTCGGGGACCGGCGGCTAACTATCGCTATCAGCGCCGTCGATTTCGGTCGCATCACTATCTGTAATACCACTATCAGCAACTGGCGGCTCGTCGCCGGCGACTTCATCCGCCGGCTCGGCCGGCAGAGCGGCGATGCTTCCCTCGCCGCCGTTGGCATCCGGCGGCACGCGAACCACGGCGGCCAGCGTGTCGGCCTCGTCGAGCGACATGATCCGCACGCCCTGCGTGTTGCGGCCGATGACGCTGATGTCGCTGGCCCTGATCCGCTGGATCTTGCCGCGGGCGGAGATCATTAGCACTTCGTCTTCCTCCTGAATTCGTACAATGCCGATCACCTGGCCGTTGCGGGCAGTGGTCTTGATGTCGCGCAAACCCTTGCCGCCGCGGCGCTGCGTGCGGTACCGATTGTTCGAGCCGGTGGCCGCTTCGTCCGATTCGTCCCCTTCTTCAGCAGTCGGCTCAGCGGAGACAGGCTCCGGCGCGGCAATATCCTCCGCCGCCCCTTCTTCCGCCCCCTCTTCGCCCGTCGGGGGTTCCGGCCCGGCCGGATTCTCGCCGGGGCCGAATTGCGTCCGCTTGCCGTAGCCGTTGAGCGTGGCGGTCAGCAGCGTGTCGTCGGCGCCCGCCACGACCATGCCCACGAGCGAATCGCCGGCCCCCAGATTGACCCCCTTCACGCCGCTCGAGTTGCGACCCATGCTGCGGGCGTCCGACTCCTTGAAGCGGATCGCCATGCCGGCCGCGGTGGCGAGCACGACTTCATCCCCAGGTTCAGTGATGACAACATCCACCAGTTCGTCCCCTTCGCGGAGCTTAATGGCAATAATGCCACCGGCGCGCGGGCGACTGTACGCCTCCAACTCCGTCTTCTTCACCAGCCCGCGGCGCGTGGCCATCATCAGCGAGCAGCCCGGCCGATCGAAGTTGCGCACTTCGCGGCAATCGGCGATCTGCTCTCCTTCGGACAGATTCAGCAGATTGACCACCGCCCGGCCGCGGCTTTCGCGGCTGAGCTGCGGCAGGTCGTACACCTTTTGCCAGTAGACGCGTCCCTTGTTCGTGAAGAACAACAGGTAGTCGTGCGTGCTGGCGGCGAACAAGTGCGCGATCGGATCTTCGTCTTCGGTCCGGGCCCCTTTAAGCCCCTTGCCGCCGCGGCGCTGGGCGCGATAGACGCTGGCTGGCGTGCGCTTGATGTAACCCTGGTGGCTGATCGTCACCACCATCGGCTCTTCGGTGATCAGGTCCGCCAGGTCGATCGTGCCGATCTCTTCGCCGCTGATTTCCGTGCGGCGCGGGTCGGCATGCTTGCGGCGGATCTCGGTCAGCTCTTCGCGGATCACGCCGCGGATGTTCTCTTCGTCGGACAGAATCCGCAGATGCTCTTTGATTTCATTGAGCAACTCGCGATGCTCGTCGCTCAGCCGCTCCTGCTCCAGGTTGACCAATTGGCCCAGCGTCATCCGCAGGATCGCGTCCGCCTGCACCGGCGTGAGCGTATACGCTTCCGCCGCGCCGCGCTCTTCCTGGAAGACCGCAAACCCTTCGTCCCCCAGGGCCCGCTGCATCAGCGGCGCAGGGCACTCGATTTGCATGATCCGCTGCTTCGCCTCGCCGACGTTCTTCGACGCGCGGATCACGCGGATCACTTCGTCGATGTTGGCGTGGGCCAGCAGCAGCCCTTCCACCGTGTGCTTTCGCTGCCGGGCCTTCATCAGCAGGAACTGCGTGCGGCGGCGGATCACCGTCATTCGGTGTCGCAGGAATTCCTCGAGCATCCCTTTGAACGACAGCGTTCGCGGCTTGCCATCGACCAGGGCCAGGAAAATCAGCGAGAATGTGTCCTGCAGCGGAGAGAACTGGTAAAGCTGATTGAGCACCACCTCGGGGTCGGCGTCGCGCTTCATCTCGATGATCAGTCGCACCGGCTCCTTCAGGTCGCTCTCGTTGCGCATCCCGGAGATGCCCTTGATGCGCCCTTCGTTCACCAGGGCGGCAATCCGCTCTTCGATCCGGTCGCGGGCTTGCTGGAAGGGAATCTCGTGGATGATGATTCGCGTGCGGCCGGAACTGGGCTCTTCAATCGTCGCGCGGGCACGCACCACCACCGTGCCGCGTCCCGTGTGATAGCCGCGGCGAATCCCCGCGCGGCCGCAGATCACGCCGCCGGTGGGGAAGTCCGGCCCGGGGCAGATTTCCAGCAACTCGTCGACCGATACATCCGGATCGTCGAGAATCTTGAGCAGGCAGTCGCACACTTCGCCCAAGTTGTGGGGCGGGATCGACGTGGCCATGCCGACGGCGATGCCGTTGGCCCCGTTGACCACGAGATTCGGAAACTGCGACGGCAGCACGCTCGGCTCAGTCCGCTGCTCGTCGTACGTCGGCAGATAGTCGACCGTGTCGAGCTTGAGGTCTTCGAGCATCAGCGCCGCGGTGGGCGACAGGCGGGCTTCCGTGTATCGCATGGCGGCCGGCGGCAGGCCGGCGATCGAGCCGAAGTTTCCTTGCTTGTCGATCAGCACGTGCCGCATGTTCCAATCCTGGGCCATGCGCACCAGGGTGGGATAGATCACGCTTTCGCCGTGCGGATGATAATTGCCGCTGGTGTCGCCGGAGATTTTTGCGCATTTGACGCGCGATGCGCCCGGCGTCAGGCCCAGGTCGTTCATCGCGACCAGGATACGGCGCTGTGAGGGCTTGAGGCCATCGCGCACGTCCGGCAGCGCGCGGCTGACGATGACGCTCATGGCGTACGTCAGATAACTGGCCTTTAGCTCATCCTCGATCGGCATTTGAATGAGGATGCCGCCGGGGGGCGTGCCGCCGCCGGCCGCGAGCGGGGCGTCGGTGGATGGGCCGTCCGGCGGGCCCTGCTCGATGGAGTCGTCGTTTGAATCTTCGTTCGAATCCGTTGCCAACGAAAGGTCCTTTGTCGTGTGCGAAAGGCCGCGAAAAAACGGCGTTTTCAGTCGTGGGGAGAGGCTGCGAGACGGGCCCAATTCGGCCCTTCGCGAAGAGCCAAAAATATACCTGATTTCGGCCCGTTTCACAACCGCCCACGGGCGGTATTTGGTCGCTCCAAGTGGTTGCTGGAATGG
>JAIOQB010000378.1 GCA_021413585.1 Planctomycetia bacterium
AGCGTGGCGCAGGTTGCGCATGACCCGGCGATTCCGTGAGTGATGGTGTTAGCGAACGACGGGGCAGGAGCGCAAAAATCTGCTGCAACGATCGTCGAATCACAGTATCCCGCCACATGTGCCGGACGATTGCTTTATCTGGCTGGTAATGCCGCGCTGGCGGTTCTCAGTCCCCGAGTCCTTGCGATCCTTGCCATGGATTGGCGATCTCAAGCACGCAGCCACGGAGGCACGGGCGACAAGCAACAGCGCGGCAACAAGCTTCAACGGATTGTGTCGGTTGGGAAGGGATTCCCCGTGGTTGTAAGGATCGAAAGCGATCCTCAAGGTTTCGATACACGGACGTAATCGGCCGCGGTTGGCGACATCCACCGCGGCTACTCTCCCCGCAAAGAACGGAGTCCTCCCCATGCGTATCAAGTTTTCCCTCAGCCTGGCGCTGATCTTGTTGACCTCGGCGCCGGCGATGGCCCAGGTCTGCACGTTCTCGCAGGCCAGCTTGTTGCCCAACAACAACGCTCCCAACTATTGGGCCGGCTATTCCAACACCCAAACGGCGCAGCGTGCGTCGTATGCCCCGGATCAGCCGGCACAGCCAGGGCAGGCGCCTGCCGACGCCCCCATCACCACCGATGAAGCCGCCGGCGTAGCCGACAGTTCCTGCCTCGACGGTTGCCAGGATTCGCTGTGCTGCGACAAATGGTTTGGCTCGTTGGCCGGACTCGTGTTGGGCCGCGACAACCCCAACCCCTTCTGGACCACCTACGAGTCGAATAACAATCCCAACCAGGTGATGAATACGGAAGACGCCAAGGCCGATTGGAACGGCGGGGCCGAAATCCGGCTCGGTCGCTGGTTCGATTGCGGCGTCCTCTCCAGCGGTTGCTGCGATGCACGCAACGGTATGGAAGTGGTTTACTTCTTCGTGACGCCGATGAACGGATTTGCCAGCGTCAGCGGCGATCAGTTTGCCGCCGGCACAGTGAGCACCACGATCGACCTGCAAGATCCCACCACCGGCAGCGGCAACGTGGAAATCGGCGGCACGGATTCTGCCTTTTACTTCGACGGCGCCGCACAACAGCGAATCTGGCGTAAAGACGAAGTGCAGAACATCGAACTGAACTTCATCCGTCAGCGGCTTTCCAGCGGTGCGGCTGATGTCACCTGGCTGGCCGGCATCCGCTACTTCCGGTTCAACGAAGGCCTGATCTACGGCTCCGTTGCCGATGGCTTTGAGTTCGGCGACAACGGCGGTGCGGACGAAGCCTACTTGAACATCCATAGCACCAACGACCTGCTCGGCCCGCAAATCGGCGTCCGGCTCGACTATCAATTGTGGCGCAGCCTCGGCCTGTATGCCACGCCGAAGATGGGTATCTTCGCCAATCGAGTCAGCACCCGGTCACACCTCTACTCGGGTGACGGCCTGGAAGGCTACGACATCCATGGCCAGAGCACCGATTTCTCGTTCTTGGCCCAGATCGACGCCGGCGTGACCTACGCGATCAACAACAACTGGAGCCTGTTCATGGGCTACCGTGTGATCGCGGTCAGTGGCGTGACGCTGTCCGACAATCAGATTCCGCACTACATGGCGGCCACCGATGAGCTGGCTGTGCCAGACACCAACGGCGATCTGATTCTGCACGGCGGAATGGCGGGACTCGAGTTCCGCTTCTAGGAAATACGCATACGTTCCTCTGGCGGGGGAACGTAGCGGTGGAGAAGCAGATCCTCGATCAGCCGGATCCCGCAAGGGGTCCGGCAGGTCGAGGATCGCTTCGCTT
>JAIOQB010000379.1 GCA_021413585.1 Planctomycetia bacterium
CGACGCGCAGCTCGGTGTGCTGCGTGCCGAGTTGCTCTGCTACCTTACGGGCATGCGGCGTCTCGTCGTATTCCGCTTCGGCGAATCCGATGGAGAACGTGCGGACCTTTTCGGTCGAAAGCTGCTGCATCAGCGCCACCACCAGCGACGAGTCGACGCCGCCGGAGAGAAACGCCCCGAGCGGTACGTCGCTGGCGAGCCGTAGCCGCACGCTCTCCGTCAGCCGTTCGCGCAATTGCTGGCGATACTCGGCGTCTGGCAATTCGATCTCGCGGTCGTAACCCGGATCCCAGTACGTCGCCACGCGGAAATCGCCGTCGCCGTAGATCGCATAATGGGCAGGGGCCAGCTTGCGGAAGCCTCGCAGCAGCGTGTTCGGGTGCGGCACGTATTGATAGGTGAGATACTCGTCGATCGCACCGAGGTCCACTTCGCGCGGAATGCCGGGCACGGCCAGCAGGCTCTTCAACTCGCTGCCGAACAACAGACGCCCCCGCTCCAGCCGATAGTACAGCGGCTTCTTGCCGAGCCGATCGCGGGCCAGGATCAGCCGCCCCCGCCGCGCGTCCCACAGCGCGATGGCGAACATGCCCACCAGATGCCGCACGAACTCCGGCCCCTCGTCTTCATAGAGATGCACCAGCGTCTCGGTATCGCTTTGCGTGCGGAACCGATGGCCCGAGCCTTCGAGCCGTTTGCGGAGCGTTTCAAAATTGTAGATCTCGCCGTTGAACACGACGCGGACCGTGTCGTTTTCGTTCGACAGCGGCTGATGCCCTCCGGCCAGATCGATGATCGACAGCCGCCGATGTCCCAGCGCCACACCCGGCTGCGGCGGATATCCGACGCGGGCTTGCCAAGGGCTGATGAAGTAACCCTGGTCGTCCGGCCCGCGGTGCGTGAGCGTAGCGGTCATCGCGCGCAGCGTGGCATCGTCAACCGCCAACTGCGGGTCCGCCCAAATTGCACCGGTGATGCCGCACATTCGAGGCTGGAGGCTGGAGGCTGTAGGCTAGAGGAAGGATGATTATCAGTTGTCCGTGGTCAGTTGTCCGTTGGGGGACTATTTACAACTGACAACTGACAACGGACCACTGACAGTTTTTACAACAACCCACGATACAACTCCGCATACCCTTTGACCATCGCTTCAACGGAAAACTCCCGGGTCATTCGCTCGCGGCCGGCGGCACCTAGGCGTTGGTGCAGTTCGGGGCTTTCTAGCAGCCGATTGGCGCAGCGGGCCAGGCCGGCCCGGTCGCCGACGGGTACCAGCAGGCCGTGTTGGCCGTCGATGATCAGGTCGCGCACGCCCGGGATGTCGGTCGCCACCACGGGCACGCCGGCGGCCATCGCTTCCATCACCGAGTTCGGCAAACCCTCGTAGGCGCTGGTCAGCCACAGCAGGTCGGCCCGCTCGACGAACCGCATGGCGTCCGGCCGCGCGCCGAGGAAATGGACCCGATCCTGGATTTCGCATTGATCGCGATAGCGCACCAGATCATCGCGCTGCGGCCCGTCGCCGATGATGATCAAATGCACGTCGCCGCGAATCACCTTAAGCAGGTCGGCCGCCCAGATCGCGTCCTTCACGCGCTTCTGCGGCCACAGCCGGCCGACCAGCACAATCAGCCGGGCGTCGGCCGGCAGCTTCAACTCGGCCAGCAACTCGGCCCGCGTGCCGCCGCTGGGATGATACGCGGGCACGCCGTTGGGGATGATGGTGAACTTGTCGGCGGCAATGCCCGCGGCGACGTAGAAGTCGCGCACGCCGGGGCTGTTGACCACGATCCGATCGGTCCGCCGCGCAAGCGTCCGGTCGATGGCCAGTTGCAGCCATTGCTTCCACGGATCGGCGCACCGCTCGGCCGCGACCAGCGGGTGGAGACCGGCGGCCAGCGCCGCGGCGCGGCCGTAGGCATTGGCGGTGAACATCCACGTTTGCACGAGATCCGGCTGCAGCCGCTTGAGCCACCGCCGCGCCTGCCAGAACGCCAGCGGGTCGAGCTTGCCCCGCTTGTGCAGCACGGTGACCGGAATGCCCGCGTCGCGCAGCGTCTGCTCGTACGGCCCGCCGCGCGTCAGGGCCAGCACGTGGACCACGAACTCGTCGCGCGGCAGCCCGGTCGCCAGCAGCGACAACTGCTTCTCCGCCCCCGCGCGATCGAGGGTAGCAATGATCTGGGCAATGCGGCGCGGGGGCATAGGAGTCCATCAGCGGGGCGAGGTCGCGATGGAATGATGATACCCTGCCGGGAATCGGCGGCCTAGGCTTTGTTTGAAATCCGTGTGCAAACGATACCAGCCCGAAGCGTAAGCGAGGATAGTGCGGAAATTGCAAACGCTCAACTCCTCGCTGACGCTTCGGGCTAGTATTTTCAAACAAAGCCTAGCGCCGCGGGACTAGACAATAAACCGCACCACGGCCAGGCCGAGCAGCAGGATCAAGGAAACGCCCGCCGTCAGCAAGGCCGACCAATGAAGCCAGTGCCGCTGCTCGCGCTGCCGCCGGTCGACGATCACTCCGGCAATCACCAAGCCCACCAGCAGCAGACAATGCCAGACGGGCCTTACGATGTCGAAATGATGGGACTCGGTCGTAACGGACACAATGATCTGACTCTCAATAAACACTGCGCACCAGACTGCCCGACGGCGGACAGCCAATGCGGCGAACAGCAGCAGCAAGCTCAACTCGGCGGGAACGCCAAGTTCGGTAACCCAGCCTACCAGCGACCCTTGCCAACTTTCGGACGAGAATGAAGAAAAATAAATTGCAAGGTAGGTGCTGAACCACGCGACAATGAGAGAAGCTGCCGCAAACGCCACAAACAGGATTCGCCGGCGGCGAAAAGCGATCGCAGCCAGCAGAAGTCCTCCGACAAGGGTACATGGGACGGCGACGTCGACAACTACCGACAACGGATTGGGCCCGTACCCTGGGTAGAAACCGCTCCGCAGTACTACGGTGACAAACCACCACACCAGCAGGTTCGCCTGCACGATGGAGAGCCATTCCCCCGGTTCGAGCGGCCAGAGCGTACGCCGCACCAAGTGCCAGACGATCAGGGCCGTGCCGCAGATCTGCCAGCCTGCCGCCGCGAGGAAACCGACAGTCAACAGCATGATCGGAATGGGTACGTACGCAGAATAGCGCAGATCGTTTGTCGATTGCATCCATCCCAAGAGGACGGCCGTGACCGCCGTCCAAGCCAATAGAAACTGGATCGACAATCGCGGCACGTGCGGCAGACGCTTGCTAGCCAACTGTGCGACGACGACCGGCACGTTGTCGGGCGTGGAAAGTGGCACGACCGCGATGGGCTGCTCGCCGGAGTCAGCGGATGGATTCGAGCCTTCGGTCATGACCGCAACCCTCCCTCAGCATTCGCGTTTTGTCGACTGCATGATATCACGCTTTACAACGCGACGCTCGACCGGGATAGCGCGGGATTAGAGCTAACGGATCAGCGAAATCGTCGTCATCGTGATGGACCACAAGAGGAGCAGCAGGCTCGTGATTGTGCCGGACCAGTGAAGCCAATGCCGAGGCCGCCGCTGCACACGGTCGCGGACTTCGGCGGCGATCAACAGCCCGAGTGTCGCCAACAGGAGTACAAGGTTCCAAATCATGAACAGGAACAAGGCGCCGAGTTCCATGCGGCGCACGACCTCCAACTCACCGAGGTAAGTCGACATATATCCAATCGCCGGGAAGACCATCACGGCACACCACAATGGCCGCCGCCGCAAGGCAATTGCGGCCGCGAGAAACACCGCTGTGATCTCTCCGGGGGCGACGCGATCAATGTGCTTCATCATGGAACCACTAAGGTAAGAATAGGGTGACGCAACCCACAGCAGACTCAGCGCCAACACCGCGAACAACCCACACCACGACAGCCGGCGCCGCAAGGTAAACCCTGCCGCTACCAGTATCGTCGCCATGATGCCAACCAATGCGATCTCAACAATGACTTGAATCGCCGACGAATGGTCAGTTTGCTCGCGCGCACCGTAAAGCCGATCCAGCAGATCGAATGCAAACGATATCGTCAATACGTTCGTCAACACCAGCATCAACCACTCTCCCGGCTCGAGCGGCCAGCCGGTGCGGCGCAGCTTATGCCAGCCGATCAGCAATGTACCGAACAACAACCAACCCGCGACCGCCGCAAACAAGATCCTCAGCATCATCGCAAAGATCGTCATCTCGCCGCGCACTTCATTGCCCCATTGCGTCTGCATCCAGCCCAGCACCACAGCCGTCACGGCGGTCCAGGCAAGCAAGTACCGGATCGAAAGCCGCGGGACGTGGGGGAGACGTGCGATTGGTGATTGCGGATTTGCGAATGACGCGGACGGATCGGCGGGTGCAGTAGGTGGATTATTGTCAGCCTCGCTCATCGCCCGCGCTCCGCGATCAATCGCTCGAACAGCGCCACATGCTCGCGGGCCATTTTGTCTAGGCTAAAATGCTTGCGCACCCGCTCGCGGCCGGCGGCGGCTCGCGTGGCGGCGGCGGGGTCGGACAGCACGCGGTCGATGCCGGCGGCTAGCGACGTTGCGTCTTGGACGGGGACGAGCAAACCGTGGGTTCCATCTTCGACCAGTTGCCGGTTGCCCGGGATGTCGGTGGCGACGACCGGCACGCCGGAGGCCATCGCTTCGAGCAGCGAGAGGGACAAACCTTCTTCGTGCGAGGGGAGCACAAACAGATCGGCGGCTCGCAGGACGTCGCCGACTTCGTCGAATACGCCCGCCAGGCGGACTCGACCGCCGAGGCCGGCGGTGCGGATCTGCTCGGCCAGCGCGTCTTCGAGCGGCCCTTCGCCGAACAGCCACAGCCAGGCGTTGCGATCGCGCTGGGCGACGGTCTGCCAGGCGGTGACCAGTTCGGTGAGACCCTTCGCCGCGTGCAATCGCCCGGCGTACACCGCCAACCGGGCGCCGGGGGGCAACACCAGGTCGTCGTTCGCTTCGGCCAGAATGGTTCTAGCCAGCCGCCGCGCGGCCGCCGGGTCGTCCGGTTCGGGTGGGATCTCCACGCCGTTGGGAATCAGATGGACGCGCTGGGGCGGATAGCCGGCGGCGAGCAGTTCGTCGCGGATCGCAATGCTCGGCGCGACGATCGCGTCGGCACCGTGGCACTGCCGGGCAATGCGGCGGCCGAAGTTGGCCTCGCGCTGCCAGGCGCAGTCGCCGGTCGCCCCGCCTCCTTCGGCCCGCAGCACCACCGGCCAGCCGCCGCGCTGCCGGGCGGCTAGCGCGGCATAGGCGTCGTGCTTGAGCATCGAGACGTAGGCGACGTCGAATTGCCCGGCGTGCGAAAGCATCCAGCGCCCCAGCGACAACATGTAGCGGAGCGTTCCCCAGCCGCGCAGCGCAGGGTTCGGCAGCCGTGTGACATGCACGCCGCGGTGAACGATCTCGGCCGGCCAATCGGGCTGCCAACGGGCAGTGACGATCGACGGCTGCGCCTGCTGCCGCCGCAACTCGGTGGCCAGCGCGGCGACCATCGACTCGGCCCCACCCACCAGCGGCCAGAAGCGGCGCGAGATCAGCAGCACGCGGGGAGCGCTCATTCGCCTGCTCCCGCACGGTTACCTGCATTTTTCTGGGGCGTTGCCCCAGGCACCCCAGCAATGTCACCTAGCTCATGTTCCTCCAGCGCCGCCACGTACGGCAGATTGCGATACGCGTCCTGATAGTCGAGCCCATAGCCGACGACGAAGTGGTCGGGGATATCAAACGCCACGTAGTCCGGCATCAGGCTTACCTCCGCCCGCGCGGGCTTGCGCAGCAGCACGGCGGAGTGGATCGACGCGGGCTTCAATTCGGCCAGCGTGTCGTAGAGCCGCAGCAGCGTGCGGCCGGTGTCGAAGATGTCATCGACGATCAGGACGTCATGCCCTGCGATGTCGGGCACCAGGTCGGCGTGGATCGCGATCGGCCCGGGGCGCGTGGCGGCGCCGCGGTAGCTGCGGGCGGCAACCAGCCCGATCCGCAGCGGCAGATCGATCTGGCGGATCATGTCGGCCATGAACACGATGCTGCCGGTGAGCACGCCAATCACCGTCGGCCGCCGGCCGCTGTAATCGGCCGC
>JAIOQB010000380.1 GCA_021413585.1 Planctomycetia bacterium
AGCGGGCGAAGGGAGTTGAACCCTCAACATTCGGCTTGGAAAGCAAAAAAGGCCACGATTGCTTTCGGTTTGTTCAGATTGATAAGTATTGACAAATCCTAGACTTTCCGTTATTCTCCCGTGGATGGTCATACCCAAAAAAGCACCCAGATTGACGGTTGTGGTATGACCGGGGTATGACCGGCGCTTTGGTCATACCGAAACAAGGCAAGAAACTGGAAAGGATGGCCACCATGTCAGTGACGAAATTGAGGCTCGCGGGCGAGAGCAAGCGACCACTATCCCGCCGAATCGTTTTCACTATCGACGCCTTGAACCGCGCGGCCGTGCAGGGCGGGAAGGGACGATCATGGATCTACGACGCCAAGCTACCTGGACTCTGCCTAATGGTGACGGCCACGGGGGCCAAGAGCTTTTACTTGTACCGGAAGGTCAATGGCCGTCCGCAACAGGTACGAATCGGCACGTACCCGGCCGTCAGCATCGAGCAGGCGCGAAAGACGGCTACGCAACTCAACGCAAAGGCCAATGATGGCATCGACCTACAGGCCGAGCGGCGGGGCATCCGGCAGGACGCCACCCTACAGGAGGCTTGGGACCGGTATCTGAGCGACTACGCCGAGGGCCGACTACGGCCGCACTCACTGGTCACTGACAAGAGCAGATTCAAGACGTGCCTGGCGGTCTGGGCGAGCCGGCGTATCCGCTCCCTCCGTGGCGATGATGTTCAGCGACTCATGGCCGACACCGCAAAAGAGAGGGGGCAGGTATCAGCGAACCGCGCGGTGCAACTACTCCGCAGGGTACTCGCCTATCACAAGGTCACTCCGAACCCGGCCGCGAGAGGCGAGGTCAGATTTTTTCACGAGGAGAAGCGGGAGCGGTATTTGAGCGGCGAAGAGCTGGTCAGGCTGGTCGATGCGATCGACTCCGAACCGAATACAACGATTGCCGATCTGGTCCGTGTCTGCCTGCTGACGGGCCAGCGGCGCGGCAACGTGGCGAGCATGAAATGGGAAGAGTTGGACATGAGCGGGGCGGTCTGGAGCATCCCCGGCACGAAGTTCAAGACAGGCAAGCCGCACGCGGTTCCACTGGCGGTCCCTGTTTTAGCGGTGCTCAAGGCGCGGGAAGGGAACAAGTCCGATTATGTCTTCCCGGCCCGCCGGGGCGACGCCGGCCACATCACCGATCCGCAAATTGGATGGGAGCGGATTCTGGAGCGCGCCAAATTGAAGGACGTTCACCTCCACGACCTGCGCCATACGTTCGCAAGCTGGGCTATCCAGAATGGCGCGTCCCTCTTCGCGGTGGGACGGACGTTGGGCCACGCATCCCAAACGAGCACGGCCAGATATAGCCACTTGGCAACGGACCAACTGCGGGCAACCGTGGTGACGAGCACGGGCGCAATGCAAGCGGCAATGGACGTGATACGGAGCGAGGCGAAGGCGAAGGCCAAGCCGAACTAGGCCGCCACGGCCCGCGCCAAGCCGCGTAGGACGCACGGAGAGCGATTCGCCGTCCCGAACACGCCCCTAACACCGAAAGCTCGCCAGATCGCACCGCAGCGGCCCTGCGCGGCCTTTTAGAGGGGGATTCCAGCCAGCGGATCGCAATGCGAGAAATGCCGCGCGATGGTTCGTGGTATATCAAAGGTGGCCGAATAATATTTTTTTTCTTGGAGATTGAAGATGGCACACGAAGCCGACCGATTGCTGACTGAGGTTGAAGCCGCCGAACTTTTGAGCATCCGGCGGCAGACGTTGAGCGTGTGGCGATGCACGAAACGCTATCCGCTTGATTACGTCAAAATCGGACGCTCGGTCCGCTACAAAATGAGCGCGATCAACAAATTTCTGGAGCGGCGAACCGTCACCTACGCCGAGGCCGCGTAGCCCCGCAAAGGACGGATTGTGGACTCCCAGCTAACCCTCATCCCTGGATGCGCGGCAGATGGCCAGAAGCCAGCCAAGCCGCCGAAGCCCCGCGCGAAGATGCTCCCACTTGCATCGATCGTGGTGGACGCCGCGATCCAATGTCGCGTCGGCCTGAATGCTGAGCACCTGAAGCGCCTTGCCGATGCGATGGAGCGAGGCAAGGACCTGGACCCCATCGACGTTTTTCAGGATGGCGATGCCCCTCCGATCGTCGCCGATGGCTTCCACCGCCACGAAACCCACCTGAAGGCCGGGCGAGCATCAATCCCCTGTATTGTCCACTCGGGGGGCCGGCGAGAGGCCGTCTTGTTCGCAGCGGGGGCCAACGCCCGGCATGGCCTACCGCGCACCAATGCCGACAAGCGCCGGGCGGTGGGAAAGCTGCTGGCCGATTCTGTGTGGGGCCAATGGAGCGACCGCGCGATTGCCGACAAGTGCGGGGTGAGCCATACATTCGTTGCCGCCGCCCGCGCCACTGGCAACCGTTGCCAGTCAAGTACCCGCAGATGCGCGGATGGCCGCACGATCGACACCGCCAAAATCGGGAGCAAGCGGGCCGCGAGGCCGGAATGGCTCAGGCCCATACGCAAGCTCCACGCCCTTTTGGATTCAGGACAGCCCCCAGCCAAGGAAGCAATCCAGGCCCTTCGGGATCTTCTCGCCCGCTTGGAGGAAGGCTTCGGGTAAGGCTTTCGGCAACCCTTCCCGAAACCCTTCCGCAAACCCTCCCCTAAACCTTCCCGCTAACCTTCCCCGAAACCTTCCCGGATACCCTATCCATACCCATCCGATACCCTATCGAAGCCCCTTCGATGCCCCTTCGATGGGGCATCCCGCATCGCGGTGCGGCGCGGTCGGCACCATCCCGCAGGAGGGTGCGAGATTTTTCGGGCCGCATCCGGGCCGCGTTCGTTACGCATCCGTTACGCATCCGGGCCGTAACAACTGGTGGTGAATCCGGGGGAATCCTGTTGCATCCGGGGGAATCCGGGGGAATCCTATGAAGATTGGCGCGTCTGGATTATTGCGAAATGCCGCCGAAGTTCGACGGTAAAATCGTGGCAGGAGATACGCCAATGCACCCGCTCGAAAAAATCCAGGGCCTCAAGCCGATCCGCTGGGACGACCTATCCGGCGCGGCGGTTGTTGATGCGATGAACCTGTTGCGGGAAATCCGCCGGGGCGGGCCGATTCCTTCGATCGTCTGCCCGAGCCTTCGCTACCGCGCGCTGGTGAATCTCATGCGCCTTGGGCTTGTCGATGCTCAGGAAGACGCCCGCAGGCCGGGCGGAATCGCTATCACGCCACGCCGGGGCCTAGCTACCGCCTAATGTACATTTGCGCCCGCGCGCAACTAACGCCCCTGCCAAGGCTTACAACAGCCCTACAGGGGGTCAGAGTGACCCTGTACTCTTTCACGGGTGGGGTATAAGGGGGATAGAGGAGCCTCAAATCCCTTCTGTGAATAGTTCCAAATCGGCCTCATCGCGTCTGGATTTTCGGAGAAGCCAAATGACGACCGAAACTGACGCCCGCCAGACTGCAACCACCGAAATCTTGCCCTCAACTGAAATTCGACCCGCCGCCCCGCCGCCGCCCGAACTTCGCGCGTTGCGACAATGGGTGTGCTGGAAATACGAGCCGAGGCCCGATCAAAAACCGGGCAAGCCGCTTGTGAACCCGATGACGGGCGACAACGCCGACCATTCCAAGCCATCCACGTGGGCAACCTACGACCAGGCCCTAGCCAGCTACCGCGCCGATTCGGGCTATGAAGGAGTCGGCTTTGTGTTCGCCGTAACCGATCCATTCTGTGGCATTGACCTGGACGACTGCCGCGACCCTCACACCGGGGAGTTGCAGGATTGGGCGACCAAGATAATCGACCGCTTGGCCACCTATACGGAAGTCAGCCCAAGCCGCACGGGGGTCAAACTGTGGTTGAAGGCGACAAAGCCGGGCGCGTACTGCACCAAAGCCTTTGGCGGCAAAGGCGGCAAGGTCGAGATGTTCGACCACCACCGCTACTTCACCTTCACGGGCCAACACCTCGCCGGCACCCCGACCACGCCACAATCGCGACAAGCCGAAGCGGACGCACTCTACGAAGAGGTATTCGGAAGCGCCAAACCCGCCACCACTCAGATTGTGGTTGATTCTGGCGCATCACGGAATGACGCCGAGATTGTCGCCAAGGCAAGCGCAACCAACGCGAAATTCGCCAGGCTGTGGGCGGGTGATATCGCTGGCCACGGCTCGCAAAGCGAAGCCGACTCCGCGCTGGTGTTTCACCTAGTTTTTCACACCAAGGATGCCCGCCAGGTTGACCGACTGTTTCGGCGATCTGGATTGATGCGTGATAAGTGGGACCAATCCAGCGGCGGGCAAACCTACGGCAAGCGCACCATCGCGGCCGCGCTGCGGAACGTGCAGGCCCAATACCGGCCAGCCCCCAAGCGACGCCCGCGAAACCGAATCCCGAGCTGGATCACTGACGCGATGAAGTTGCGGACGCACCCCCGAGCCATCTTGAAGGCAATCTTGGATCTCTGCGCACCGTCGCCGCTGGACGCCCACGGATCGCGCGGCTACGCGGTCATCGGCAAAACGAAACTGGCCGAGATGACGGGCATGGCCGAAAAGACCGCGAAGCGACACCTAAGCCAACTAGAGGCCCTTGGATTCGTTGTTGTGGTAAGCCGTGGCGGCATCATCCGGGAAACAGGCGAACTTGCCGCGCACGCCTACGCGGTGCCAGCCAAGGAAGGCGCGTTGGAACACCTTCGCTACAGCGGCCCGCCCAGGCGATTTGTGCCGCCGGCAATAGCGGCCTGATTCCTGCCGAATGGCAAAAGAGATAACAGCCCACAAGATAGAGGCGTCGCATGTGCGAGGCCTAGGTCATTCAACCGGAGAAACGATATGGCAGAGACAGAGAACAACGTCCCGCATTGCCCGAAGTGCAGCGCGGCAGGCATGGGACACATCAGTTGGCAATCCAACGACGACCGGGAAGGCGAACCGAATATTTTCAATGTGGTGTTCTGTACCAGATGCGGCCACGTCTACGGCATCACTCCAGCAATAGTCGATACAATGTCATCTCGAATCACTCGCGAGATGCTCGTGAAAAACACGGCCAGCGACAGCGATCGCGACCTAAATGTGTGAGCGCGAAGCCTACCGCGTCTGTGATGGCATGAAGTCCCCGGCCCGCCGACGCGGGCGCAACCCCAAGGAGCAAGATCATGGTCGAGATTCGTTTGGAAGGTGAAAAATTTGTGTGGACTTGTTCGACACTAGACGAGGCGCGTGAGTACGTCGCGGAGAAGCGCCCCGGAGCGGAGATCCCCGACGGCAACGGGCCAGCTTCGTGGCCTTTGCTGCTGATCGCGGACCCGAATGCCGGCCGCAGCATTGGCACGGCGACGATCAAGGACTGACCGGCCAGACAAAGCGGCCTATGGGTGCGCGCGGCCTTGTCCGCCGACACACTTGAGCAGCGCCCCCGGCTTGACCCCCAAAGCCTTCGCGATCGCTTCTAAGGTGCTGAGCCGCACATCCACCTTTCGCCCCGCCTCCAAATCGCTCCATCTCGCGCGCCCGGACATCCCCGCCCTGCGCGCAGCCTCACCCTGAGTCATCCCACGACTTTCCCGCAATCGCCGAATAGTGGCCACGTCGAGCATAGTTCGGATTATCGCCAGCGCCGGCCGCATGACAACTCTACTAACCTGTGGTCACATTATTTTTCTGTTTTCCATGCTTGCAATTGTACCCCTTGAGTAGTACACCATTCCACATGAGCACCCCGACCACAACCGAGCAAGCCGACATCCTGAAACTGCCAGGGGCGCAAATGCTGACACCCACGGAGGCCGCGAAGTATTTGGGAATCAGCCCCGCCCAGGTTCGCACATTGTGCGCGTATGGACGATTGCCGTTCGTCAATGTCGGCGTGGGGTCGTGCCGGAAGCGCCGACGAATACCCGTCGGCGAGCTTCGGAAGTTCATGCGGGCGCAGGTTGTCGAGATCGACGCGCAGGAGACGCGCGCGATCATGGCTGGCCCGTACACACATCGACCGACCATTCCTCAATACCACTAATGGCGCGGATGCGCAGAAGGGACAAACGATGATCAACTATCAAGCCGTAGCGAGCATGCCGAGGGGTCGCACGAGGCATGTGTTCATCGACGCGGAGCCGTCGCAGGCCAGATGGCTGCTGGTTGTGCGTGGAGAGGACTACGCGACGATCGGGCGAACGAACAAACCAGAGATCGCCGAACTGCGGTGGAACGAAATCGACGGGGATCACCGCCGCTATATCGTTGCAGAGAGCGAGAACAAAACAGCAATCGTTCGGCTGGCCCGCGAGGTCGCTGGTTATTTCAACGGAACTCCAATTTCCGACCTTTCGGCGGAGAGCGCACGCTTGTCGCTCGCGCTGGTCCAGCGGTTCGGCCGATTCCAAGCCGACGGAATCCGTCGCTGCGGCCCTTACCTCCAGTGCCGCATGAGGCCAGCCGCCTGATTGTTCCCCGCGCCGTGCGGTGGCAAGCTGCCGGCATGGGTTCGCTGGCTGGATTGTCCGGCCAAACAAATTGCCCCTGCGTGGCACTAACCACCAGGGGCCGGGCAACGCTATCAAGGAGCGTCACCATGCTTCACGCTACACCACTATTTTGCTTCGGGCAACTGGACAAACAGGCCGAGCGGGAGGGCCGCGCTATCACGCTGCTGGAGTGCCTTACAGGGGGGCAGGCGCGGCAAGAACCTCGATTACAGATTCCGCCGCGCCGCGTCCGGTTTTCGCGGAAGCTCGCGGCGGATCGCTTTGCCGCGCTCTTTTCCAATCCGCCCACAGCAAGAAAAGCAGCATCCGCGCTGCCGCCAACGTGGGCCGACTTGGATCGCCGGGCGCAGCAGCGCGCCGAGCGCGAGGCCGACAAGTCGGTTGCGGCGCAATTGAAGTCACTTCCCCCAGAGCAAGCCCGGTATGTGATTGTGCTCGCCCGCAAGGGACGCCAGCAGTCGAAAACACAAGCCGCCTGATTCGCGCGCCGCGAGGTGAGCGAGTTCGAGTGATGCGCGCCGTCTGAACTGGCCAATGGCCAGCCGCGAAGACAGTCCAGCGCGCAAAGCAGAACTCAACCAAATCCTCGCCGCGTTTCTCGCCTGGCAGAGGGACAAGGCCACACCAGAGCAGAGCGACCTTTGGGGCAAAACCGTCATGGAATACGCGCGCCTCGCCGTGGCGCACCGAGCGTCGGGATTACAGGCCCTTGGCGTTGACGCCGAGGACGCGCAGGCCGAGGTTGTCGCCGGGCTTTTGAAGAGCCTAAAGACGGTGAAGTTACGCGAAAACAACCCACGGTGCCTGGTCGGGCTAATCACTTTCGCCGCGCGAAACCATGTTATAAACGTGTGGCGATGGGCCAAGGCCAATGGCAACAAGGCAAACACACTGCGCGAGGCTGACGCGCCAGAGGATTTC
>JAIOQB010000067.1 GCA_021413585.1 Planctomycetia bacterium
GTCAATGGGCTGGCGCTGTTGGCCACCGGCCGGCCCGCCTATCTGCCGCGGGTGCAAGCGTATGCCCGCAAGATCGCGCCGCCGACCATGAAGCTGGAATTGAAGGACGGTTCGGTGGCGTGGGATTGGGGATATCGCAATTTGTTCTTGTGCGAGTACTACCTGATCACGCACGATAAGGAAGTGCTGCCCGCGATCCGCGAATACACCGTCTCGCTGGCCAAGGGGCAGAGCATGTACGGCACGTTTGGGCATGGCATCGCCCCGCCGGAAATCAACGGCGGGCTGCATGGATCGATCCCGCCGTACGGCCCGGTCAACGCCGCGGGGCTGGTGGCCAACATCGCCATCGTGATGGGCAAGAAGTGCGGCATCAGCGATCCGGAGATCGATCCGGCCATCGAGCGGGCCTCCCGATTCTTCGGCTACTATGTCGACAAGGGGGCGATTCCCTACGGCGAGCATCTCCCCTGGCCGAACCACGACAACAACGGCAAGAACGCGATGGCCGCCATGTTGTTCGCGCTGCAAGGGAACCGACCGCGAGAGACCCAGTTCTTCGCGAAGATGGTCACCGCTTCTTATCAGAACCGCGAATACGGTCACACGGGGCAAGGCTTCAGTTATCTGTGGGGCGCGTTGGGGGCGAACACCGGCGGGACCGCGGCGACTGCGGCCTTTGTGAAAGAAGCCTCGTGGCACCTCGACTTGGTGCGGCGCTGCGACGGCTCGTTCACCTACGACGGCGGCGAGCAATTCGGCCCCGGCAGAACGGAAGACAACACCTACTACGGCAAGAGCAGCTACTACGGACTCAGTCCGACCGCCAGCTACGTGCTCACCTATTCGCTGCCGCTGAAAAAACTCTGCATCACCGGCCGGAACGCGGCGGAGGCCAACTGGCTCAGCCGGCAGGACGTGGCAGAGGCCGTCGCGTCGGGCCGTTTTGATCTCGATCGCAAGACGAAGAGCACCGAAGAGCTGATCGCTGCCCTCGGTGATTGGTCGCCGGTGGCGCGCAGTTGGGCGGCGGAGGAACTCGGCCGCCGCCCGCACAGCAAAGAATTGACCGCTCGGCTGATCGCGCTGGCGGAAGGGACCAATGCCCATCAGCGGCAGGGGGCGGCGGAAGCGCTGGGCTATCTGCATCGCGCGGAGGCGCTGCCGGTGCTGGTGCGGCTGCTGACGCACGAAGACCGTTGGTTGCGGGTGAAAGCCGCGCAGTCGCTGAAGAACCTGGGGGATGCGGCGAAGCCCGCCGTACCCGCGATGCTCAAGGCGGTGGTCGACACGGCCGAGCCGCTGCAGCCGGTGGGTTGGGACGATCCGATTCAACTGACGCAGGGGGAATTGGCGGCGGCGTTGTTCCAAGGCTTGTTGCAATCTTCCATCAAGGACATTGATCCGGAATTGCTCTACCCTGCGATCCGGGCGATCTCCAAAAACGCCGACGGCATGGCCCGCGCTCAGCTTACGCATACGTTCACCGACTTGCTGACGCTCGAAGACGTGCAGGCGTTGGCGCCGGACATTCTGGCGGCGATCGACAAGCCGGCCCCGGCCGACACGATGTTCGGCAACGAGATTCGGATGGCCGGGCTGAGGGCGTTGTCGAAGTATCATTTCCAGGAAGGGATTCACGTGGGGGTCAAGTTCGCTCAAACCCAAAGCCGCCACGGCAGCGAAAGCCGCACGGGCGAGATCATGAAGCAGTTGGTCAACTACGGCTCGGCCGCCAAAGTCGTGCTGCCGGAGTTGCGGCAATTGGTGGTGTCGTTCAAAGCGGAGTGGGATTTCCCCGAGGACTGCCGCAATATGAAAATCGCTTCGGCCGAAGAAGCGATCCGGACCATCGAGTCCGCCACGACGCAGCCCAAGCTGCGCAGCGTGATGCGCAAGTAGGTTCCGTCTGCCGGACGGTACGTGGGGGGCGAGGGGAGTTTTTCATCACGGAGACACAAAAAGCACGGAGAGGGAATGGCCAGCGACCAAAATTCCAATCTCCAAAAAGCCGGTAGCTCCAGTCCGGTAGCTCCAGCATTGGTCATTGGTCAATAGTTTTTGCCGTTCGCATTCTTTCTCGGTCTGACCGCACATGGGCATGGGCGCAGCGTACGAAGCAGCCGCCAGGCACCGCCCCTGTTATGCGACGTGGTATGAGGCCTTGCGGGCCCGCGTTGGGGGACACCATTTGCTGCGATCTGGGCTTCTACGCGGTGCCGACCGATCAGCTGTTGTCGGTGGTGATCCCGGTCTACAACGAAGAGCGTTCGCCGCGTGAACTGGTGGATTCCGTGTGTGCGGTGCCGCTGCGCAAAGAGATTGTCCTGGTGGACGATTGTACCACGAACGGCTCGGCCGGCATCCTCGTAGAAATCCAGCGGCAGCGGGCCGACGACGCCGAGAATCGCGTGATCGTCGAGCGGCACGCGGTCAATCGGGGCAATGGAGCCGCGCTGCGAACGGGCTTTGCACGCACCAGCAGCGACATCATCGTCGTGCAGGACGCTGAATTGGAATACGATCCGGCCGAATATCCGCGGATTCTGCGGCCAATCGTTAAAGGATTGGCCGACGTCGCCTACGGGAGCCGCTTTCTGGGGCATCGGCCGCATCGCGTGCTCTATTATTGGCACTACGTGGGGAATCGGCTGCTGACGTGCCTGTCGAACTGCTTTACCAATCTGAACCTCACCGACATGGAAACCGGCTGCAAGATGTTCACCCGACAGGTGCTCGCTACCGTGGCGCCCGGGCTGCGGCAGAATTGTTTTGGATTCGAGCCGGAAATCACGGCCAAGATCGCCCGGCGTGGATTCCGCGTGCATGAAACGTCGATCAGCTATTCGGGCCGGACGTATTCGGAAGGGAAGAAAATCGGCTGGCGAGACGGGCTGGCGGCCGTGTGGTGCATCGTGCGCTATGGAGTAGCGGACTGAACGATTCGCGAGTGGGGATTGGCGAATGAATCACGCAAACCCCGTGAGCCGCCGCTGTCCCAGCGGCGCGGAAGTGCGAAAGGTTACTTCACCCGCCGCGGCACGGCTGACGATTTCATCATCGCGGCCAGATCCCCTTTTTGCCCGGCTTTGAGCCGATACAGCATTGTCCCTTGCTGATTGGGGGAAGTGAAGCAGACGGTGGCCTTGGAATCACCCAGCACCCGCGCCTGGTTCCCTTGCAGCACAAGAGCAGTCCCTTCGTCGATGCCAAGGCCCGCCAGACCAGGATGATCTTCCAGCACCGTGAGCAAGCGGGGATAGCGCCCGCGCTGCGAGAAGTGCTGGTCCACCACGGCCCGATCGATCAGGCCGAAACCGCGTCCCAGCACGGGCTCGGTCGGCCCGCCGTATTGGATCATCACGCGGGACATCACGGCGGCGCCGGCCGACGTGCCGCCGATGACTCCGCCTCGTTCAAAAATCTGGCGAATGCCGTCTTCGACTTTGGTGCCGCCGTACAAGCTGGCGAGCCGGCTTTGGCTGCCGCCGGCAATCCACACGCCCGTGGCCGTGGAGAGAGGCAATGCAAAACTGGCGGAATCAGCTTCGGCCCGCGTCTTGGCATCGAGAAAATTGAACGACGCCACCTGCATCGACTTCCAACCATTGAAGCGACGGTCGATGTCGGCTTGCGTTGCCCAAGCGTGGCCCGATGGAATCAACAGCAAGTGTGCGTTCTTGCCGCCGGCAAGGCGCACGAATTCGTTGTAGACCGAATCGGGGGGATGGCCGCCGCCGACGACGAACAAGGTTCCCTTGTTGGCCACGCCTTGCGCGGGCAACCCTAAAACGTTGTCATCGGCGCAAGCAACCGCCGCAGCCGAAACGATAATCGCCAGCGAGCCGATGGCCGCTGAAATTAGACCTCGCGCATGGAACATAGCGCTGTGCCCCTGCCTGGTGGGACGAGAACGGGTGGGAACTGGAAGTAGGTGGTTTATTATACACATCGGCGGTCTGCGCTGCATCATCGGCAGCCAATTTTCTCGGCGGGCGTGGGGTGCTGGCACGCGCGCGGACGGGGACTGTTAAGATGGGCCGGCCGTGACAGGACTACGGGGTAAACCCCGTGGCTCGGATCAGAAGTTTCGGCGGCGTAGACAGTGCCGGCTATTGAATGCCGGCTTCTTTTAGCACAACCTTTGACCGGGGGTGGTTGTTTTGCCGCAGGGCCTGAATGGCGGCTTCCTTGACCGTAGGGTTCGTGTCGGCCAGGGCCGTTCGGAGCCCGTCGACCACCGGCTCGCCCCCGATCCTCCCCAGAGCCTGCACCGCCGCCACCCTGACGGCGTGGCTGGGATCGTTGAGCACCACCATTAAACCAGGTAACGCGGCCGCATTGGGCATTTGCACAAAGTGCGTCGCGGCCTGCAGGCGGACGGCTTCGTCCGGATTGGATTTCAAGGCCTCAAACATCGCGGCATGAGCCGTCTGTTCGTTGCGTTGGGCGACGTAGATTGCGGCTGCCAACCGGATGCTGGCATCTTCGTCGGTCAGAGCAGTAGCCAACGCCTGGGTCGCGCGCTGATCGTGGATGGCGCCGAGCGCCTGCACCACCGTCATGCGAGTTGCCTCGTGATGGATTTTCAAGGCGGCGGTAAGCGGGTCGATCAATAGCGGAGCCGGAACGCTACGGCAATACACGGCCGCCTGCAGCCGCACGGCGTTGTCGGGATGGTTGGCTAGTGCGGCCAGCAATGCCTCGCGGGCCACGATGTGGTTGCGTTGAGCCAGGTAGGTAGCCGCCGTCTGGCGGATCGAAGAGTCGGGGTCGTTGAGCAGCGTCACCAGCACCTGCGACGATTTTGGGTCGTTGATCGCGCCAAGCGACTGCAACGCTCGTAGACGCAAAGTATCGCTGTCGCTCTTCAGCGCCGCGGCGAGCGCATCGGACGCATTGGGATTGGGAAACTGGCCAAAATGCTGGGCCGCTTGGAATCGCACGGCGTTATCTGGATGGGTGGTCAATGCGGCCATCATGGCGGCGTGGGCGGGTTCGGTGTTTTTCTGCGCGAGCGACGAGGCCGCCGCCAGGCGGATGGAAGCCAGCTTGTCCGACAACGCCCGCACCAACGGCGGCACGGCGCTCGGATCTGGGTTGGCGTTGAGCCCTTGCACCGCCGCGGCCCGCAATTGCGAATCGGGGCTGTCCAAGGCTTTGTTAAAGGCTTCGATGTCGGCCGGCACGGCCCCGGCGACTAACAACGCCGCCACTTGAAGCCGCAGGGTCATGTCTTTATGCGCCACCAGTATCTTCCGCAGCGGAGGACGGGCCCGTGGCGCAGTGAATTTTGACAACGCGTCCGCCGCCGCCAGCCGCACGGCGGGGACTTTATCGTCC
>JAIOQB010000068.1 GCA_021413585.1 Planctomycetia bacterium
CGGCGATCGCTACGCCTCCGGCGTCGTTGGTGCCTGGACTGGGACATGCGGAGTTTATATACAAACGCCGCAGATCGCGCAAGTTAAGAAACAGTTAAGATTTTTCCCGGACGCCATTGGGCAAAGCCAGTGGCACACGGAAAAAGGCGAAAACCAGGGAAAATATTGCTAGTCCTGCCGCGTTGCCCCAGACATGCAGCTCGTCCCTGCCTTGCTCTTTTCGTGTGCCACTGGCTTTGCCAGTGCTAGTGGAGGCCGGCGATTCTGTGCCGGTGGGGATTCATTGCAAGTGGCTTGCCGCGGGGCCATAATGGGCCGACATTGCCGGCCACGACTGGCAGGGTTCGCAAATCAATAACCGTCAGCAAAGCAATTTGAATCATCAGACTTCATCAGGGCGGATAAGATCATGAATCGACGCTGGAAATCAACGACCGACCTCTCGGTGTTTCTTTGTAGAGTGGCGGCCGCAGCGATTCTCTTGGCAACATCGGCTAATCCCTCCCTCGCCGCCGAGCCGGTGAAGGAATCCCCCGCCGACCGCGACGCCCGGATGCAATGGTGGCGCGATGCCCGCTTCGGCATGTTCGTCCACTGGGGGGTCTACTCGGTCCCGGCCGGCGTGTACCAGGGCAAGAAGGTCGGGGGGATTGGCGAGTGGATCAAGTCGAACGGCAACATCCCCAACGAGGAGTACGACAAGTTCGTCGCCCAGTTCGACCCGCAGAAGTTCGACGCCGCCACGTTTGTCCGCACCGCCAAACAGGCGGGCATGAAATACCTCGTCATCACCACGAAGCATCACGACGGGTTCTGCCTGTGGGACAGCAAGGTGTCGGACTTCGACGTGGTCAACTCCACGCCGTACCACAAGGACATCCTCAAGCAGCTTTCCGACGAGTGCAAGAAGCAGGGGCTGACGCTCTGCTTCTACTATTCGATCATGGACTGGCACCACCCTTCGCAATTCATCGCCGCCAAGGGGAAGCATCCCGACGCGGGAGACGGCCAGACGGAGATGCGCAAAGGGATGAAGCAGGACTACGTCGACTACATGAAGGCCCAGCTCAAGGAACTGGTGACGAACTACGACCCGGCCATGCTGTGGTTCGACGGCGAATGGGTGAACTGGTGGACGCACGAGGATGGGCTCGACCTATATCAGTATTGCCGGTCGCTCAAGCCGTCGATCCTTGTCAACAACCGCGTCGACAAGGGACGCAAAGGGATGCACGGCCTGACCGGCAAAGACAAGCCGTACGCCGGCGACTTCGGCACGCCCGAGCAGGAGATTCCGGCGGTCGGCCTGCCCGGCGTCGATTGGGAATCGTGCATGACGATCAACGACACGTGGGGTTTCAAGCAGCACGACCACAACTGGAAGTCGACGGAAAAGCTGCTGCAGAACCTGATCGACATCGCCAGCAAAGGGGGCAACTACCTGCTCAACGTCGGCCCGACCAGCGCCGGGCAGATTCCGCCGGAGAGCATCGAGCGGCTCTCTGAAATCGGCCAGTGGATGCAAGTCAACGGCGAGAGCATCTACGGCACCTCGGCCACACCGCTGGGAAAGCAACCTTGGGGCCGGGCGACGCAGAAACCGGGGCGCTTGTACCTGCATGTGTTTCAATGGCCGCAGGGCCGGCTCGAACTGCCGCCGATCGCCAACAAGATCACCGGCGCGTTCCTGCTGGCCGACCCCAAACGTCAGCCGCTGCAAGTCACGCAAAGCGACAGCTCGTTGTTCGTGCTGCTGCCCAAGGACGCCCCGGACAAGATCGCCAGCGTGATCGTGCTGCAGATTGACGGGGGAGTGAAGCTGGTGGCGGGGAAGTGAGGGGGGAGGCTGTCGGCTTTGAGCGGTGAGCAGTGAGCTTTGAGTACTGAGTACTCAGCGTGGGGCCGAGTCGATGTTGATTGCCACTTTGATCGTTCTCAACATCCCCCTCTACCTGTTCATTGGCTGGGTGGCGTTCGACAGCGGCGGCAACGCGGCCGATACGTTTTTGGAAACGATCGTCAACGTATTGAAAATTCTGTTCATCCCCTGGTGGGTCCGCATGCTCACCGGCATGGAGACCACCGGCGCGATCGGCATGTTTCCGATCCTCGGCTACTTCATCGCCTGCGGCGCCATCACGTACGGCGAGTGGTGGGTGGTGATGAAGATGTTCTGGCCGCATGAGTTGCGCGGTTGAAATTGCGACGCGTGTTCGCGTGCAACCCCCGGGCGGAGCCCCGGGCCCATGGCGAGATGCATCACGTTCGCACGTATTGCTGTTTCCGATTCTGCTGCCGGTCCGGTTTCGGCGCGGCCGGCGGCGGGCTGGCCAGGGCGCGGAAGTTCCCGGGGCCCAGCAGCTCGTCCACGCGGCGGCGCATTTCGGGGTTTAAGTCAACGCGGAGCTTGTCGCATTCGCAGTGGACCTTGCTGCCATCGGCCAGGCACAACAGCAACTCGACCGCGCAGGTGCCGTGGTACAGCCGCAGGATTTCGTGTAGTTCATCGAGCTTCTTGGCCGGGTGCCGCGTTTCGTCAAACCGGATTCGCACGCCCCGGGTATACCGCTTCGCCATCTCGGCCAGCGGCATCAGCTCGTTGACGATCAAGTTCACCTCGTCGCTGCCGGCCCGGCGATCGACCGCGCCGCGCACGCCCAGGATGGCGTCGCTGACAATCAATTCGGCAAACGTGCCGTATTGCTCGGGCCAGGCGATGCAGCGGACGATTCCTTCGGTGTCTTCCAGGTCGAACATGGCGTAGCGGGTTTGCGTGCTTCCCGGGCGCGGCTGCTTGACGTTCGAGAGCTTGATGGCGGCCAGGATGCCGCCCATGATCACTTCGTTGCGCGTCGGCACGTCGGCCAGTCCGCCGGTGGTGTGGCTGCACCAGGTGCGGAGCGTTTCCTCGTGCTCCGCCAGCGGGTGGCTGGAGAGGTAATATCCCAGAACTTCCTTTTCGCCGGAAAGTCGCTGCCGCTCGTCCCACTCGGGTAGGTCCGGCAGGGCGTCAACCGCCGCTTGTTCGACTTCATCGTCGCCCAGTTCGTCGAACATCGAACGCTGGCCGCTGCGGCGGTCGGCCGCGGTGGCGGCGCCGCCTTGCAACGCCCTGTCGATGACGGCGGAAAGCTGCGCCCGCTTGGCGCCGAGCGCGTCGAACCCGCCGGCCTTGACCAGCGTTTCCAGCGTGCTGCGGTTGACGGCTCTTCGCTGCGGTTGACGTTCGGACCGAGCACTTCGATCTCCATCCGCCGGCAATCTTCCAAATGCTCGACCAGCGGATCCTTGGTCTTGAAGTTGCGCCCCGGGATGTCGCCCGTGAGCAGCGCGGCCATGAACTCCAGCGGGTAGTGGGCCTTAAGGTACGCCGTTTGATACGCGATCAGGGCGTAGGCCGTCGAGTGGCTCTTATTGAAGCCGTAGCCGGCGAACTTTTCGATCATACCGAACAGGTCGCTGGCTTCGCGCTTGCTGAGCCCTTTGGCGCTGGCCCCCTCGATGAACTGCTGCTGATACTTGGCGATGTCGGCCAGCTTCTTCTTGCTGATCGCCTTGATGCAGCTATAGGCGGACGAAAGCGGGATGCCACCCAAGCGGTTGAGGATCAGCATCACCTGCTCCTGGTAGACCATCACGCCGTGGGTCTCTTCCAGCACTTCGCGCATCACCGGAT
>JAIOQB010000375.1 GCA_021413585.1 Planctomycetia bacterium
ATATATCGCCGAACGCCTCAAAACGCCCCGCGGCATCTCCAAGCTCAAACGACTCATCCGCAACAGCTTTGCCCAGGAATACCGGGCTGCCGTGTAAAAAACAACGAAAACGCGCAACACCAAAACTTGCGCGTCGGGCTAGTGAGTTGTTTCTTGGGCTGGGCTGGTTGGTGCTGCAACCCCCGGGCGGAGCCCGGGGCTATAGGGCCGCCTAATTTGTTTTAGGCGGCGCCGTTCCTCGCGAGGCCAGCACCCAGGCTTCTAAATTGCCGTGCTGAAACTCCCGGACGTAGCCGCTCAAGTCGGGTGTGCCCAAGGCTCGTGACACCTCGTCGACAATGACGACGTCGGGGCGATCGGACTTTTTTTTGCCGGACTCGGCCGACTGTCGCTCCACTATTTGTGCAATCCGCTCCGCCGATTCCCTACAGGCGCGAGTCACGAAAACCTCTGGGGCATGCGCATCGAACCACAGGCGTTGATCGGCCAGATGGGCCGTGGTGCGTTTGGGTTGCGTGAATTCCGGAGGAATGTTCAGGTAACCGTTCTCCAGAAACTGCCGGTGCAGCAAATAGTACATGTAGCCGTGGCGGGCGGAGAGCAGCCGCGAGCGACCCCAACTCCACTGATCCCACACCTGGTGGTAGAGGTTGAAATCGCGCCATGATTGCGGTGTGGCGCCATAGACCGCCAGAACGTCGGCCATCGCCTGCTCGATCTGCGGCGTGGAGAGGCCGCTGTGGTAGGGAAAACCTTCGGGCAGCAGCAGGTCGGCGCGGGACCAATAGGCGCACAGGTAATTCAGCTCGTGGCTGGCCGTGGCTAACGTGTACCGGCCAAGCGCCGGCTCGCGCTGGCGGAGCCAATCGCGCAGCCCTTCTTCGTCTTGGGTAAGAAAGAACTCGCGGGCAGCGGTCTGACGGACAAACCCCCGGATCCGCACGTTGTGATACACGAACAGCGCGCCGAGGATCAACACGACTGCCGCCAGTTCCCAGCGGTTGCTCCGTCGCCGATCGGCCAGGACTTGTCGCAAACCCCATTTCGCGCACTCGCAGGCGACCACTATCAAACCAAAAAGCAGAATGAACTCGCTGCGCCACTTGAACTGCAGCGAGTGGTACTCCTCCATTCCGATCAGCGTCAACAAGGCCACCAGGATGGTGATCGACACCAGCGGCACAGCGAACAGGCACGCCAGGTGCCACCGTTGCGACGTGGGGGGAGCCACATTAAGCCCGATCTCGTACCGCCGCGGCGCGGTCTGCTTGAATGCAACATACAGCGACGCCAACAGCAGAATCGCCGGCAGGACCAGCGCATGCTCGAACAATTGCTGCTTCAGCCAAGTCCCCGTCTTCAGCCCCATCGGCGATTGTTGCCAGACCGGTCCGAATCCTCCGCGGGTTAGCACGTTGCCGCCAATTTGAACGCTCGTCGCCCGATGCAACGCCAACGAAATCACCAGGGCCCCTGTCAGCCCGGCGAAGCAGCGAAGCGCCCTCGGGAATCGCTTGCGGCCGGCAATCCACATCATCCCCAAGATGCCCACGACGGTGCCGGTGCAGGCGGCGGCCAGGAGAAATGCCCAATTGTCGGCCGTGGCCAGGATGCACAGCCCAACGACCACAAAAATCAGCCGTCCCGTGCTTCGCTGCGGGCGAAAGACCAACGACACCGTGGCCAACAGCAGACTCAGCGCCAACGGGCTGGACCAGGCCATCGTGGAGAGTCGCAACCCACGATGCACCGGCCATTGCGCAAATTCAGCAAAGGGATGAATCAAGCCGCTGACCGATTCAAACAGCAGCGTGACCAGCACGGCAATCGGCGCCGTGAGTGGCGACACGCCATCCGGCAGCCACCACAGTGCCGCCACGTACAGCATGCTCCAGGCGACTAACAGCACGCTGCACATGAACAGCGCGTACGGCACCGGCCGGCCGTCAGTCGACACGGCCACCATCATCAGCGCTGCCTGCAGCGGAGCGACGTAGCTGGGACGTGAATCGGCCGTCGTGCGGAGCGGCGAGTCGGTCCAGCCACGATCCATGATCCGCTTTGACCGCACGACGTAGAGGTGGAAGTCCTCGGAAAAAACGTAATAGGGGTTGATATGCACCGCAAAGAATGTCGCCTGCCGGCCGTTGTTGACGCGTTGGGAGGCGGGGCGGGCGTAATAGTCCAGGAGCCCGAATTGCATGAAACAGGCGACGTACGCCCAAATCGTCAGCAGACCCAGCCACAACGCGCGACGGCGAATCTGGGGCGATGCTTCGGCAGGAAGAGGGAGCGGCGGCGCGGCCGGGGTGGCATTGGCTGGTGCGGCCTGGCCGGCAATCGTCATATCAAGATCCGCCCCATTGGTAGCCTGGTTGAAGGTGGGTCGATGGCTTTGGATCGTAGCCCGCGGGGGAAATTGGGTAAATGCCAGAGATTGTCTCTGGGGCGTTGCCCCAGCCACCCGCGCTTTGGCGTCGCGTTAATACGCGGTGGCCCCGTTTGATGGGTGCTTACGTGCGATGACACGCACGTCGATGAGAGCCGCTCACACTTCCGCCAGCGGCGTCTGCCACAGATCAGGCCGCTTGGTGCAGACGGCGTCAACAGGAAAGTCGCGCAATTGGCGGCGATATTCGGCGATCGTCGCTGGATCTCGCCCCTGCAATTCAGGCGAAACAACGCAGAGCTTGAAATGGGCCTTCAATTGCTCGTAGGTCCGGTCGCTCAGCGGCATGCGGGTGAAACAGTCGACCCACACCCAATCCACTTGCCCCGCCAGTGCCAACGCCGCTTCGACCGGCTCGAATTCAGAAAACCGCACGGCGATGCGATGCTCGCCCCGCTGCACCAGCAGGCGGATCATCGGAAACGAGCAGTCCAGCAGAAAGTAATTCTCAATGCCGGCCGCCGCCACGAGTTCCAGCACGCGGTGCTCGATCCGCTCGCTCTTGACGTTGAGGATCATCAGGCCGTGGCGATAGTGGCGGAGGTATTCTTCAAAATCTTCGCCATCCTGAAACGGATTGTGCGCCAGGACGAGCCGCGAGCCGTGGTCGCGCAAGTCGAGTTCGACGCCCAACTCAACCGGCGTGCGGGCAAGCTGCTCGATCGTGTTGACGCGATGGGCGATGGTGAGCATGCCGGGTTCCAACAGTTCAACCGGCCAGCCGCGCCAAGGATGGGCGTGCGAAGTATCGTTGCCAGCGCACGTAGTCTTCCAGGTCGCGCGGAGTTCCCCAGCCGATGTATTTTTCGACTTCAAACACCACCACGCGCCGGCCGTCCGCCATGATCATGTTCGGAACCGAGTCGAGGTAGAACTCGCCGTTGACCCGTTCGTTGGCCGCGACCAGGGCATTGATGCCGTCGAGCATCTTGCGGGCCGTGCGAAACCAGAAGCAGCCGGTGATGGCATGATCGTCGAGCGGCGTATTCGAAATCGGCGTCTTGCACGAGATGCGTTCGGCGTCCATCGTGCCCGGCCACAGGCGGACCCAACCATGAGCGGTCGGCCGCTCCAGCACGCGAAAATCGTGGCGATAGGTCCAGATCGCACATTCGACGCCTGGATCCGCCAGCAATTCGTACAGTGCCGCCGCGGAATACAAGTGCGAATTATCGCAAGCGGCCACCAGCACCGGTTGGTTCGGATCGAGCGCATCGCTCGCCAATCGAACGCTGCACGCCTGGCCGGCGGTCAGCCCCGGCGCGGTAATTACCTCGGCCGCGGGAAAGTGCTGACGCAACGTGCGATCGATCCGGTGCTGCGCAACGTGATCGGGATGGACGATGAACACTTTCCGATCGGTCGGCGGCAGATCGTGTACCGCGCGCACCACCATCGGCAAGCCGTCGACGTCGATCAGTGGCTTAGGCTGGCGATAGCCGGCGTCGACGAAACGCTGCCCAAGACCGGCCATGGGGACGACGAGCTGCATGGTGTGGCTTCCCAACGTGCGGCGAAAAAGCTTGAAAACAACGCTCGCTCGGCCGGTTCGTCGAGATCGACAAACCAACCGTAGTCGCGCGTCTGGACAAAGGTGATCGGCGTAAGATGCGGCACGGTGATCCGGTGCCACTGATTGCGCGGCACACCCAAGGCGTGTCCGACGAGGCAGCGAATCACGACGTTGTGCGTGCAGGCCACGGTGTTGCCGCTGGCCGTTCGCCAGGTCTCTTCGACAAACTCCAACGCGCGGGCCAGCACGTCGGCGGAGTTTTCACCCTCGGGAAACGACGAGTCTTCGCCCCGGTCCCAGCGGGCAAACAGATGCGGATGGTCGCGGCGCGATTCGCCGATCGTCAGGCCGTCGCAGCGACCGTAATCGATCTCGATCAGTCGCGGGTCGATCATTGTGGCGGCGAGTTGCATGTGCCGGCGGAGCAAATCGAGCGTCTGCTGGCATCGCAGCGACGGCGAGGCAAAGACCGCGGCGGGTTGATGCTCGGCCACGGCCGATGCCAAGGCCGCTAACGTGGGGGCGTCCGGCCGATCAATTGGAACTTCAACGCGACCGACAAACCGGCGGGCATCGCCCCGGCCGCCGTTGAGCCGAGTCGGAGCATGCCGAATGAGCAGGTGCCGGGTGGCCGTGGTTTCAAAGATCTCGCGGAACTGCGAGGCAAAATCGCGGACGAAGTTGTGCAATCGGGCGGTGTGTCGATCGACGGGTGTCGTGAAGTTGCCCGTGCGCTTCTGCCGGCAAAGCTCTTCGTACAGGCTGCGATGGGCCGCGGCATTCTGGTCGAACTGGGCGAAAAACACGTCGCACAGCGAGTCGGCGCCGGAACCCTGATTCTGAATCGCATTGTCGCGGGTCAGCAGCTTGACCAGGTTCTGCATCAGGAAACGCATCACATGGTAGCCGAACTCGGCCCGATCGCGAGCGTCCATCGGCTTCTCACCGCGAACTTCCTTGTGCCCTTGGTCGTCGCACACCAACTCGCGGTAGGACACGACGCCACGGTCGAGATCGCGAAGATAGTCGCCCGCGCCGCGGCGGCCGCTGAGGAAATGATGTGGCTGCAGGCCGAACACCGGATAAACTTCCGACAGGCTCAGCTTGTGCGTGGCGGTCGACCGCTGCCAATCGAGGCACGTAAAAGGGCTTTGGATCACATGTGACCGGTGCCCCTCGGGCGTATACACCATCAGATGCAGCACGGCCGTGGCTTCGTCGTTGAGTTTCAGCGGCCCCAGCGTGGGATTGATTTTCAGGCCCAGGCCTCGCTTGGCTAGAATCGGGCGCAGCGCGGCGTCGAACTCCTGCTGCAACGTGGCAAACCGCCGTTTGGTGAGTTGATCGACGACGACCACCAGATCAATGTCGCTGATTGCCCGCAATGAGGTGTCGGTGAGAAAGCTGCCGGTGATCGTGGCCGAAACGAGCCATTCGTGGCGGTCGACCACGCGCCACAGGGCGGCGGTAAGACGGTCTTTGAATGTCGCGTCGCACGATTCGGCGGTGAGCTTTGACGTGTCAGCAGTGGGCAGTGAGCGGTGAGCGGTGACTGGAAACGATTCGAGCAGCACGGGGTTGTTTCCTTCCAGCCGGAACAGGTCGAGGCGGGCGCAGGTTACTGGCCAGTTGGCCGATTCGGTCAGCAACGACTCTGCCACGCGGGCCCAATCGGCCGCGTTGATGGAGGCGATTGTAAAATGCGGTTGCCAGATTGGCCCGACGTAGGGAAATCCCCAGTCGCGGAGCGATTGTTGCTCCGCAGCGGAAAGGTGATCGACCCGATGGCCGATTCGCGCCTGTGTGGCCACCACGTCGCGCGACATGGATAGTGCCCGCACGACCCGTGACTGCAGGATGCGCAGCGATTCGATGGCCGACGCTTCCGGTTGCAGCACCAGTGTGTTTCTGCCCGTTAGCGCATCGGCCATGAAGGTGTGCCAGCCGGCGAGCGAAAATTGCGGAGAGGACAATGTTGGGGCGATTCGCGCCGCCGCGGCCACGGCGTCTTGCGGCCGTGGATAGGCCGCCAGATAGAGCGTCATGTGCGGCGGATCGGCGAGATAAAGCTGGCCGCCAACGAGGCGGCGGACCTGCTGTTTGTAGTTGCAGATACGCTGAGCCGACGCTTCATCCGGCATCAAGGCGGCAAAAACAGTGCTGGCAGCCAGACTCGACAAGGGACAACCCTTTCAATATCTCGTGGTGCAGATGCTAGGGAAAAGTGCTAACGCGTTTTATCCACCACGGAGAGGAAGCAAAATGACCAATAACCAAATTCCAATCTCCAATAAAGAGTCGAGTATGCTTTATTGGAGATTGGAATTTGGTGATTGAGATTTTCTTCTCCGTGCCTCCGTGCCTCCGTGGTGAAGAAGTCCAAGCGCGTCACGCCGCGTCGCTGCGAGTAGCACGACTTCGTCCGGCCGCGGGTGAACGCACGCTCTGTGGCGGCGTTTCCCACGCCAGCTTCCACAGGTAGCCGAACGAACGGCGGATCGTGCGGAACTTCGATTGCCAACTGGTGGCCCAGCTCGATTGCCCGTGCGTGCGAGGCGGAAATGCCACCTGAAAACTCGTGGTCCGCCAGCCGCAGCAATACGCGGCGTAGAGCACGTACACGTCGAAGTTCAAATCGATCGGCGGATCGCTCAGGCAATCCAGCAACTCGCGGTGAAACATCTTGGGCTGGGCATTGATTTCACTCAGCGGCGCCTGCAGCAGCACGCCAGCCGTCAATTGCATGCCCCAGCTAAGCAGTCGCTCCTGCAGCCGGCGGCCATAACGACGTCCTTTGACCATCGTGCGACGGGGCGTTTCAGATGCCTGATAAATCTTCCACGCCTTAAACACATCGGCCGGATCGGTTTGCAGATCGGCGTGCGACCAGGCGAGCACTTCCCCCACCGCCGCCCGCAGGCCGGTGAGGATCCCGTGGCCATACCCTTGGTTCTTCTCCACCCGCACCGTGCGGGCAAATGGAAAACGGGCCAGCAGCCGCGGGAGCCGCTGTGCCGTGTCGTCGGTCGAGCCGTTGTCCACCAGAATCAGCTCAAACGAGGTGTCGCCGGCATGCTGCTCAAATCGGGTTAGCAGGGCTTCCAACCCCGGTGCTTCGTTGTAGCACGGAAGCACGACCGAAAGTTGCGGGTGGTGTGGCATCAGTGTGGCCCTGGCAGTTTTGCGTTGTTTGCCGGGCGGTTACAGCCTCGGCAACTCGATCTTCAGGCAGCGTCGCGTCGTTTTGTGCTTGGGGATGGCAAGGGTACGCGTTGCGAGGGAGCCGGTGCCGACTCGGTCGCCGGGGTCGCCGGCGCGGCGGACGATTGCCCATACGTGGTTTGATAGCGCGAGTGCCACTTGCGGGCCTCGTGTTCTGGAATCAGTTGAATCTGGCCGATCTGCATGGCCAAATGCACCGTGCGGGCGACGTCCTCCACCATGACGGCCGCCTTCAGCGCGGCGGCGGGAGTCGTTCCCCAGGCAAACACGCCGTGGTTAGCCAGCAAAATCGCCGGCGCCTGGTTGCGATGTCGCAAGATGGCCCGGCCGATGTTGTCGTCGTGATTGTCAACGTAGGGAGCGCAGGGGATTTCGCCGCCAAACTCGTCGGCGATCGCCGTCAGGCACAGCGGCACGGACGAATGCACCGCCGCAAAGGCCGTGGCAAAATTGCTGTGCGTGTGGATGATGCCGCACAGGTTCGGCAGATGCTGATAAAGAAACCGGTGATGGGGCAAATCGACGCTGGGCCGCAAATCGCCGGCAACCACCTGGCCGCTGGCCAGATCGACCTCCACTAGCATTTCCGGCGTCAGTGCGTGGTAGTCCACCCCTGAGGGCTTGATCACCAGCCGCCCACTCTGCGGATCGTAGCCGCTGGCGTTGCCCGAGTGCATCGTCACCAAGCCCTGCACGGGCAGCAGCCGATTGACGCGGCACACTTCCTCGCGCAGCAGAGCCATGCGCCGCTGGGTTGCATCCAGATTTGTCATGTCCACCTCTGCCATTTCGCCTGTAAGCGGTGTCGCGAAGTCTTAAATTGCTGGCTGGTTTGCCGTTGGTCAGGCCGCCCGACGGCTGTCTTGTCGTCGATAGCGTGAGAGCCGGAGGGTTTCGGCCGTCATGACGGGCACTGGAGCGTTGAGCACGCCGGAGGCCGACACGATATACCGGCCCGGGATCTGAGCGATGTTGCTGGTCCGCACGCCGCCGTCGAACATCAGGTCAAAGCGGTAGTGAGCCCGCATCGTTTCGAGCGTGCGGGCGACGGCCAGGCCCGCTTCATCGAGCGTTTGGCCCGAGCGGCCCGGCTCGGCGATCCCCAGCACCATGACAAAGTCCACATGCGGCAGGTAGGGAAGCAGTCGACCGGGACGAACCCCACTGTGCCACACCACTCCCACCTTCTTGCCGTGCGCGCGGCATTCAAAAATCAATTCCTGCAAGTCGTCGTCGGCGTCGCAATGCAGCAGATACCAATCGACCTGCTGCCACGTTTGATGAACCCAGGAGCGAGGTCGCCGCGACATCACATGCAAGCAGATCGGGTGGCCATTCCACAGGCGGCGCACCTGATCGATGCGATCCAACTGCACCGGGGCCGCGTCGGGCTGCATCGTCTCGTCGACGAGGTCGACATGCACATGATCGCAGCACCAGCCCACGGCGGCGAAGATGCGGTCGACATCCTCGTCCTCCACCGCGTACACCGCGATGCCGAAATTGCGCGACTGGTCGAATGTGAACGTGCGGTGCAGCGAGTAGGCGAGCGTGAACAGCACGCCGGCCGTGGCCAACCGGAGTTCGTCGTACGTCACGGCGGTCGTGGCGCGGAGGAAATAGACCACCGCGGCATTCAAGCTGAAGGAGATCAATGAAATGCCCACGAACCAGGCGGTGGTGCGCAGCAGATATTGCCGGGGAACGTGAAAGTTCACGGTCAGATTGAGCGTGAGGCTCAGCATCAATCCAACCAGAAACGCCAAACCCGTTTGGCACGACGGCGGCCACCAGTTGGGCAAAGCCCGCCGAATGGCCAGTTCGATCAAGATCGAGCACAAGCCAATGAGCGTGAACCCCGCCAGATAGCGATGGCGATAGACGCGCGCCAGCACGCGATGCCGCCACAGCGCAGGACTTCGCTTGCTCGCGACTCCGGCCGTGGCCGATGTGGCGGCAATGGTGCCGTGCGGATTAGCAACGTCAACTGGCAACATACCTTCCCCTGCGCGCGGCGATGCCGGTGCGGCACGACTGGCGAACTGGCAAAAAATCGCGGCGGTGTGGCGAGAACAGCCCATGGCAGCACCGAAGCGGGTGGGATATTTACCGCTCGCGTGGGGCTATCGCAAGAGCATTCGGCGACCATGGCCGGCGGTGGGAGCCGGAGCCGGGGCGGGACCGCTGACCGGGCCAAATTGCCACCTCAAGCGTGCGACTTCGTAGACAGCAACGCTGGCGTCCTGATAACAAGCGTCAATTCCGCCCAAGTCGGCCTGATGATCGGTGGCAACCACTACGTAGTCCATGCGAAACCGATCGGCGATCGCCAGCCATTGCTCGGGACCCGTGTTGCGGAAAAAATTTCGCCGCTGCTCCACCAGATTGCGGCCGGGCGTGTGGGCGATCTCGTCGGGCGTGCCGTAGGCCAGCCGCGTCCGCTCGATCTGCTCCTCAAACGCTCCTTCGGAGAATGGAAACGCCTGCGAGGCCAACACGGCCCGCCGGCCGAGGCAGGGCA
>JAIOQB010000376.1 GCA_021413585.1 Planctomycetia bacterium
TGATTCGATTCTTTTGCCCACATTGCGGGCAGAGCATCAAGGTGCCGGACGAGACGGCGGGGCGCGTTGGCAAGTGTCCCGGCTGTCGCGCCGCGGTGCGCGTGCCGGGCGGGGCCGATGGTGCTGATGCAAAAGCGGCGATGCCTTCGCCACAGTCTCAAGAGTCGCAGCCACAAGAATCACACCCACACGCGCCCGATGAAGTGATTGCGACGGTGGTCACCGAGCCTGTCCCAGCGCCTCAAAACAGATCGCGATTGGCCGGCGCGCTCGATGACTTTGACGCGCCGCCGAGCAACCCGGACTATGCAAAGCAAGCGAGCCGCGACGAGTTCGGCCTGCAGCCGCTTGCGCCGATCGTGAAGCCCAAGGAGCCGCCGCAGTCGATTCGCATACCCATCTACTTGCAATACCGCAACAAATTTCGCGGTTATATCCCCGTACGTCTGTGGTGGCTGTTCGCGGTGTTGGCATTGTTTCCGCTGAGCCTCGGTGCGTTCGTTCTTTTCGCGAAGCCAAATAGGGACGCCAGAACTCTGATCACTTATTCCCATGGGGCGCAGGTGATTACGAACGGCGAAGACGATCCGCCGATACGGTGGATTCTCGGGATCGGAGAGATCGTGGTGGGATCGGTGTTCGCGTATATCGCGTACGATAATTTTATGGACCGCAAGAAGTGAGTGGCTACTTCTTCGCCCCCTCGTCCGGCTGCTGCGCGCCGGCTCCTTCGACGGCGCGTTGCGACGCCAGCCGGGCTTCGATCAGCGGCGTGGCGTCCACCTTCCATTTCCCTTCCGACTTTTGCATCCGCAGCGGGATTGGCATTTCCTCGCCGGCCACAGAGGGATAGACGAGCTTGCTGTCGGCGTTGATCATCGAGTCGTTGGCTTTCACTTCGTTGCCGCCGGGCAGACGGATCGTGTCGCCGAGCTTCACTTCGCGGCAGGTGAGCCCTTTGAACTGCTTCTTCATTTGCTCCAGCAGTTGCTTGGGGACCGGCATTCCCTTCCACAGGATCTCGGCTTTGGCATGGGGCATGATCTCGGCCTTCACACCCGCTTCGTCGTTTGAGAGCAAGGCGATGAAGAACGCTTGCATTACGTCGTCGATCGACCGTTCGGCGGCGCCGGCGGCCGGCGCGGCGGCGGGTGCGGCTGCCGCAGGCGCGACAGCGGGGGGTGCGGTGGCCGGCGGAGGAGTCGCGGCGGGGGCATCCTCGGCCCGCAGGCTCTGGCCCACGCCCAACCAAGCGACGCCGAAACATAAGCCAGCACACGCCGCGCGCCGCAAGGTGATGAACCGCATCACATATCCCCCCAATTACATGGTATTTTCACGAAAACCGGTGGCGGACCGGCGGCCGAAGTGGCCCCAGGATGACAGAGTGGCCGTAAGCCGTCAATCGAAGTGGCATCCAGGCCGCAATTGCCCCGTTTCGCAGGGGGTTCTATACTGTCCGTTTGCGCCACGCCAACACCCGCGTCAGGCCAACGCTGCGGCTCGCGGCGGGTGGCTGGGGCATCGCCCCAGAACTACCCAACCAAAACTACTGGGGCGTTGCCCCAGCCACCCACTGTTGCTTTGCAACGACGGTTCCTCTCTCGATACTTTCACCCATGACCGATACCCGCCGCACCATCCCCAGCGACCAGGCTGTGCCGCCGCTGTTTGCGGGCATCGACCTGGGAGGCACCAACATTAAGATCGGCCTGGTCGACGATCGCGGCGCGCTGCTGGGTTATCAAAGCGTGCCGACCGAAATTCACGAAGGGCCCGAGGCCGGGGCGCGGCGGATGGCCGACGTCGTCCGCCAGATCGCCGACGGCGCGGGCATCGGCATGGCCAACGTCGCCCGCGTGGGATTGGCCACCCCCGGCACGATGGACATACCCGCCGGCCGGTTGATCAAGCCGGTGAACCTGCCGGGGTGGAACGATTTTCCGATTCGCGACCGCGTGAGCCACCACTGCGGCCGACCCGTTACGTATGCCAACGACGCCGACGCGGCGGCCTACGGCGAGTTCTGGCTCGGCGCGGGGCGCGAGATGCACAGCCTGGTGATGCTCACGCTGGGGACCGGCGTTGGCGGCGGGATCATCATCGGCGATCTGTCTATTGCCGGCGAGCACAGCCACGGCTCGGAACTAGGGCATATCATTATCGACATCGGCCCCAATGCCCGGATGTGCGGCTGCGGCCAGACAGGGCACCTGGAAGCGTATTGCAGCGCGACGGCCGTCGTGCGGCGAACGGAAGAAGCATTGCAGGCCGGCCGCGCCAGCTCGCTCTCCGCGGCGATTGCCGGCGGCGCGGAATTGACGGCACTACTAATCGATCAACATGCCGAGCGCGAGGATCCGCTGGCGGTCGAAATCGTCGACGAGACGGCCCGGCTGTTGGGCATTGGCATCGTCACGCTGCTGCACACGGTTGACCCCAGCGGCGTGCTGATCGGCGGGGCGATGACGTTCGGCCGCGAAGGTTCACCAGTTGGACGAAAGTTTATCGAACGCATACGACAAGAAGTGCGGCGGCGGGCGTTGCCGGTAGTGGCCGCCGCCGCGCGCATCAATTACGCCGAACTAGGCTCCGACGCCGGCTTCTTCGGCGCCGCGGGCCTGGCGAGAGCCGATTTCCACCGCAAACCAGAGTGACTTAAAAAGAGCGTAAGTCGAAATAGCTGACGGCCGACAGCCAACAGCCGATAGCCGACAGCCGAAAGCCCCCCCAAACATGCCTGACTGCCTCCACATTCGCAACTTCTCGATCATCGCGCACATTGACCACGGCAAGAGCACGTTGGCCGACCGGTTCCTCGAGCATACCGGCACCGTGCAGCAGCGCGAGATGGGCGAGCAGATGCTCGACGACATGGCCCTGGAGCGGCAGCGCGGCATCACGATCAAAGCCCGCGCCGTGGCGATGAACTACACGCACGCAGGGCAGGAGTTCGAACTGAACCTGATCGACACGCCGGGCCACGTGGACTTTCACTACGAAGTTTCCCGCTCGCTGGCCTGCTGCGAAGGGGCGGTGCTGCTGGTGGACGCGTTCCAAGGGGTCGAAGCCCAGACGGTGGCCAACTTCTACGCGGCGATGCAGCACAACCTGATGATCGTGCCGGTGCTCAATAAGGTCGACCTGATGCACGCCCGCCCCGACGAAGTGATCCGCGAGATGGAGCAGAGCCTGGGGATCGACCCGGACGACGTGCTGCGGGTGAGCGGCAAGACGGGCCTGGGGATCGAAGACCTGATTGCGGCCATCATCAAGCGCGTGCCGCCGCCCAAAGGAGACCCGCTCGCCCCGCTGCAGGCGATGGTGTTTGACTCGCACTACGACGACTACCGCGGCGCCATCACCTACATGCGGCTGATGAACGGCACGCTGCGCAAGGGGCAAAAGGTCAAGTTCTTGCGGTCAGGCAGATCGCACGAAGCGCTCGAGCTGGGGCAGTTCGTCCCGCAACGCAAGCCGTGCGATCTGCTGCAAGCGGGCCAGGTGGGTTATCTGATTTGCAACATCAAGGAACTGGGGCAGGTCCACATCGGCGACACGGTGGGCGTCCCTTCCTCCACCGTGGCCGACGCGGTCCCCGGCTATCAGGCGCCCAAGCGGATGGTCTATTGCGGTCTCTATCCGTCCGACGGCCAGAACTTCGACGAGCTGCGCGACGCGCTGACGAAGCTGTCGATCAACGACCCCAGCTTCGAGTTCGAGCCCGAGTCGAGCGACGCGCTGGGGTTCGGCTTTCGCTGCGGCTTCCTGGGTCTGCTGCACATGGAGATCATCCAGCAGCGGCTGGAAGGGGAATCGGACCTCGACTTGGTGCAAACCGCGCCGAACGTCACGTACCACGTTCGCACCACCAACGGCGAGTTGCTGGAAATCCACAATCCGCAGAAGGTGCCCGAGGCCGGGTTCATCGATGAGTTCCTGCAGCCGGTGGTCCGTGTGAACTTCGTGCTGCCGGTCGAGGTGATTGGCCCGGTGATGAAACTCTGCACGGATCGCCGCGGCGTGTACGTGCGGACCGAGTACCTCTCGCCGACGCGGGCGATGCTGGTGTACGACCTGGCGCTTGCCGAAGTGATCTACGACATGCACGACAAGCTCAAGAGCGTCACCCGCGGCTACGGCACGATGGACTACGAGCTGCTGGGCTACTATCCGGCGGATCTGGTGCGGATGGACATTCTGGTCAACGGCCAGAAGGTGGACGCGTTGAGCATCATCTGCGACCGCCGCGACGCGGAGTTCCGCGGTCGGGCGGTGGTCAAGAAGCTCAAGCAAGAGATCTCGCGGCACATGTTCGAGGTGGCGCTGCAGGCGGCCATTGGCAGTCGTGTGGTGGCTCGCGAAACGATCTCCGCGATGCGGAAGAACGTCACCGCCAAGTGCTATGGCGGCGATATCACCCGCAAGCGCAAGCTGTGGGCCAAGCAGCGCGAGGGAAAGAAGCGGATGAAGTCGATCGGCAGCGTGGACATTCCGCAGAAGGCGTTTTTGGCGGTGCTGGAGACAGGCACGGAGAATAAGTAGGCTGTAGACTGGAGACTGGAGGAAGGAGGGGCGGAAGTGCGGGACCATACGAAGTTGCGGGCATTTGAACTTGCCGACGCTTTGGCCCTTCTGATTTACAAACACACGGCTTCCTTCCCTCGAGAAGAACAATTCGGGCTGACTTCTCAGATGCGGCGATCCGCCGTTTCTACTGCATCAAACATAGTCGAGGGTTGTGCCCGGAATTCCGAGGCAGATTACATTCGTTTTCTCGACATTGCCTACGGATCCGCGCGCGAACTGGAATACCAATTGTCACTTGCACGACGATTAGGCTACGTAGACGAACAGAGCTATTCGATCGTGCAAAGTGCGGCCGTTGAAACATGTAAAGTTCTTAATGGATTGATCCGCTCGCTACGCACGGCATAGCGAATTTCCTCCTGTCTCCGGCCTCCAGTCTCCAGCCTGTCCCATGTCCCGTCGCATCGCAGTGCTGCTGACGCTAGTGTTTATAGCAGGCTTGCTGATTTGCGCCGTGTGGCGGCCGACGTCGCACTTGCAGCCGATCGAAGTGGTTGGCCCGTCGATGGCCCCGGGCTTGCGCGGCGCGCATCTCGATTGGACCTGCGCCGATTGCGGCTATCGATTCTCGACCGCTCCGCCCGAGGGTTCCACCTACACGCAAGCCGTGTTGTGCCCTAATTGCGGCTATCCTCAGCCGGGTTCGGCGGTGGGCGTGGCGCAGCCCGGCGATCGGTTGCTTGTCGACACCGAGGCGTTTCTTCACCACAGGCCAATGCGCTGGGAGACAGTCGTGTTCCGCTCACCGGAAGAGCCGGGCACGCATTGCATCAAGCGAGTCGTCGGGCTGCCGGGTGAGTCGGTCGAGATCCGCGAAGGAAAGGTGTGGATCGATGGCGCGCCGCTGCGCAAAGCGCTCGCGGAGCAGCGGCAACTGGCTGTGCCCGTGTACGACAGCCGCTTTCGGCCGCACCGCGCGAAGGACACTCCCGACCGTTGGCGACCGGCCCAGGAAGAAAGCGATTGGGCGAAAGCCGGCGACGGATTCCGCCACATGCCGCGCGATGCAATCGATTGGCTCGATTACGCACACTGGCAGCGGGCGCCCGGCGATCCGGCGCACATTCGCATGGCGCCAGTGACTGACGACGACGCGTACAACGTCGAGAGCAGCCGGCAGTTGAACGAAGTAGCGGACTTGATGCTGGTGGCCCGGCTGCGCACGGTCGGTGCAGGCAAGCTGTTTCTTCGCGCGCAATTGCGCGGCGAACATTTCCAGATCGAACTCGAACCGCTGCACGGCAGCGGCCGGCTGCTGCATGATGCCACGGCCGTTGCTGGCACGGAGTTCAACGCGGGCGCGCCGCTCTTCGCCGAGCCGTCGCTGCTGGAGTTCTCGCTAATCGACTATCAAATCGCGCTGGCGATCAACCAGCGCGAGCTGATTCGCTATGCAATTCCGACGCCCACCGCCGCAGCCGGCTCCGGCCCGCTACGGCCGCTGGGCATCGGCGCCGCAGGGCTCGACGTTCAAATCGAATCGCTCCAGGTGCTGCGCGACATTTATTACACGCGGCCAACCGGGACCGGCGGCCGGTTCGGAGACGGCCGGGCATTCAAGTTAGGCACGAGCGAATACTTTTTTCTGGGAGACAACAGCCCCGTCTCGGCCGACTGCCGGCAGGGGTTGCCCGGGGGAGGGCTGGCGGGGAAGTATCTGACGGGCCGGCCCGGAAGGGGGATTTCAGATTTCAGATTTCAGACTTCAGATTGACAATGGGAAGGGGGCTCACCCTGGTTTTTCCGGCCCAAACCGCTTGTTTCCCTCTCCCCGCTTCTTGTGTATAATCGCAACTCAACGCGACTCGCCAGCTGAACGCCAGTCAGCCAAAGCGTAGCAGCAGCCCCACCTCGAACTTTCCCACCCCGATTTTGGAGACCTGGCAAATGTCCCGTAGGCTAATGCGTTGCGCGCTGCCGGCTTTGGCCGTTGCATTTGCGATCTTGTTCACGCTCCCGGCGCAGGGGGCCTACCTGGTGACCAACTTCTTTGAGAACGCCGTCGACCTCTATCAAGACAACGGCACCCGCGTCCCAGGGCATTTCATCGCGTCGGACAGCGCTGGTTTATACCAGCCCAGCGGTATCGCGATCGGCCCGGACGGAAATATCTACGTCAGCAGCCTGGCTCATACGGGGGCGGGCAACACGCAGGTCAACAGCCAGGTATTGGTCTACGACCGCAACGGCCAACCCGTGGGGGACGGAATCTACGGTGACGTTGGTTCGTCCATTCGCCTGGCATCCCTGGCGTTTGGCCCTACCGGGTTACTATATGTCTCCAGCTTGCCCGATCTTGGTTCGAGCCCGGTGACGGTCTTCAATGGCTTGTCCGACAGTCCGGCAGGAACGATTCTTGGCGCCGATGCATTCGCTCCCAGTGCGGTGACAGTTGACGCCAATGGCAATCTGTTTGTCGCCAATTTCGTGGACGGAACCATCTATAGGGTTACCGCCAGTAATTTGACGAACCCTGGCGCATTTAATTCATCATTTTTGATTCCGTATGCGATCGATCCCTTGGTAGGCGCAATCCCCGGCGGCATGGTGATGGGCGATGACGGTTCTCTCTACGTGACGCTTGTCTACGGCAACGCGGTCATAAAAGTCGCGCCCGGCGTAAATCAACAAACGGGTCTTCACGATGTCAGCCTGTTGTACTTCGACACCGATTTTATTCCACCCAGTCCAGGCTCGTCGTTTGGAACCAACGCTCTTTCAGGAATTATTTTCGACCAGGACGGAAAACTAATCGTGTCAAAGCTGGGGCCGTCGAATCCGGGCGACGGCATCTATCCGCTGGGCGGCTTGTTTAACTTGACGACCGATACGGCCGTTCGGCTGAATTTGGCGATTCCGATTCCGCCGGCAAGTGCCCTGGCGCTGTTTGAAACCGGAGTGCCCGAGCCATCCACCGCGGCCTTGGGCTTGCTCGGTTTTGCTGGCATGGCCTGGGTTTTCATTCGTCGCCGCCGGCGCTAGGATAGTACCCGATGGTTGGATAGGGTTTTCGGCTTTGGCGAACCGGTCGGTTGAATCAGCAGGAGGCGGCTCGATGCGTAATTGCTCGCCACTGTCGCCATCTGCCCGCCCGATTGCCCGCGCCAGGGGGTTCTCGCTCGTCGAACTCCTGGTGGTGATCGCCATCATTGGGATTTTGATCGGGCTGCTGCTGCCGACGCTGCAGGCGGCGCGCGAGTCGTCTCGCCGGATGGCTTGCGCCAGCAATCTGCGCCAAATCGGTTTGGCCACGCAGAACTATCAGGGGACGATGGGTCGGTTTCCCCCCGGCTCGATTTCCCACGCCTACGCCGACGACGCGAACAATCCCTGGACCTTCTATCGCTGGTCGGCCCTGGTGAGCATTTCACCGTACATCGAGAACTCCGTGGCGTTCAACGCCATGGACCTGTCCGTGCCGTTGTACGGATCGAGTTTTCAGATCATGCCCGCCAACGCCGGCATCGTGAAGCAGATGGTGCCGATCTTCCTCTGCCCCAGTGACCAGCGGCAGCGAGTCAACGCCAACTTTGGCCCGACGAACTACGCCGCCTGTGCCGGCTCGGGGGCCGGAGGGGGCACCCCCAACGACACCGACGGCATCTTTTACATCAACTCGCAGACGACGCAAGGGAACATCGTTGACGGCACGTCCAGCACCGCGCTGTTTTCGGAAAGCACGCTCGGTGTTCCCGGCACCACCAGCCACGACGTGCAGAAGGAATACAAGACCATCCTCTTCGCCCCGTTGAGCGATGCACTGTGCAGCGGTGCCAATGTCTGGAACTTGAGTGACCCGCGCGGCTTTGCCTGGGTCAATGGCGAGTATCGCTGTGCGCTCTACAACCATTACTACACGCCAAACTCCACCACGCCCGATTGCATCGGCGAGCCGGCTGGCGGCAGCGTGCAGACGCGCTACACTCCGTACGGCTGGCGAGCCGCGCGGAGCATGCATCCGGGCGGAGTGAACGTGGTGATGGCCGACGGCGCGGTCCGTTTCACCACCAATGAAATCGACCCCGTCACCTGGAAAGCGATGTCCACCATCCGCGGCGGCGAGCCGATCATAGCGGGGAATTAGGCCTCTGTAGATCCCGCCTGTCGGGCGGGATTTGTGAGCGGTTCGGTACTATCCGCCGGTCCCACGATACGCGTCGCCAATTATGAGACCGGTGGCTAGCGCCCAATGGCACTTACTTTACGTTTGAATGAAGCCCAATGTGAAATTGCTAGCTGCAAATTCCCCAAGAATCTGCAGCTAGCATTTCGTGAGACTGCGTGATTTTTCCACAAAGTAAGTGCCATTGGGCTAGCGCCATCCTGCTCACTTAGTGCGTAAATCGTTGGCCCAAAGCGGCGTTGACGTTCTGATATCGCGGGCGTATTCTCCCGCCCTGCGCAAGTGGCCGGAATCGGAGGCCCACCGCATCGTGAAAGGTCCGCCATGTATTTGGATCGTCGTCGTCGCCGCGATGGCGGCGCCCGGCTGTGTGTCGCTCTCGCCCCCTGCGGTTCGCTGGCTTGACGACCCGCTGGTGTTCCAACCGGCAAAGTATCCGCGTGGCGAGTGGTCGCCGCCGGGGCTGGAACACGAGGACGCGTTCTTCACGTCGGCCGATGGCACGAAGCTGCATGGTTGGTATTGCCCTTGCGACAAGCCGCGTGCCGTGGTGCTGTTGTTGCACGGCAACGCGGGGAACTTGACGCATCGCTGGCATCGCCTGCAAATGCTGCAGCAGGACGTGCACGTGACGGCGATGATCGTCGACTATCGCGGTTACGGCCACAGCGAAGGGGTGCCCACCGAGCGGGGCGTGCTGGACGACGCGCGGGCGGCACGAAAATGGCTGGCCCAGCGGGCGGGCGTCAAGGAGCAGCAGATCGTGCTGTTGGGCGAATCGCTCGGCGGCGGCGTAGCGGTCGATTTGGCGGCGCGCGACGGCGCCGCGGCGTTGATTCTGGAGAGCACGTTCACTTCGATTCCGGACGTGGCGGCGCACGAGATGCCGTACACGCCGGTTCGCTATCTGATGCGGAACCGGTTCGACTCGCTCGCCAAAATCGGCCAGTATCACGGGCCGCTGCTACTGGCCCACGGCGATGCCGACGAGCTGATTCCGGCGGCTCAATCGCAACGCCTCTTCAACGCGGCCAACGAGCCCAAGCGCCGCGTCACCATCCCCGGCGCCGGGCACAACTGGACGCCGACGCCGGAATACGTGCAGGAGTTGGATCGTTTCTTTGAGCAGCTATCGAGCGATAGGCGATCAAAAATGCAGTAGCGCGAGAATTGTGAGCGGAATGGCGCTAGCCACCGGTCCTCCGGTTGGCAATGCGTACCCTGTTTGCGCTCTATCCTGGGCCTTGAGCCCGGTTCCACGGAAGTGGCATGCCCGAATTGATCGGGCTATACTGCAAGCGGCCAAGCAATCAGCGGCGCACTGGACCGAAGGCGATGCTGCGTAACCTCGCCAATCGGAATCGGATTGCATGCAAATCCTAGAATGTCGTTTGATATGTAACCGAGGATGCTTCAGATGCTGCGCATTCATTCGCGATCTGCCTTACTCACAGTGATCGTTGCTTCAGCCGTAGCCGGGTGTTCCGGTTCTCATGGCAGTCGCCCGGCGGGAAAGTACACCGGGGCCGCCGCATTTCACGTGCGTCGTACTCAATTATGCCTTTTGCCCGAACCGTATAACCGCGACGAATTCGGGCAATACGTTAACGATCAGGCGCTGTTGATCCGGTCGTCGATAGTTCTTGAAAAGGCCCTCTTGTACCCCAACGTCAAAAGCCCGGCAGGCACAGAAGATCTGCATTGGTTAAGGGACCGATTAAGAGTGTCAACCCAACCGGATTCTGAACTCATTGTCGTTAACCTGTCGGGTGACGATCGTGTCCAAGTATCGGGGTTGATTCAAGGGATTGTGTCCAGTTACCTGGACGCTCAACAACGAAATGAAATGAGCCGGAAGATAATTCAACGTGACGGCGTCATAAAAGCGTATATGCGAGAGAGCCAGAGCCTAAGGAGAGAGACAGCAGCGACGACACGGAAAACGCAATCGATTGACTCTGCTGAGCCCAGAGTAGATGACGAATATGAGATGCTGGCAAGAAAAAAAATCGTCCAAGAACTGGCGGACCGTGTAAGTCGGCTCGACATCGAGATGAGCGCTGAGCCTCGGGTTACTCTGATCGCCGGACCCAGTGTTACGGTGGAAACTGGCTCCAGCGCGGATATTGTTTTTCCCGACTTGAACGCGCATCCTTAGCGCCGTGATTTTCCTGATGTCCAGTTGGCGCCCTGGGGGCGAGAGGAAAATGAGGGACAACAAGCCGTGCTCCCTCGCTTGCGCTTCGGGCTAGTGAGCAACAGGTGTGGCAGGCCTGTTCGCAGCGCCAGGTACCGCCCGGCAGGCGGAACCTACTCGGGCACTACTCCTTGATAATATCCTTCACCGTCATTCCTCCCGGGATCATCGGCAGCACGTGCTCGAGGTACGGTGTGGCCACGTCCAGAACGTACGGGCCGGGATAGTTGATCATCTCGGTAATCGCGGGCACGAGGTCCGCCTTGCGGCTGATCGTGGCGGCGCCGCAGCCAAAACCTTTGGCGATCGAGACGAAGTCGGGGTAGCGCTCGGTGGCGAATGCGCCGGAGCCTTGGCCGGTTGCTTCGGCATGGTGGATCGGCCCCAGGTACGTGTGGGCCCGGTTGCCGTCCATGAACCGGTCTTCCCACTGCACGACCATGCCCAGGTGCTGGTTGTTGAGCAGGAGCACTTTGATCGGCAGGTTCTCGCAATGCGCGGTGGCCAGTTCCTGGATGTTCATTAGGAAACTGCCGTCGCCATCGATGTCCACGACCAGCCGGTCCGGGTACGCCGCCTGGGCCCCCAGCGCGGCGGGGAGACCGAAGCCCATCGTTCCCAGGCCGCTGGAGGATTCAAACGTGCGCGGGTGCTTGAAGCGATAGAACTGGGCCGCCCACATCTGATGCTGGCCGACGCCGACCGTGATGATTGTCTCGCGTTCTTGCGTTAGCCTGGACAGCTCGGCGATGGCGTGCTGCGCCAGGATGCCGTCGAAGTTGCGGTCGTACTTGTACGGCTCGGTCCGCTTCCACTCGGCGCACTGCTTGACCCAATCCTTGATGTCCTCCGGCGGCTGAACGATCCGGCAGAGTTCCTTCAGAAACGGCTTCACGTCGCTGCAAATGGGAATGTGCGCCAGCTTGTTCTTGTTCAACTCCGAGGCGTCGACGTCCACGTGTACGATCTTGGCGTGCTTGGCGAACTCGGCCAGCTTGCCGGTCACTCGGTCGTCGAACCGCACACCCAGGGCGAGCACCAGGTCCGCTTCGTTGACCGCGTAGTTCGCGTAGACCGACCCGTGCATACCGAGCATGTCGAGCGATTGCGGGTCGTCATTGGGAAACGCGCCCAGGCCCATCACGGTCATCGCCACGGGGATGCCCGTCTTGTGGGCCAGCTCGCGCAGCTCTTCGCTCGCTTCGCCCGAGATGATGCCGCCGCCGGCGTAGATCACCGGCCGCCGCGCCAGGCGAATCGCGGCCGCCACCTGGCGCACCTGCTCGGGCTTGGCTTGCGGCTGGGTGGAAGCGTACCCGGGCAAATGCATCGGCGCGTCCCAGTCGGGGACGAACCGGGCTTCTTGAATGTCCTTGGGAATGTCGACCAACACGGGGCCGGGCCGTCCGGTGGTGGCGACGTGGAACGCTTCTTTCATCACCCGCGCCAGGTCCTTGATGTCGGTCACCAGGTAGTGATGCTTGGTGATGCCGCGGCAAACTTCAACGATGGGGGTTTCCTGAAACGCGTCGGTGCCGATTACCTGCGTTTTCACCTGGCCGGTGATGGCGATCAGCGGAATGCTGTCGAGCTTCGCGTCGGCGATGGCGGTGACCAGGTTTGTCGCGCCGGGGCCGCTGGTGGCCATGCAGACGCCGGGCCGTCCGGTGGCGCGGGCATAACCCTGCGCGGCGAAGGATCCCCCTTGCTCGTGGCGCGGCAGGATCGTCCGCAGCCGATCGCGATACCGCGTGAGCGCCTGATGCAGCGGCATGCTCGCCCCGCCTGGATAGGCGAAGATGATCTCCACGCCATTGCGCACCAGCGACTCCACCAGGATGTCGGCCCCGAGCATGATGCGGGTTTCAGTGGCGGGCTTGGCGGCGGGGGGTTTGGTGATCGAAGTGGTCATGGGTTTGGATTGATGATTTGGGATTTGGGGGCTATCGGCTGTCGGCAAGACGGGCGGGATGGTAGATGGCGGATGTGACAAAGCCCGTACGCGCCCGTCGGCCATCAGCCGCTATTCTACCCGAATAGTATACCTTATGCCTTGCCCGGTAGCCGTTCAATGGCCGCCGGGTTGGGGCGAATTCTCGGCCTAATTGGCCTAAAGTCGCTAGCCCGACGAGTGAGCGGAATGGCGCTAGCCACCGGTCCCCCGGTTGGCCACGCGTACCGTGTTACCCGCGGCTAGCGCCTTGCGGCTCACAGTAGGAGAGCCGAACGTCGAATCTGGTTCGCGGAAGGGCCGTTGTACCCTCCACGCTCCGCGTTAGGGGTGGCAGCTCTGGTCGCACTTCGGGCGGCAACGGCATCACGCTTCAGCGTGATGGATACTATCTTGCGTTAAAACATCGCCTTGTGGCCCAACTGGCGGCGGACGATGACCCACTGGCCGGTGTGCATGATCCAGTGCGAGCCGAGCAGGGCGAATGTGGCGCCGACGGTGGGGCAATACTGGCGGATCGCCTCGGGCGACTGCTTGTCGAGATCGGCGTCGCTAAGTTTCGCCAGCGCCGCGACCGCCCCAGCCCGCTGCTCGCTCATCAGCTTCAGGAAGGTTTCCTTGGTGTCAAACTTGCTGGCGTCGTCCGACGTGGCGGTTTCCTTGGAATACCGAGCTTCAAAACCCTCGGGCAGCGGCGGCATCGCGCCGGGGCAGACCATGTTCACCAGATTGTGCTCGGAATTGATGATGTGGCCAATCTGCCAGGCGATATGATTCGCCCCCGG
>JAIOQB010000387.1 GCA_021413585.1 Planctomycetia bacterium
CGCCAGCGGCATTGGCGAAGTGGGCGAACTGCTCAAGCTCAACGCGGACAAGCCAGGCGTGGAAGTCGTGTGGAAAGGAACGCCGAAGACCGCGCTCTACAGCGCCAATAGCACGCCCTTCCTCGAAGACGGCATGATCTACGGCCTCAACTGCCAGAGCGGCGCCCTGGTGGGGGCGCGAATTGAAGACGGCAAGCGGCTGTGGGAATCGTTCAAACCCACCACCGGCGAACGGCGGGCCATGCACGGCACGGCGTTTCTCGTGAAGCAGGCTGACCGGTTCTTCCTGTTCAATGAAGCGGGCGATCTGATCCTGGCCAAGCTCACCCCCGCGGGTTACGAGGAACTCAGCCGGTTCCATGTGCTCGCTCCCACCACCGTCGTCTTCGGCCGCGACGTGGTCTGGAGCCACCCGGCCTTCGCCGAGCGGTGCGTTTTTGCGCGGAATGATAAGGAACTGGTGTGCGTGAGTGCAGCAGAGTAGCGTGGGTGCTTGCACCCACGAATGTGTGAATGGTTCCGTGGGTGCAAGCACCCACGCTACGGTGTTTTGAATCGATTGATGATCCCCTGCGCGGTGGTGAAATACACTTCGCCCTGCTCATCTTCGCCGAACGAGAAGATCGGCATCGTGCGGGGTTCGATTCGGCTCACCGATTTGGCTCGAACGTTCGGCTCATCGAATCGCATCGCATAGAGCTGGCCGGTCACGTGGTCGGCGAATAAATACGCGCCGAACAGCTCGGGCACTGCTTTACCTCGATAGACGCAGCCGCCGATGATGCAGTTGCCCACGGTGTGGTTGTACGCGAAGATCGGGTCGGTCAGGTTGCCGATGATTTTGGCGGGCGGCGGGGCGGGGGAGCCTTGGCTGGGGACGAACTTTCCAAAACCCTCGTTCATGCTCCACTGATAGTTGCCGCCGCGCTCGATGACGTTGATCTCTTCCCAGGTGTCGTCGCCGATTTCTCCCGCCCACAGGCGATTCGTCTGGCGGTCGAACGCCATCCGCCACACGTTGCGCAGCCCAAGGGCCCAGATTTCGCCGCGCACGCCCGGCTGGCCGACGAACGGATTGTCGTTGGGGATGGCGTATTTTAGCCCCTGGCCATGTCCATCGTCGTCGCGGTGATCGACGTCAATCCGCAGGATTTTCCCAAACACCGTGCCGGCGTTCTGCCCGTTCCCGTGAGGGTCGCTCACCGGGCCGCCGTCGCCGAGCGCCATATAGAGATAACCGTCGGGCCCGAAAATAATCGTGCCGCCATTGTGGTTCCACGAATCGCGCTCCGGCGTGTGGAACAACTCTTCCTCGGAGTTCGGATCGGCCCGGTTCGGATCCTTGGCCGACATCGTGAACCGCGACAAGACATTCTGGTGGGCTGCGTTCGTGTAGTACAGGAATAACTGCCGATTCGTGCGAAACTGCGGGTGAAACGCCAGGCCCAGCAGCCCCTCCTCGTTCGACGGATCGCGAAACATCACCTTGTGCCGCATGTTGAGCAGCTCGGTGGCTTCTTCGACATTCGCGTCGTTGGGGAATATGTACAAGCTGCCATACTGCGAGATCACCACGATTCGGTTTGTCCCGTCCGGCGGAAACGTCAGGCCGACGGGCCGGGCAAACTCCAGATTCGGAAACGCCCGCTCGAACGTCGCCCGCGCGGGCAGAGCGTCGATGGCAATCGGCTCAGTGGCGGCGTAGGGGCGCAACAGGAAGTGCTGGGCGATGAAATAGATGGCGACCGCGAGGGCGATGAGCAGGGCCAGTCGGAGGAGAACTCGCTGGCGGGGCATGGGGTTGTTGCCTGGATCGACCTCGAAGCAGTACCCCAACGGGGTACAATCTCAAAGCCCAGGGTAAGCGAACACGCCGGCGCAGCTGCGTGATTCGCGCCACCCTGGGTTACGCCATCAATTTAATTTCCGTCAACCCTGAAGGGGTTGGATCATTGCTTAGGCGGTGAATTAATGCTCTTCCGTAGGCGCAAGCACCACGCTACACATCTGTTGCAAGTCAGCGGTGCGATATTTCCAGCAGAGCCTGACACATTGCGACGACGAAAATGATTATGAATGGAACAAAAATTGTCAGGACGCCTCGCTTGGCCAGGGAGCCGCATCGCTGAAATCGCGTGCGATCGCGCTCAGACATGCCTGGGGTGTAGACCAAACCCAATGGCAGGAGAACGACAATAAACAGTGCCTTGAAAGGATTGATTGCAAACATCACGGAAAACGACCACGCGATTGCCGCCGCACACATTATTGCGCCGATCGCCATGACGCCGGCACCGATGATCGCTGTGGCTTTCAGGAAAGGGACAAATAACAGGCTGACACCAAATGCGAGCAGTATCAAGGCTGCGATCAAGATTCGGATGCTTAAATCGGACAGAGAGAATATCGTCTTGCCAGCAGTAGCATTGGCCAATGTGGGCAAGTGATTGGCAACCGGCTTCTTCAATTCGGAGGTGCTAGTCGATAGTTCCGCCAGGAATTCGTCGGAGAGTTGAGGAAGAAGAAGCGGTGCTGCCTGCGAAGGTGATTCAACCATGGCAATGAATTGGTTGCCACACGCGCCGCACTTGACTCTCTTCCCCTGCACGAATTCCGCAGCGTAGCGATTTCCACAACCCGGGCACTCAACTACAGACTTCATCGCAGTGATCCCATGGCGTTCGAATGTCGGGAGCTAACTGAAACTCTCCAAAATTTCCAATCGCCAATCGCACATCCACCCGTTACCCTCCCCCGGCCCCTCCCTGAAAGGGAGGAGAGTTCCCTTCTTTCCTCAATCCCCTACTTCTTCTTCCGCCTTGTGAACTCTGGTAGCCGCACGATCTCGCCCCCTTTCATTGCCGACTCATGGGCGCATAAGCCCACGCAGGTCCAGTTGGCTGATTCGACGGCGTTGGGGAACGGATCGCGGCTTTCCAAGAGCGCGGTGATGAACTCGTGCGCCAAGTGCGGGTGCGAGCCGCCATGGCCGCCCCCTTGCGTGAACGACAAGTGCGTGTGCTCGGCCAGGTCATACACGCCTTTGGTGGTGAAGGGGCGGATCGGCTCGGGCAAGCGGTGGGCGTAGTCGGGCACGGTGATCCGCTCGGCAATTTCATGCTCCGGCTTCTTGGCCGTGTGCAGCACGTGCTGCTCTCCTTCGATCAACGCCCACTCGAAGGCTTGCTTCGTGCCGTAGATGTCGATGCTTTCGCGATACTGCCGCGCGGTGTCGAACAGCGAGCGGATGATGCGGGCGGTGACGTCGGAGTCGGCCAGCTTGATGTGGCACGACTCGACCGCGAAGGGGGAATTGTACTTGCCGATCAACTCCTCGCGGATCGTGCCGGAGCCGAAGCAGGAGACGTATTCCGCCTCGGCGTTCGTCAGCGCCAGGCACGGGCCGACGCAGTGCGTGGCATAATACATCGGCGGCAGGCCGGGCCAGGAATTCGGCCAGCCGTCCATGTCCTGCTGGTGGCTGGCCTGGATGAACTGCACCTTGCCCAGTTCGCCTTTGTCGTACAACTCCTTCACGAACAGATACTCGCGGGCATAGACCACCGTCTCGGCCATCATGTACTTCAAGCCGGTCTTTTCGACCAGCTCGACGATCTGGCGGCAGTCGTCAATGCTGGTGGCCATCGGCACGGTACACATAACGTGCTTGCCCGCCTTGAGCGCGGCAATGGACATTGGGCCGTGGTCGGGAATCGGCGTGTTGATGTGGACGAAATCGACAGCCGGGTCGGCCAGCACGTCGGTATAGTTCGTGTAGCGTTTTTCGATCTCGAAGGCGTCGCCGATCTGGCGGAGCTTTTGCTCGTCGCGCTGGCAGATGGCGTAGATGGTGGCGTTGGGATGCCGCTGGTAGATGGGGATGAACTCCGCGCCGAATCCCAGCCCAATAATCGCCACGTTCACTTTCCGCTGGCTCATGGTACGTCCGTCCTGATTGCCTGGGGAGAAAACGACATCATGCCTGATGACGAGACCAAAAGTTTCGCACGCGGCGCGGGCGGCGTAAAGAGGCAGACTGTCAACAATTACGCCGAAGGAAATGAACCACAGAGACACAGAGAAGGATTAATGACCAATAACCAAGATTCCAATCTCCAATAAAACTGGCGAGGCTCCTTAATTGGTTATTGGAATTTGGTCATTGGTCATTCCTGTTCGTCTCTGTGCCTCTGTGCCTCTGTGCCTCTGTGCCTCTGTGGTAAAAAGTTTAATGGCGAAGGTCACTTCTTCGGCTCTTTGCTCCGCGAGAGGAACTCCAGCAGGTCGGCGAAGTCGCCCGCGGCGGTGTCTTTTTCCACGCCCACGGGCATCAGCGAAAGCTTCGACGGGATCATCGCTTCAATGTTTTCGCGCGGCACGACGTGGCTTTTTGCTTCGGCGTCGATCACTTCCACTGTGGTCTGCGATTCGGCCACTAACAGGCCGATGAACGTGAGGCCGTCTTTGGTCTGCAGCGTCCACTGGCGGAAGTTGGCTTCGACCGAGCGATTGGGGTCCAGGATGTCCACCAGGATGTCCGTCTTGGGTCGACGGCCGACGCCGGTCAGGTCGGGACCGATGTGGGCACCTTTACCGGCGATCGTGTGGCACTGGGCACATTTCTTTTCAAAGATCGCCTGCCCGTGCGTCGCATCGCCGCTGCGCTGCGCTTCGGCCAGATATTTTTCGATCACCTTCATTCGATCGGGGTCCGGCAGCCGGGCGGTGCCGGCAGCCTTCTTGGCCCGTTCGGCGATCTGCGCGTCCTGGTTCGTGGTGAGCAACTGCCACGCCTGATCGGAAAGGTCCGTGGTGGCCACAGTTTGCTTTTCGATGGCGTCGAGCAGCGCCAGCGTCCAAGCCGGACGACGCAGCAGCACCGAAATCGCCGTGCGACGCGACGCGGGCGTGATCTGTCCTAACCGCGCGACGAGCAATCCGCCGGTGGCGTCCTGCCGGCTAGCCGCCAAGGCGTCGAGCAGCCCTTGCACCAACAGCGGCGGAGCCTGCGGATCGATCAGCGCGACAACTGCATTGGCCGTTTCCGCCGTGTCGGCCAGGCGCACCAACCGCTCGGCTGCGTCAACCCGCTCGGCAGGCGAGAGTGACTTATCTGCTAAGCGATCGGAAAGCGACTTGAGAACGCCCGCTACGTCGCCGGAGAAGATGTCGCGTTGACCAAACCGATCGGCCAGCGTCAACAAGCGGTCTTTCAAGTTCGCGGGGAGGGCAGCCATCAGGGCAGCCAACTCGGCTTTGTCGGCGGGGGTTAGCTCGGGCGCGCGCCCCTGCGGCCAGCCGGCGACGAAACCATCGAGCACTGCGCCAGCCAACCTTGGATCGGCCCCTTTGAGCGCGGAGAGAGTTCCGCCGATCGAGTCGACCGCGCCGCGGCGAGCATAGTTGGCGGCGACCAGTTTGACAGCCTTATCCAGCGCCGCGCCGGCGTCCCCCGACGCATTGCCGCTGGCGGCCAGCGCGGCCTTGAGGAACCCTGCGTCGTGCCGCACCGCGGCGATTGTGGCGGAGTCGGGAATCCAACGGTCGTCTCGATTCTCTGGGAGTTGCATGGCGGCAAAGATGGCGCTTCCCGCCTGGTTGGAACGGGGCATTTCGACCAGGGCCAGGAATGAGGCCAGCCGCACCTGCGCGTCGCTATCGGTCAGCAAGCTGCCAGCGAGAATCGCGGCGAGCGACTCTTCGGTTTGTGGAAGGACCGCCACCGCGTTGCGCCGCACGCCGGCCGAGGGGTGGCGTAGCGCGCGGACCGCGGCGGCCAGTGCAGCAGGATCGGATCCGCCGAGCGCGCCGATGCCGTTAAGCGTCCACAACCCATGTATCGCGCCGACGTTCAGGCCGACCGGGTCCACGGAACGATCATCGACAAGCGCCACCAGCGCTGGCACGACGTCCTTCTGCCCCCGCTCGACCAGCAACCGCTGCACATGCAACCGCCACAGCATCGTGGGGTTCTTCAGCGTCGCCACCAACTCCGCCGGCGTCGCTTTGTCCAATCGCAGCGGCTGTGGCGTGCTCATTCCCTTGGGCATGATGCGATAAATCCGGGCGTGCGTCTTGTCGCGCAGCGGCGTCTCGTACGCGCCCCCTTTGCCGACGCCGTAGCCGCGCGGCGTGGGGTTGTGCTGCACGATGTAGTTGTACCAGTCGATGACCCACACGCAGCCGTCGGGGCCGACCTCGGCCATGATCGGAGCTGTCCATTCGTCGTCACTGGCCAAGAATGACGGCGCATCGCGCGAAATAAAGGCCGAGCCTTTACGCTCCAGGAGGTACTGCCCCACCAGATGCCCTGTCGGCTCGGCCACGAACGCCACGCGGTTCCAGTACGCCTGCGGATACGCACGGGCGGTGTAGATAGCGTGCCCCGCGCCGGCCGTGTATTTGGCGTGGCAATCGACCTGCCGGATCTTGTCGGTCACTGGGTGAAACAGATGCGTCTCGGCGATGCTGGTGAGTTGCTTGGCCGACATGCCGGCGACGGTTTCGTAGTAGCGGTTGGGGATCGGCAGATAGACGCTGGGGCAGTTGTTGGCGGTCGAGCCGAACACGAGCCCCTCTTCGGTCATCCCCAGCCCCCAGGTGTTGTTCGTGGTGGTGCAGAGATACTCGAAGGCGGAGCCGTCTGGCTTGAAGCGATAGTAGCCCTGGTGAAACGCCATCTTCTTCTCGCCGATCTTTCCTTTGAAACCAGAATAGCCGACGGAGCCCCAGACCCAATTGTCGAGGCCCCAGCGGAGATTGCTCGGCCCGGCGTGCGTGTCGGCCGTTCCCCAGCCGGAGAACAGCACGCGCCGCTCGTCCGCTTTGTCGTCGCCGTTGGTGTCTTTGAGGAACAGCGTGTTGGGGGCCTGGTGGACGATTACGCCGCCGTTGGCAAATGTGATCGACGTGGGGATGCTCAGCTTGTCGGCGAAGATGGTCGACTTGCCGGCCTTACCGTCGCCGTCCACGTCTTCGTAGATCACGATTCGGTCGTGCCCTTCGCCATCCCGCTGCAGGGAGTTGGGATAATCGACGGTCTCGGCCACCCACAACCGGCCCCGGTCGTCCCAGTTCATGCAGATCGGCTTGCCGCTGATCTGCGGCTCGGAGGCGAACAGGCGAGCCTCAAAACCCTCGGGCAGAACGAGATGTTTGGCTGACTCTTCGGTGGTCAGTGGCAACTGCATCTGGTCCCACGTTCCCTTGGTTCCGGGCGGGGGATAGAAGGCGATTTTTTCTTTGCGATATTCAAATGGCTTCAAGCCCGTGGCGCGAGGGCCAGGCTGTGGGAGCGCATCGCCAGTGGCGGCCGGGGGCGGGGCCTTCTCGGGAGCTTTGAATGGCGGGACGACGCTCGGGTCTCCGCCGGCGGCCCAGCGGATGCCGCGCTCGACGAGGTTCTGGAAGCCAGGGTTGCTCCAGGTTCGATCGTCGTGTCCCCAGGCGGTGTAAAAAACGCGTCCTTTGCCTTGGGTGCGGACCCAGGTGTAGGGCTCGCGGCCATCCTTGTCGACGCGGTATGACAGGACCAGCCGATCCTTTTCGTTGTGCTTGGCGTGGACGTATGTTTCGTCCCAGCTTTCGAAGCCGCCAAAACCTTTCATTATCGGATGATTGGGCTCGACGATCGTGTCGCGAAACACGCCGGTGCTGTGCTTGAAGAATTGCCCGCCAACGAGAGCTATGTACGCCGGCGAATTGCGGAAGCAGAACGACGCGCAGTGCAGCGGGACCAACCCGCCGCCGTTCTCGACGTAGCCGATCAGTGCCTTCTCCTGCTCGGGCGAGATCTTGTCGATGTTGCCGTAGATGATCAGCGCCGGGTACTTGGCCAGGTTTTCAGGGTTCAGTTCGTTGAGGTCCTCGGTGTAGCGAATGTCGATGCCCCGCTCGGCCATGACCGGGATGAGTTGCTTGGCGCGGTCAGCCGGCTTGTGGTGTCCTCGATCGCCGAGGAACAGCACTTTCATCGGCGGGCCGGGGGGCGGCGGTGCGGCCGCGGCCTGCGATGGGGAAAGTGACGCAAGCGGAACACCCACAGTGCCGGGCAAGAACATTGCTGCCGCAATCATCGCGGCCAGCGGCGCAGAAGCTAACAAAGCCGTTCTGGCGCTACGCAGCTTGCTCATCGTTCACCTCGTGTGGTGGGAATTGCCGGGAGGGATTTCGTCTGAAGAGTTAAGTTGGGGCCTTGAATCGCGGACAGACAATCATCGATTGTGGCTAGCCCGCTGGCCATGGACCTGGGGCAGAGCGTCGCCCGGTTTTCCGCAGTAGAGAGTGAAGTATCGAGTGGGAAGGGTGGCAGGAATTGAGGATAGCTTCGATGCCCCGGGAGGACGTTTTGGCAGTATATCCAAACGGCGGGGGGATTGCACGAGGTGCGTGCGAGAAGCGCAAACCTTTAGTTCACCACGGAGGCACGGAGACACGGAGACACGGAGAAAAGCTAATGACCAATGACCAAATCTCAATGACCAATGGAGAAGGTCCGGAGTAAACGCCGGGCCCATTATTCTCGCTGCGTTGCACGCGAACTTCGGCACTTTCGCGAGCGTCTCACCCGCGACGCGATCGGGCCCGCCAGGCAAACCGCCGCGGTCGGGTTCTTTGCTCGCGGCGTTCTGATTCGACCGCCGCGTCGGGCGTGCCCTTCTTGCTGGAAGCGGACGAGTCTTTTCCAGCGAACGCCAACTCGACCAGCGGCTCCGTCGAAGGGGAGTCGATCTTGTACTTGTCGAGTACCCACGCTTCGAGACCGCCAGCGCGGATGCCCAGCGTATAGCCCTTAAGGTCGGGTTGGCCCAATGCTCGCGACACCTGATCGATCAGCAGCACGTCCGGCTTGGCGCCTGGTGCGCGGAGGTCATCCCCCAACTCGCTGGCCATGGCATCGACCAGCCCCTGTCGCCAGTCGGGGTGCGAATCGGAGTTGAGCGTCAACCCGCGATGGAATAGGTGGTACATATAGCCGATGCCCGCCGCTTCGATCCGACTTTTGCGCCAATGCTCGGTGAAGTGAATGCCCGGTAGCATCGTGGTGAACTTCCGCCAGGCGTCCGGCGACGTGTTGTACAGCCGCAGCAGATCGACCGCTTGATGCTCAATGTCCGCGTTGGTGGCCAGCGTGTGATAAGGAAAGCCGCTGGGGAGCAGCAGATCGGCGTGCGTCCAATACGCGCATAAATAATTCAACTCAGGGCTGGCGGTGGCCAAGGTATATCGCGGATGCTCGCGATCGAACTGCGCCAGCCACGGGCGGAGTGCTTCCTGGTCCTTCGTCAGAAAATAGTCGCGGCTGGCATTTTGCCGGACAAAACGCTGAATGCGAATCTGATGGTAGACGAACAGCCCCACCAGGGCGACGGTCATCACCATCCCCCACCGCAGCCGCCAGCGGCCAAACGGGCGGCCCACCTCCACCACGATCCCACGCACCAGCTCAAACACACCCAGCAGCAGCATGAACAGCAAGCACGGATCGACGCGCCAATAGAATTGAAAGCGGACGTAAGGTTCAAATCCGCCGAAGGACAGCGCCATGCTGATCGCCACCATCGCCAGCGTGCAGGTGATGCCGATCGCCGCGAAGTGCCAGGTTTGATCCGGCCCCAGCCGCCACTCGACGAACCACCGCGTCGGGCCGACGCTTTGCCCTCGAAAGCAACGCAGCAGCGGCACCAACCCGATCAACACGAGTACGACCAGTCCGTAGGGCAAAAGCCAATTGCGAGCAGTGTCTGTAAGCGTCCCCAAGTCGCTATGCTCGTGCCGCCAGGCGGGGCCAAAGCCGCTGCGCAACATCGCATCGCCGGAGATGCCGGCGGTGAGCAGCTTTTGCACGGCAAAGCTAAGCACCAGCACCGCCGCCAGGCTCGCCACGCCGCGCCACGCGCCGGCCAGATCCGCACGACGCTGATAGCGGTCCCACGCCCAACGGGCCGCCAGCGTGCTCCAAACTAATACAGAACACATCCAAACCATGGCGAACGACCAATTGTCCGCCGCGGCCAGCGCCAGCATCACCACGCCGGTGACAACGCACGCCAGCCGAAAGCGATTTCGATTGAGCCACAGCGACGTGACCGCCAGGATGCCGGAGAGCATCAGCGGCGCGGTCCAGGCGAACGTCGACATTCGCATGTTGCGCAGCGCGGGCCACGAGCGGTACGCCTGTTCGGGCCGGATGAACATGTACTGCACGGCCTCGAACAGCATCGCCATCAACAGCGCCAGCACGATCGTTTCCGTAGGAATCCGCGCGGGTAGGAACTTTCGCGCCGCCAGAAACAGAATGCCCCACGCGCAGCCATACACGCAACTGATGAAAATCGAGTAAGGCAACGGCCGTCCGTCCGTAGTGGTGGCAACCATCCCCAGCAGCACCTGCAACGGCGAGGTGTAGTTGTGCCCTCGCTCCAGGCTGGAAGTGAGTGGCGAATCGGTCCAGCCCCGCTCCATGATCCGCTTGGCGCGGACCACGTACAGGTGGAAATCTTCGGAGGTGGTGCCGTAGGGATCGATGTGGAAGGCAAAGAACGTCGGCTCGCTACCGTCGTTCACCCGCGTGCTGGCGGGTCGCTGATGCCACGGGACCAGGCCCAACTGCAAGTAGCTGGCGGCAAACGCCAGCACGACGAGCAAGCCCAGCAGATCGCGCAGCTTTGAACGCGGCGGCGAATCGGAAAGCAGAGCGGAAGGGGAAGACGCTTGCCCACGCGGAAGCCGCTGCGAACGCGGCCCACCGGCCAGCTTCAGATGCGGCATCCAGCTGCGGGGGGCGGATCTCTTTGCTTCCATGCGGACAATCGGCGTGGGTTGAAATTGCAGATCACAATTCGGCAGTCAGGCCGCGCTGCGCAAACGCATGGCGAGAGCGTGGGGGGACTCTACTTGAAACGGCAATCGCTGGCGGGATTCGGTCGCTGAGGCTCCCTCGGCGTCGCGACTTTGCAGCACCACCTGGCGCTGCATCGCCACGAGCGATGGAAACCGGCCCGCCATCGCCGCATCGAACCGGATCATCAACCGCACGACCCAGGCGGGCAGCGGGATGTAAAAGGTTTTGGCGATCACGCCACCGGAGTTGATCATGCAGGTGCATTCGCTGAAGCTGGAATGGATCGACGTGAATGCGGGGACATGCTGTTCGAACTTTGCCATGTCGTCAAACAGCAGGTTCGGAATCGCGCAGTTGGCCGACCACAGGTCGTGCGGATCGTTGCAGATCACCTCGGGATCGAACACGTTGCAGTCGTAGGAATAACCCTCGTGCCGCATCAGGCGGAGCATCATGCGCATCACCAGCGATGCGTTGACCTCCTGGATGATCAGCCGGCCGCCGGGAAGCAATATCCGCTGCATCTCGCCGAAAAACGCCAGCGGCCGGGCGGTGTGGTGGATCATGTTGCTGGCGACGACGAAGTTGAAGCTGGCGTCGGCAAACGGCGTGGCCAGGGCGTCGACGTGGCGGTAGTCCAGCCAGTCGAAGTCGGCTGCGTCGGTCAGGTAATATTTTTTCGCCTGGATGAACTCCTTGCTCAGTCCGGTGCCGCAGCCGACTTCAATCCCTTCGTCGTCGGGACCGATGAACTGGTTCATCCATTCATAGCGGTGGCGCAGCAGCAACCGCAGATTGGCCGACGGCCGGTTAAAGTACAGCGCCCGCGCGCCCGCGATGTCGCCTTCGTGGCGCATCCGGTTTTCCGCGTGCGTAGGATAAAAGCTGCGTTGCGACATGAGAGACAGGCCCCGTTCTCAACCAAAGTTAGTATGTCAAAGGCAAAGCAGTTTCAGGGCCGCCGAATGTCCCTCGAACCGCACCTCAGCATCCGCCGGCAGGCAGGCGTTGAAATTGCCTGCTAGCGTACCGATAGCCTGGGAGCTTCTCCTCACGTTGAGCGCTTTCCTCCGTCACGGCTGGAGGAAACCACTAACGCTCAACCGCTTACCCGCATGGAAGAGCGCCCCAGGGCAATAAGATTGCGGTGTCTATAATCTCCGCCGTCGATCAGGGGCAAGGTCATTCTGCGTAGACCGATGCAGAGGCATCGCCGCCGCCGCCGAGTTCGCGATTGGACTTCCGTGCTAGCACCTGCCCGCGCGTTTTTTGGGCCCTTTACTAACCCCCCGGAAGAAATAGCTCTGGGCTCCGGCCGGTGTTGGCACGGCGACATGGGATCAGCCGCGCCCTTAATCTGCCAATGGTGGGTCGTATTTATCAGGCCAGAGGCCCGCCCTACGGATTGATCGCCGCCGCCTTCACGCTGCGGAACTCAATCTTCATCTTCACGCCTGGGTGAATCTGCAACCCGATCGGCGCGGCGCCGGGGAACGCCTTGTCTTCGTAGATGAGCACATGCTGGCCGTTGAGCCAGACGTCGTACGTCGAGCCTTTGGCCTGGAATCGCATCGTGTTCCAGTCGCCAACCTTGAGCGCCTTGTCGACGCCGGCGGCCGGTTTGGGGTATTTGCCGTGGGCGTAGATCGAGCCGGTCATGTCTTTCTGCAGGCTCCGCGACACGCCGATCTGCGCCTGAATCTCCGGCTTGCGGAGCATCACGCCGCTGTCGATCTCGCCGGTGAACCGGAACTCGACTTCGACGATCACGTCATTATATGAACGCTCGGTCCACAACATGCTCCCCTTCTTCGCCGGATCGCTCGCGCCGACGAGCACGCCATCCTGCACGCTCCACCAAGGGTTCGGCTTCGGGACGCTAAATCCGGCCAGATCCTGGCCGTTGAAAATCGGCGCCAAATCCGGCTCCACGGCCGCGGCGCAGGCCGGCAGCAGTAACAATAAAAACGCGGACGACAGCAACATGGCACGCATTGGTTTTGCTCGCAGGTTGATTTGCTCGGTTGGAATCAGAATAGCCGGCGCAATCGTTACGGCAGGACGAACGCGCCCAATTCTATTCAGCGGTGTTACGAGGCAACATGGGGATCGCCGGGGGCGAATCTATATTAAACCAGGCGGGCAGCGGCCGCGGGTCAGGCCTCTGGCCTGACAATGCACCTGAATAGCATCTGAATAGCATCTGAATAAAACCTTCAGGCCAGAGGCCTGACCTACAACCCGCCCGGACTCCCTCTTTGTACGCCCTCACCATTTTTCTCAGCGCCTTCCTGCTGTTCCAGGTGGAGCCGCTGATTGCCAAGTTCATTTTGCCGTGGTTCGGCGGGACGCCGGCAGTGTGGACCACTTGCCTGCTGTTCTTTCAACTCACGTTGCTGGCCGGCTACTTATATGCCCACGCGATGGCGGCGCGGCTGAGCGGCCGGGCGCAGGCGTGGATTCATATCTCACTGCTGGCCGCCACGCTTCTGTTGCTGCCGATCATTCCGTCGGAAGTGTGGAAACCGGGGCCGGCCGACAGCCCCACCTGGCGGATCCTGTTGCTGCTGAGCGTGACGATCGGGGCGCCGTATCTCGTCCTTTCCGCCACCGCGCCGCTGCTGCAGCATTGGTTTCACCGGACGCATGAGGGGCGCTCGCCGTTTCGATACTATGCGCTCTCCAACGTCGGCGCCCTGCTGGCGCTGGCGACTTACCCGCTATTCTTCGAGCCGTGGCTGCGGCTCTCCGACCAGGGGCGGCTGTGGTCGTGGCTGTATGCCGGCTTTGCGATCAGTTGCGGGGTGTGTGCAGTGCAGGTGCTGAGGCATGCGTCGTCGCGGGGAACTGCCGCCGCGGATATCGATAATGCGAAGGCCCTCAACGCGGCCCTCTCCGGGGAGCAGAAGGAAAACGTGCCGCGCCCGCCGACGGCCGACATTCTGCTCTGGCTGGCATTGTCCGCCTGTGGGTCGGTGATGCTGCTCGCCACGACGAACCAATTGTGCCAGGACGTGGCGGCGATTCCATTCCTGTGGGTGCTGCCGCTGGGGTTGTATCTCGTTTCGTTTGTGATCTGTTTTGACCGCGAGCGGTGGTATCGGCAGACGCTGTTTATCTGGCTGATGATCGCCGGCGTGATGTTGATCGCCTTGACGGCGAATTACGGGTCGCTGCCGCTGCCCGTGCCGATTGCCATCTATGGGCTCACACTGTTCGCCTGTTGCATGTGCTGCCATGGAGAGTTGGTGAAGCGCAAGCCGCATCCTCGCCACCTGACGCTGTTCTATCTGATGATTGCCACCGGCGGCGCGGCGGGAGGGCTGTTCGTGGCGATCGTGGCGCCGGTGATCTTCACGACGTATCTGGAATATCCCGCGGGGATCATTGCCTGTTGTCTGTTGATGCTGCAATTGCGACGCCGCGAAAAGGCAAAACAAAATGGCGCGGTGCTAGTGAGCCGGCCCGCGCGGACAGCCCTAAAATGGACAGCGCTGGTCGTCGGCATCCTCGTCGCGCGGTGGGCGTTGATGACTCTCGCCAGCCCGGCCGGGCAGCAGGTGGTGGTGACCAATCGCAACTTCTACGGCACGCTGCGACTGACGCTCGACCAGCCGAACGATCCGCGCAACGCGCGGTACACCCTGTCGCACGGGTCGACGATCCACGGCTTCCAGTTCCGCGACGCGAAACTGCGGCAGGAGCCGACGATGTATTACGTCCCCGAAAGCGGCGCGGGCTTGGCACTGCGATTCCATCCCAACCGGGCAGCACAGCAACCGCTGCGCATCGGCGTGATCGGACTGGGGGCCGGCACGCTGGCCGCCTTTGCCCAGCATGGCGACAAGCTGAGCTTCTACGAAATCAATCCGGCGGTAATCGATATTGCCGATCGGTATTTTACATATCGCAAAGACGCCGCGGCCCGCGGGGCGGAGCTGGATTGCCGGCTGGGGGACGCGCGGATTGAAATGGAGCGGCAACTCGCGGCGGGCAAACCGCAACAGTTCGACGTGCTGGCGTTGGACGCGTTCAGCAGCGATTCGATACCCGCCCACCTGCTGACCCGCGAGTGCTTTGCCACTTACTGGCGGCACCTCAAGCCGGACGGCATTCTGGCCGTGCATATCTCGAACCGGTACTTGAACCTGGAGCCCGTCGTGCGCAAGCTGGCCGAGTTGTTCGGCAAGCAATGCCGCACGGTGTCGGTGCTGGCGGTCGGCGGCGAAGAGTATTCGTCGAGCAGCCGCACCGGTGTGTGGATGCTGGTGACGTCCAACGAGGCGTTCCTGAAATCGAAGGAAATCGCCGCCGCCGTTTCGCCCTCCTCGGCGAACACTCGTCCGGATCCGTTGTGGACGGACGATTTCTACAGCCTATATGGCGTGCTGCGGTAGAACCCAGTAGGTTCCGCCTGCCGGACGGGTCCAGCGCTACCAGCAACACCGACCCTGGTTTTCGCCTTTGTCCGTGTGCCACTGGCTTTGCCAGTGCAAGCATCACCAACACGTTCAACTAGCATAAGTAGCCAGCGCCCGCCTATCACTGACCTGCTCGCTAAATGGCAACACCGATCTCGCTGAGTCGCTCGCGATAGAGGGTCGCGTCACTTTCCTCGTAGCAGCAGAACACCACTTCGTTTGGCAACTCGTGGCTCTCAAGCCAGTTAGCGACGGCGGCCACCGCCACTCGGCACGCTTCTTCTGCCGGGTATTCGTGAGCGCCAGTTGCAATGCAGGGAAATGCAATCGTGCTTATGCCGTGGGCTTCGGCCAATTGAAGGGAATTCGTGTAACATGACCTCAACAGTCGTTCTTCGCCGTGGCGGCCGTCTTCCCACACCGGCCCAACGGTATGAATGATATATTTAGCCGGCAGCAGGTGGCCCTTGGTGATTCGAGCCTCTCCTTCGGGGCAATATCCTATGTCGCGACATTCTGCAAACAGCCCCGGGCCGGCGGCGCGGTGGACCGCTCCATCGACCCCGTGCCCTCCCACGAGCGCCTCATTTGCCGCAGTGACAATTGCGGCCACCGAGAGCTTTGTGATGTCACCCGTGACAAGCTGAATGCGCTGACGCGCGGCAGTAGACATTGCCGTACCCTTGTTCACTCAAACCGAATTAACTCCCCTGCTCCCCCTTCCAGCGGGAAGCTGATCGCATGGTCCTTCACTTCCAGCGGCAGGTATTTTCCTTCCTTGCGGCTGAACATGCTCGCCTTCACCAGCTTGCTGAGCTTCAGCGTCACTTGCTGCGGGGCGTAGGCGTTGTAATTCGACACGAACAGCGCATCTTGCCCGGCGGGGTTTTTAAACACGCCCAGGATCACGTCGCCGTGCGTCGGCTGAGCCCAGAAATCGGCGGGCACCGCGGTCAGTCCCGGGGCGGTCATGGTCGTCTTGCCGTCCGGCAGCGGCTGATCGTCGAGCGTTTTGGTCACGTTGCTGCCGTACACCGCGGTCGGCAGTCCGATGGCGATGATCTCGGCGGAGAGCGGCATCAGTTGGGCATTGATCTTAATGAAGTCCGGCTCCAGCGGGCCGGGAGCCAGCGTCTTGGGATCGATGATCGGCGTGGCGAGGAACCACAGGATTCCCTTCAGCCCGCACGCCAGGCCCGAGTTGACCGACCACAGCGTGCGGCGCACGTTCTGGTCGCCAGGCGAGCCCGCGCCGGCGGCCAGCCAGGTGTAATAGTTCGCGTTGAAGTTGCGGCTGTGGCCGAGCAGCGTTTGCAGGTTGGCCAAGTTCTTGCCCAGCCCGCGCTGCCAATGGAAATCGTAATAGCCGAGAATGTCGGCGTTCGACAAATTCTTGACGTGGAACGTGCCGTTGCCGTCGCCGCAGTAAGCAGGGTGCGTTGGATCCCAGGTGCGCACGTTGTTGATGTCGCGCACACGGCCGGCGTACATCTTGCCGATCGGGTCGTTCCAGATGTTGTAGCCCCACACTGCCGGGTTGCCACGCAACTTTTCACACACCGCCTTCGCCTTGTCGGCGCTTCTATAAATGTGATGATCTTCAACCGAGAGCAAATCGACCATCATCTGCACGCCGTTCTTCTGACACGCCGCCACGCGCTCGGGCGTATACGTGCAATGAACGACGTTGAAGCCGAGCTTCTTCATCTTCTGCAACAACTCATCGAACTTCTCCGGCTCCTTCGGCATCTGGTCGCCGGCATAGCCGTAGGAGAAGACGTTGCCGAACTCTTTTGGCTTGGGGGCCCGCTGCTTGGCCAGCTCCTCGGGCGTTTGCGCATGGCATGGCACACTGGAAAGAATGACTCCGGCGAAAATGGCCGCAATAAAAGATGAGGCCAACGTAGCGCGCAGCAAAATCGGTTTGGACATGAAGACCCCACGGATACAATGGAGGGAAGGAAAGGTTGGAAGGCAAAGAGGTGGGCAGAGCTGCACCGTTTGGTATAGGCAAACGGGCATGTTCAGTCAACTGGCACGTCTCGGCACGTTGCAGCGGGGCAACTGCCAAAATTCTTCCCCCTCCGTTTCCTCGCCAGCCGGGGCGATGTTATATTAAACCCCTCTGGAGAAGTACGCGAATGGCGTCAACTGCACCGGTGAAAGCGTAGCGAGCACGGATCGGGAAAGTGGCCAGTCCCGCTCGAAACGGAGGAGCCAGGATGAGAAATCATCGCAATGATTCCACGCCCGTCTGGGTTTTCTTGATCGCGACCGTTGTTAGCGGTCTGGCAATCGCTGGGCCCGGCGTCGGCACCTGCTCCGCCGACGAGGAAACCGCCGCCAAGCTGTACACCAACGTCAACGGCTGCGTCGTGGCCCTGGAGAATATCGAAGGGAGCGGCAGCGGCTTCGTCATCGACAAGAGCGGCTTGATCCTAACGAACGCGCACGTGGTCGCCTCGCCGCTGCCGTTTAAATGCACGGTCGACGTCAAGCACGGCAATAAGACGGAAACCGTGGTGTTCAAGAACGTGAAGGTTGTGGGCTTGCACCCCGAGCGCGACCTGGCCTTGGTGCGGATCGACCCTAAGGAGCACAACGCCACGCTGCAAGTGGCCAAGTTCACCAAGACCCGTCCGACTCCTGGACAGCGGGTGTTTGCCATTGGCAATCCGGCCGGCGGAGGCGGGATGATCCTCAACAAGACGATCACCTCAGGCATGATCAGCGGCGTGGGCCGCATCATCGATAAGGTGCCGTACTACCAGATCGACGCCACGATCAACCCCGGCAACTCCGGCGGGCCGTTGTTCAACGCCAACGGCGAGGTGATCGGCGTCGTCACGCTCAAGTTCACCGACGTGGAAAACACCGGCTTTGCCACGCCGATCGCCGATTTCGACACGAAGCAATTCAAGCCAATGCGCGAGCGCCGCGGCGATCCAGAGCGCGCCAAAGCACTGGTCGCCGAGGCAAATCAATACTTCGACAAAGCAAAGCAATTTGAGAGGCGCAATCCAGAATCGCCCGAGACTCGCTTGTACTATATTCGGGCTGCGCAGTGCTACCACGAAGCGCTCACCGCGGAACCGAGCAACGACGCCCTCTATTACAATTTTGGCATGGTGCTCCGAACGCTGGGCAAGAAAGAGGCCGGCGCGGCCTATCTGATGCAGGCGGTGGAACTGAACCCGTGGGAGAACAATCGCCAGCCCGGCAATGGGCTCTACTACCACGAGTTGGGATTGTCGCTGGCAGGGGATGACGGCAAGAACGAGGAGCGCGTGGTGTGGGAAGAAGGGGTGGCTAAGTACCCAGCGCAGTCGGGCAAGCTGTATGAGGATCTGGCGATCTTCCACGCCAAGGCCAACAATCCTTATCTGGCCGCGTACAACGCCCAGGTCGCGCTGCACATCAACTCGACCGATATACGCGGAGACGACCTGAAACGTATTGTCCAGCAAATGCAGGCACGGCTCAAACCCGAGCAGCGGAAGAAGCTCGACGCCGAAATCGCCCAATTACCCAAGGAACTCAAGCGCCGCCAGGACGCCGCGGATCGCCAGCGGCAATCCAAAAAGGAATACCTGACTGCCACGTTCGCCAAGTTCATGGAGAACCAGGGACATCTGGATTCCAAGAACGACGCCCCGCCGCCGCAAGTCGCGGTGACCGACGCGGCCGCGGCACACGAGAAGCCCGCCGACACAGACGGAACGACGCAAGAAAAGCCGGCGGCCGAGCCCCCCAAAAAGCACAAGCTGCCCCCGGGCACGGTCGATCTCCTCAGCCGCGTGAGCGTTCGCCAGGACGCCGTCAAAGGAACCTGGGTGGAAGACGATAACGGCATCGTTTCCCCCAGTGTGGCGTACGCGCGGCTCAAAGTGCCGGCCAAGATACCCGCCGAATACGATCTGCTGGTGATGGCCGAGCGACAGACGAACAAGGGTGAGCTGGTCGTAGGCTTCGTGCGCGACGGCCGGCAATCGGTGTTTTATCTCGACACCGAGCGGGCCTCGGTCAGTGGCCTCGACCCGGCCGCCCGCGATTCGTATCAAAAGCCGGTCTTCACCAACGGCAAGGCGGCCACCATCGTGCTTAAGGTCCGCCGCGAAGGATTGCTGGTGATGGTCAACGGCGAGCGGATCTTCTTCGCCAAATCGGCCGACCCGTTCCCCGCCGTGCCCGACGAATGGAACGTCCGCGACGAGACGCAGCTGTTCCTGGGCACGAACACGAGCAAGTATCGCATCTACCAGATGGCGCTGCGGCCGTATGAAAGGCCGTAGGCCTAAATAGCCCCGGGCTCCGCCCGAGGGTTGCACTACCCGTTAGCCCGCCATACGCGCGGGTGCCTGGGGCTGAACGTAGCGCAGCGAAGTGAAGCCTCAGAAAGTTGAATCTGGGGCTGCACTCTGCCACAGGCACCAGACGGTATCCCCTTCGCTATGCCGAACCAACCTGCTCACGCCCGAAATATAGTTCTCGGCCTGCACCGGCTTACGTGGCTTGCAGCGCTGTTGGTCGCCACCGCCCTGGTTCTGCAAAACACCGCCGGGCAACTCGACCGGAATCCGTACACGGGGGGAGCGTCTGACTTCAATCATGGATGGCCCATGATCTACATGAGTCGTCTCAGCACGGTGGGATACTTGGTGTTTCCTCCCAAGGCCGGTCGCTGGCCAATCGATCGCGGGATTGGGGAGAAGAGCTTCAGCTTCGAACCACGCTATCTCGCCGCAGATGTGGCCCTCGCGCTGGCGCTGGTCGTGGGCACAATCTTCAGCTTCGAACATTGGGCCCGCCGGCGGGGACGTTGGTACCAGTGGAGCGTAGGATCCTTATTCCGGCTGGTGTTTGTCGCCGCCGCGTTGATGGCCATTCACCGCACGTTTCTGATCCGCATTCCAAATGGCGACTTCGGTGCGGCCAACACCTTTTCGTCGTCCCACACGCTTCTGTTGCACGCCGATCAACGGCCGAAAATGTGGTCCGGCGATTCGTGGTGGGAATACTTCCCGATGGCGCTGATCGGCCTGGGGCTGGGCTGCGCAATCAATTCCGTCCTGCTCGCGGCGGTGCAGCTCATTCGCCTCACTTGGCGCCGGCTGGCTCCGTCGCCGGCAATTCGCGAATGAACAGGTTGCGGAACCGCATCTCGCTGCCGTGGGTTTGCAATTGCAGCGGCCCCTCGGGGAGCACCTGGCTCTTGCGGTCGAAGTAATTGTCGAGCACGGCGTTGTCCACCACCAGCTTGTCGTTGAAGTGGACCGTGACGCGGTTGCCCTCCATGCGAATCTTCAGCGCGTTCCACTCGCCAATCGGCCGGTCCGCCTTCACCAGCGGCCAGCGGCCCGGGTTGTCTGCATTGTTGTTCCATAATCCGCCAGAGCCTTTTGGCGCGCCGTTCGCCTTTTCACGCGGATTCGATGGATCCCAAATCTGCACCTGCGGGTAACCGCGCAGGTAGATGCCGCTGTCGCCGTTGGGGTGGACCATCTTCCAATCGAGCGTCAGCTCGAAGTTGCCATAATCCTTGTCGGCGGTCAGGAACACGCCATGGCCGTC
>JAIOQB010000069.1 GCA_021413585.1 Planctomycetia bacterium
CCCCGGTCGTACATGCAGTTTCCGGACGCGGAAGATGGCGATATCAACAGTCGTTTGGGTTCGCTGTTTTCGGCCACGGGCATGATCGCCGTCGGGCCGTCCGCCCCGTGGGACGAGTCGACGCCGCTGCGGTGGTGCGTGCGCGATTCGGAACAATATCTGGCCGACGTGATCCTCGAATGCAAATCGCGGTTTAACATCGACCCGGACCGCGTGTTCCTGATGGGGCACTCGATGGGGGGCTTTGGCGCGTATCATCACATTCAGCGGTCGCCCGATCGATTCGCGGGCGTGGCGGTCAGCTCCGGCTCGTGGTCGCTGGGCTACTGGCCGACAATTCGCGGCACGCCGCTGGCGATTTTTCAAGGTTCCCACGACGCCCGGGCCGGCGTCCGCTGGCACTACACCGACGTCGAATACGGCCGTTGGACCGACAAGCTGCTCAAGCGGCAGGATCTGGATCACGAGTATTTCGAGCATGATGGAAAACATTCCGTCGGCTACAGCAAAGAGCGGATCGCCGCGTGGTTCAAAGCGGCCGGTCGGCTGGAGCGCGACGCGTGCAGCCCGCATGTGACACTCGCCTCGCCCGTCGGTTTTAGCCGCACGTATTGTTTTCCGGTGAGGCACAACCGCTGGCTGACGCTCGACGAAGCGGCCACCAGTGATTCCAACGCGGATATTAAATACGACGAACTCCGCTCCCACAGTACCGGCGATTTCTCCAGTTGGCGGCTGGAGCACCGCACCTCCAGCCGGCCCGGCTCGACGATCGACGCGGTCAACGAAGGAGACAACCGGATCGTGGTCACCACGCAAAACGTGAAACGCTTCACCGTCTGGCTGCAACCGCGGATGATCGACCCGGACAAAAAAGTACGGATCGTCGTCAACGGCCGCACGCAGTTCAACGGCCGAGTGGAACCCTCGCTGGCCACGGCCCTGGAGTCCTACGAACGGCGGCACGACTGGGGGTTGGTGTATCCGATGAAGGTGGAGTTGGAACCGCATGAACGGCGGGAATAGTGATGCGCAAGGCTCGGAAGGGTAAGTAGTGATGTTGGGCGGAACGCTGCGATGCCGGTGTGCGGTGGGAATGGTTGCGGTGATATTATGGACGTCGATTGCGGCGGGCCACGCCGCGGCAGCCAATTTGTTTGCGCCCTCCTGGGACGACGAGTACTCTTCGTGGCAGCAAAGGACCGCGGACGGCCGGCATGTTTTGGTCATGGTGGCCCCGTTGACGTTGGAGCGGGACGTGCGAACCGCTATCGACGAGCGCCAGGTGCGAGAGATCCGCGCGAAGTATCAACAAAGCGGCTTGTACAAGAATGACGGTTCAACGAACCCTTTATGGACGATCGAGTATTTCGGGTATTCACCGAACGGAACGGTTCACATCGCGTCGGACGCTCACCATCTGGTCGTAGCGGGTTGTCAGCTACGCAGTTTCCGGCGATACGAGTGCTACCCCGAGGTCACTTTCTTCGCGGATGGCAAGCCGCTGGCCGAGGTGATTCTTCACCAAGTCATGACCTTCCCGGCCAGCAAGGAATTCGTTTCCGGAAAACATTGCGAAGTCCGGAAAGTGCAATTCGACGCGGTAAAACATACCTATTCGTTCCGCACCGATCTGGGCGAAGAGTTCGTCATCGAATTTGTCACGGGCAAAGAGACGTATCGTTGGTCGCCCTGGCCCATTGCGATGACGCTGCTGGTCTCGCTGCTACTGCTGGTGATTGGCTTTGCGACGCTGTCCAAGCGGCGCCGGCAGTCCACGTTTTGGCTATCCATTGGGTTTTGTTGTGGCTGGCTGCTGGCGATTGTCGCCTCGATCATGGCCATCGATGCCACCGAAGGCTTGTCGCTGCTGGCGTTCGTCATGTTGCTGGTTAGCCAAACGGCGTTGATCGCGATTTGGGCCGTGCTGGGCACGACCTATGAGGCCGTTCGGATGTTCACCGCGTTGGGGTGGATGATCGGATTGTGTGCCTTGGCCGGGCATTTATACCTGGAGGGAGTTCCATTTCGCGTGCATCCCAGTTTGCATTGGCAAACCGAGGTGTGGCCGTTCGCCGTTGGTATGGTCGCGATCTCCCTTGTCCTTTTCGTTTTCCGAGCGATTGGCTACCACTGGGAAAAAATCGCTCCGCATTCGCAGGCAATACCAGAGAATCGCCGACGACGATGGCCGCGGTTTTCGCTACAGCAGTTGTTGGTGTGGAGTTTGGTCATCTTTGTGGGGTTCGGCACGTTGCGCTGGTTCCCGTGGAATGAAAACTACATGTCGCTTCACGACGTGATCTGGGCTGCTACGAGCGGTATTAGCGGCGCCCTCGTATCGCTGTTGCTTGTTTGGGCGGTGCTGGGAAACGGAAATCCATGGAAGCGACTGGGGTTGGTCCTATTGATTACTGTCGCTCTTTACCCGCTGCTGGTCGTGTGCGATTCCTATGTTGGACCAACATGGATTGACGCTGGCTTCATGCTGTCGATCAGCACGCGGAACATGATGTTGTTGGTGATGTGCGTGCCAACGATGGGGGCGCTCTTTCTGGCCGGATCATTGGGGGTGTATCGGGCGCGAGGGTTTCGGCTGGTGCGAGTGAAGGCGTAGAGTCCAGTTGCCGGAATTGCCGGACGGAACCTGTGAGCGGCACGGCGCTAGCCGCCGTTCCAAGTTAGCGGCCCGCACTGGGGACCGGCGGCTAGCGCCGAACCGCTCACGCAACGCAGTTGCTACCCGGACCTGCCGCGTTGCCGAGTGGCCAAAAACGAAGGTTGAAATTCTCGCAAGGCTGTTGTAGAAATGCGTTCAGTATCATTCGGTCACGTTGCGATTTGCGGTGCATGTGATTGGGCGATCGTTCGGTGCATCAGTTCGCACGGCAACAAGGTGGCGGGCGTTTATTGTAAATCGGCTTCGGCGGCCGAACGGGGCAAGGTGCGCCGAACGGGAGAGGGTGCTTGGATGAGAACGAATAAAAAATCGCCCGCAGTCGACGTTGTGCGTTGCGTGATGTCGTCGTGCGCAACATGCAATGCCAATCAGCGACACGAGTTACGTCGCAGCTCGCGATTACGCAACCTCAATCGTTGACGCAAAAATACGCAAAGAATGCAAAAAAACGCAAAGAATTGCCATGCAAACGCAAAGAAATGCGCGGAAAAGGCAAGGATTTGCAACGATTCGCAATGGTGCGCGTGGCCGCGCTACGGCTGAGTTTCGTTCGCCTCTTCGATAAACTGCCGGTGCAGTAGCACTCCGCCGGTTACGGCCCCGGCTAGCAGCACGGCGCCGGCGATGGGGACCAGTTGGCAGGCGAAAACGCAGGCGCCCAGGCCGAGCGTGTGGGGGCGGTGTTTGCGGCAGAAGTTGATTCTGGCCCGCCGGCGGGCGGCGCGCAGCGAAAGTGGGTAACCGATGAACTGGCTGCCGAACAGGAACCAGTTGAAGTAGCTGCTGCCGACGAGCGCCACGGGCGGGCCGACCAGCGGGATGAAGCCCACGCCCAGCCACAGCAGCGTGAACATCACCAGCACCGCCACGTCCTGCAGCGAATCGACGACCTCTGCCGTCATTGAAATTTCATGCAAGTCTTCGCGCTTCGTGCCAAGGACGTACTCGGTTTGCCGCGCCAGTCGGTAATAGAAGAAACTTCCCAGCGTGCCGGCCACCACCAGCCAGGCGATCATTGCGCCGGCCGCGGCGAACAGCAGCAGCACCAGCACGGCGACAATTTCCAGCAACACGCCCAGCCAGGCAAACCAGCGGCTCCAGTTCGTGTGAAACCAGGGATGGATCTTGGTTTCAAACCACGCGGCCAGCCCCAGTAGCACCGCGAACATCAGCGCCGTGACCGCCAGATTGATCAGCACCGGCAGCACCACATGCGGCCAGAGCCGGCGATGCTGGGCGATCAACCGCCAACCTTGCCAGGGGGCGGCGGCGCCTTGCCAGAACTTGGTGGCCATTGAAGTGGGCGTTTTGAGGAGCGAAGCGCCGGCCGTCGCGGGCGAGTTATCTGAAAGGGGATTGCCAGCCATAACAAATCTCAACCCCGCCACGCCGCATGGTACGTCATTCCCAGGCTGACAATCCGCGTGAGCAGGGCCTTGTAGTTCACGCCAGCCCGGTTCGCCGAGTCGGCAAAGTCTTCATTGAGCGACAGGTTCGGGTTGGCGTTCGCCTCCAGCACGTAGATCCGCCCATCGGGGCGCAGCCGCAGATCGATCCGCGCGTAGCCGCTGAGTTCCAACACACGGTAGATGCGTCGGCAGAGGCGCGAGATGCGATCCTCCATGCCGTCTGGCAAATTGCGGGCCGGGCCGGTTTTTACGCCCAACTTCTTCTGGTAGTCCGGATCCCACTTTACTTTTCGGGTGGCGATCAGCGGCGCCCCTTCGGGGACGTTTTCGATCGACAATTCCCAGATGGGATAGGTCTTTAGCCGCTGATTGCCGATCACGCTGACGTACAGCTCGCGCCCTTCAATGTACTCTTCGATTAATGCATCGGACTGCGTCTGGGCGTGAATGAACTCCACGCGCTCACGCAGCTTTTCCTCGTTAGTGACCACCGACGCCTGGGCGATCCCCAGCGACGCGTCTTCTGTCGCCGATTTCACAAACAGCGGATATTGCAGCTTCCGCAGCGGCTTGAACTTGCTGTCCTTCGGGACGACGGCAAACTGAGGCGTCGGAATCCGGTGGTAGGTGAGAATCTTCTTGCAGAGAACCTTGTCGTGCGAGAGCAACATGCCGCGCGGGTTGCAGCCGGTGTAGGGCTGCCGCAACAGTTCGAGGTAACCCACCACATGTTGGCTGTACGTGGCCACGCTGTGAAACTCTTCGAGCAGATTGAACGCTACGTGCGGCTGCCAGTCGACGATTTCCTGCTTCATTGCGCCGAGTTCGTCGAGCAGGCCGATGGGCCGCGTTTCGTGCCCCAGCTTACGGAGCGTGGTGATCACGTCGTATTCGGTTTTCCATTCCGCGATTTGCTGCTCGGAATAACCCTCGGTCGATTCCGGCGGGATCAAATCCTTGTGCAGCAGCACCAGGACGCGGAGCTTGCGGGCAGTTTTGCGGGTCATAGCGCCAGCCGGTGATGGCCTCCGTGCAGGTAGTTCATCGTCTGGACCGTGAGCATCACCAGGACGTCGCGCTCCGCCTCGGGCAGCGGACGATGGACGCGCAACTTCATGTCGCGGCAGCGCACAATCATCTGGTCGAGCACCTGATTGATAATGTATTGATACTGGCCCGTCCAATGGGCTACCACCTGGCGCAGCTCGGGCCGCAGGCGGCGCAGGAACGCGGCGGCCGAAAGATTGCCGGCAAACTCGGGCTGATCGGAAAACAGCCGCCGCAATTCACGATCGTAAAAATGTTGCGACTCGACGGCGTAAAACTGCCGCTTGGCCTGATAATGCTCGCGGAGCGTCTTGCGATTGGTGCGCAGCGGCTCGACCTGCTCTCGGCTGCGGACCTTGGGCGGGACGTCGCGGAGGCTGGCCATCAGGCGGTCGACGTACACCAGCTTCTTCATCGCCGGCCATTCGCTGTACTGCGTTCGCCACCGCGACAAAGGGCGCAGCCAAACGGCAAATGTTTCGGCAAAATCCTCGACCGGATGGCTCTGGGCGTACCACAGGTCCAGATGCAGCACGAAGCTGCGGCTGAACGGCTTGGGCTGGTAAAACGTGGGATACGGCACGGAATTCCGGCCGAACAGGCTGCGATATTCCTTGCGCAGGAACAGCCGATAGGCCGAATCCAGGGCATGCCCCGCCTCGTGCCGCAGGCTCTTCATGCACTGATCGTGCGTGGCCCCTTCGACCTCGAGCATCATGGTGCGCTCCAGCCGCATCAGGCGCGGATGGGCCAGATAAAACGGGATCGCAATGCCCGGCACGCCATCCGGCGAGAACCACTCTTCGGAGAGCCAGCAATGGGGTTGAAACCGCAGCCGGCGGGAGGCGAGTTCTTCGTACAACCGGGCGATGCGAAATTCGATCGCGGTCCCTTCGATCTTCAGGCCCAGGTCGCAGAACCGGACGTCGAGCAACTGCTCGTCGCGGAGCGATGCCCAGGCGGAGCGGGCCTGGCTGCCGCGCGCTGGCGGGGCGGCTGGCGCCTTGGCTACGCTCTTTGAAGCCGGCTTGTGAACGTGATTGTGCGACACGCGGCGAACCCCAAAGCAAGCGGACTATTCGTCGCAGTCTAAACGTCGTCTCGGTCTAAATCGTCAGGTTCGAGCGGATCGCGGTCGCTGTCTTCTTCGTCCCCCAACGCCACCGCGTAGGCCGTGGCGTGGCTGCGGCAATGGGAGATGCTCAGCAGCATGTCGCGGATGCCGACGCGCTCGACCACGTCGCGGGCTCCGCCCCGGAAGGCGACCGTTGGGCGGCCGCCGCGCTGGTTGCGGACTTCAATGTCGCGCCAACTGATCCCTTTGACCCAGCCGGTCCCCAGTGCTTTCAGCACTGCTTCCTTCGCGGCCCAGCGGCCGGCAAAGTGCTGCGTGGCGGCCTTCCGCTGCTGGCAGTATTCGATTTCGTGCTGCGTGTACACCCGATTGATGAACAGCTCGCCGTGCCGCTCGATCATCTGGGCGATCCGCAGGCATTCGACGATGTCGGTGCCGATTCCAAATATGTTCATGCTACAAACGCATTGAAAAGCGAGGGTGGCTGGGGCACTTTGACTATTCACTGCTGGGCAAGCCAGCAGTGGCACCCTGTGGCGCCCCAAATGAATTCATACTACTGCAAGAGTACTACATTCCGCGGCGTAGAACCTGTCGCGGAAGTCCTTATTGTAATCCACAGGCCGCTTTGGCGCGACGCAGCACGTCGCTTGCCTGGCGGCGGGCGCGGGCGGCTCCGTCGGCCAGAATCTCGCGGATTCGCGGCTCGTCGGCCGCCAGGTCGGCCCGGCGGGCTCGGGCAGGGCCGAAAAACCGTTCCGCCGCGTCCGCCAGGGCCTTCTTGACCTCGCCGTAGCCAAAGCCGCCGCGGAGGTACAGGGCAGCCATTTCCGCCCGTTCGGCGTCGGTGGCCACCAGCGAGAAAAGCTGATACAGCGGGTCGGTGTCCGGCTGTTTCGGCTCTTCCATGGGGCGCGAGTCGGTCGTGATCCGCATGATTTTCTTGCGCTGCTGCTTGGGATCCTCGAATACCTCGAGTGTATTGTTGTAGCTCTTGGACATTTTTTCGCCGTCGGTGCCGGGGACCTTGGCCGAGTCGTCGAGCACCTTGCCCTTGGGGAGGACGAACGTCTCGCCGAACAGGTGATTGAAGCTGCCGGCCAGGTCGCGGCAGACCTCGATGTGCTGGATCTGATCCTGGCCGACCGGCACGGTGTCGGCGTCGTACGCCAGGATGTCGGCCGCCATCAGCACCGGATACGTAAATAGCCCGGCGGCGGCGGGGAGGCCCTTTTCCTTCTTTTCTTTGTACGCCACGCACCGCTCCAGCAGGCCCATCGGCGCGCCGGTGAGCAACAGCCACATCAGTTCCGAGACCTCCGGCACGTCGGACTGCACGAACAGCACCGCCTGGTTGGGATCCAATCCCAGGGCCAGCAGATCGATGGCCGCGTCGAGCGTGTATTGCTTCAGTGCCGCCGCGTCGCGGACCGTGGTCAGCGCGTGCAGGTTGGCGATGAAATAGTACGCCGCGTCGGCCGATTGCAGGTCGATGTACTGTCGGATCGCGCCGAAGTAATTGCCCCAATGGAAGCGGCCGGTGGGTTGGATGCCGGAGAGAACACGCATGTAGGTCACCAGGTTGCGGGATAATTTATGAAGAGGGTAATGACCTATGACCAAATTCCAATAACCAATAAGGGAGCTGCGCACGTTTTGTTGGAGATTGGAATCTTGGTCATTGGTGATTAAAAACGGCTACGGCACCACCAGCGTCCCAACCACATCCGCCACGCTCTTGGCCCCCAGCATGGCCAGGGCTGCCGGAAGTTGATCCAGCAGCGCCATCGTGCCTTGCGGATTATAGAAGTTGGCGGTGCCGATTTGTACGGCGGTTGCGCCGGCGACGAGAAACTCCATCACGTCGTCGATCGTGGCGATGCCGCCGATGCCGATCACCGGAATCTTGACGGCCCGGGCAATCTGATACACGGCCCGTAGGGCAATCGGCTTGATGGCCGGGCCGCTGAGGCCGCCCACTACATTGCCCAACAGCGGCCGGCGGCGGCGCCAGTCGATGGCCATGCCCAGGCAGGTGTTGATGGCGGAAATGGCGTCGGCCCCGGCGTCGGCCGCGGCTTTGGCGATTGTGGCGATATTAGTCACGTTCGGGGTGAGCTTGGCGATGATCGGCAGCGAGCAGGCCGCGCGGCAGCCGGCGACGACTTTCGCGCAGAGCGCGGGGTCGGTCCCCAGATCGACGCCGTGACTGACGTTCGGGCAGGAGATGTTCAACTCCACGGCCGCGGCACCGGCGTGTCCTTCAAGCTGGGCACATATGGCGATGAACTCGTCGCAGTCGCGGCCGGCGATGCTGACGATCGTCGGTGCGCCGACAGTGGCAAGATACGGCAGGTGATGCTCCAGGAATGCATCAATGCCGTCGTTATCCAGCCCAATCGAGTTGAGCATGCCGGCCGTGCCGGAGGCGACGAGGATCGGATTCGGCAGGCGGAGCCGACCCAGTTGAACCGACAGGTCGACCGGAGCGGAGTCGGCAGGAGGCGGTGTGGTCACGGGAATGTGGCGGAACAAGCAAGCCGCGGTGAAGGGTGCGAGGTTGAACGGCGGATACGATCAGAGATTAGAGCGTATCCGACAACCCGCGTGGTGGGGCAGTGGGCAGGGCGTCCCACTGTTGCAAATCAGCAATCAGCAATCCCAAATCAGCAATCCGCGCCGTTGCCCTCCCCCGGCCCCTCCCTTAAAGGGAGGGGGGACGCGCAGCACCGAACGCTCTGCGCCGGCAACGGCTCAGGCCAGAACCAACGTACGCTCGGGCGACCTAAATAATGCCGCCTTGCGTGCGGAATGGCGACAGGTGATCGGGCTGATCGAGGAACCAGATCCGGCGCCATTCTTCCAGAATGTGGCGAAAGCCTTCCGAGGTGTAGATCAACTCCTCGGTACGCACGGTCGGATCACCGGAATAAGCCGGGATAAAACAACCTGTGCCGGTCGCCAAGCAAGAGCCAAGTACGACTGCATAAACCAATCGGCGCATCGCAAAATCCTCCATGATGTGCGATCCCGCAGCACTATCGCATAAACAGTCGCTTTGGCAAATGTCGATCTCGCGCGATTCCTTTGCGCGAGATTGGTCGTGACCGCCGCGACGTTTGGCCTCGAACGAGGCACTGCGCGGCGAGCGTTTCGCCGCGATCGTTTCGCCGTGATGAGCGTGATGAGATCGATAAGCTAAAACTTCAAAAACTATTGTCCATAACTCGTTGAAGAGTCAGGAGTTCCAGAAGTGGGCGCGTTGCCGGCGTTCTGGGCAGCATTCTGCACTTCCGCCGCCAACCGCTCCAACTCCCGCACGCGCTCTTCCATTTCCTTGCCCGGCTTGAACGTGACGACGAACTTTTCGGCCACGAACACTTTTTCGCCGGTGCGGGGATTTCGGGCCTTGCGAGCAGCGCGCCGCTTGACCTCAAAAACCCCGAAATTTCGCAGCTCAATCCGTCCCAGCGGGCCTTCGCCCCCCTTGCGGAGGTTGACCTTGGTGTCGTCCACGAGCGTTTCGACGATGGCGTCGAACGTCTTCTGAACGATCTCCTTGGTCTTCAGTTGCGTCAGGCCGATTTCGTCGGAAATCGTCTTAACGATCTCTTTCTTGGTCACGACTGGAATCTCCTCAACGGCGACCCTAGTTGCGGCGACCCAATTATCGCCGCGTGGTATGACGGTTGTGCCACTAACCACATGTTACAAGTGTAAATGCAGCAAGCACTAGAGTCAATACGAGTTGGCGTAAGTCCTGCCAAACTGGGCGCTGTTAGTATCGCCTAAGTCGGATGATCCGGCTGCGGCATCCTGTCGTAACCTGCGTTAACTAAATGGTTTAGCCTCAGAAAACTGTCCAGAGGCGTGTCGAATTGTCGTTAAGTATTTGTCGTTTAATGAGTTGCGTTCGATTTGCCCGATCAGCGCCGCTGGCTGCCAGCAGGCAACTGCGGTCCACGGCGAGTCGCGCGCAACAGTCAGTGCAGCCGTTATCGTCGTTCCAACCGGCAAACTTTAGGCCGCTTTGCCAACTTGCCAGTTCGGAGGCTGGAGACTGTAGGCCGGAGGCTATAGTGCGTGGTTAGCCGCCCGTCCCCGACGGGCGCGAGCTTGACGCGCGAGCCGGTCCGCACTTCGCGCCGCTGGGGCAGTGGCGGCTAACCAGCACGCTACACCCTGATCTGAGCTGCTTGCCGGCGGATCTCTTCCAGGGGCACCAGCGTCCCCTGGCCGCTGCCTGGGCAGACTTCGCAGGTCGACTTCCACGCAGCCGGCGACGAGAGATTCGAGTCCCAGAAGGGCCAGGTGCGGCATTGGCGGGGACGGGCCGAGTACACGGTGCAACCGCGGGTATCGCCGTCGAAGAACACGCAATCGCCGTTGGGGAACTCCACCAGACTTTTGCGAATTCCCACCTTGCGAACGTACTTTGATTCAAACTCCTCGACCGAAAGCTCGCGGAACTTCGCCAGGGCGGCGATTTCCTCGGCGTTGACCCATACGAAGCCGGGGGCTCCGGTGCAGCAGTCGCCGCATTGAGAGCAGGTGAACTTCAGTCCGTCTTTGTACCAAGGTCCATCGGCCATGAGCAATTTTTGGACGCTTATCCGTTAGCCACCGGCCGCCAATTCTGCGACCGCCTGCACGGCGGCGTCGATCTCCTGAGTCGTGTTGAAAGGGCCGGGGCTGAACCGCACGGTACCGCCGGTGGCGAGCGTACCCAATCGCTCGTGCATCAGCGGGGCGCAGTGGATACCGGATCGTACCTGAATGCGATACTCGGCGTCCAGCACCGCGGCCGCCTCTTGCGGTTCAAAGCCCTGGATGGTGATGCTCAAAATGCCGGCGCGGTCAGCGGCGGCGTGGGGACCGAACAGTGTGACGCCTTCGATTTGTAGAAAACCCGCGGCCAAGCGTTGGGTGAGCTGTGAGATATGTGAGGCGACGTTCTCGATTCCGGTCTGCTGCAAATAAGCGATGCCAGCGCCCAGGCCGACGATGCCGGGCACGTTGTGATTGCCGGCTTCGAACCGGTCGGGGAGCGAATCGGGCTGGCGATCCTCTTCGCTACGCGTGCCGGTGCCACCCTGGCGGACGGTCCGCAGGTGCGGCTCGGCTAGCGCAGAAACATAAAGCAACCCGGTTCCCAGCGGCCCCAGCGTCCCTTTGTGGCCGGGTGCGGCCAACAAATCGGCGCCGAGTTGGTCAACATCAATTGGAATATGCCCCAACGTCTGGGCCGCATCGACCAACAACAGCACGTCGCGCTGCCGGCAAATGGCCCCTATCTCGGCGATCGGCTGCACAGCGCCGGTGACATTCGAGGCGTGCGTCAAGGCGACCAACCGTGAGTTCGGCCGGAATGCCTTGGCCACGTCGTCCGGATCGATCCGTCCCGCGTCGTCACAGCCGACACGCGTCACCTGCACGCCGCCGGAGATCTCCAGTTCGCGCAGCGGCCGGAGCACGGAATTGTGCTCAACGACGCTGGTGACCACATGATCGCCCGGGCGCAATACGCCGTGGATCGCCAGGTTGAGGGCATCGGTGCCATTGAACGTAAAGACGACTCGCTTTGGCTCGCGAACCCCCAACAACTGGGCCACGGCCAACCTAGTGGCATCAACTAGGCGATTCGTGCTGGTGGCTTCGGCGTACGTGCCGCGGCCCGCCGGGGCGCCCAGCTCGCGTTGATAGCGGTCGACCGCGTCATACACCGCTGGCGGCTTGGGCCAACTGGTGGCGGCGTTGTCGAGATAGATGCGAGAGGGAGGAGACATGCTACAGTTCGATCAGCCACCAATCTGATACATCGCCCGCTGGGGCCGGACAAAGTCGTCGTTGTCGATTCCGTGGCCGGCTCGCTTCGCGCCGACGGAGTCGCGGACCAATTGCGCCAGTTGCTCGTCGTCGGCGCCGCCGCGCAACAGGGCCCTGGCATCCCATTCTTCAATCGAGAACAGGCAATTGCGAACCTGCCCTTCGGCGGTCAATCGCAGCCGGTCGCAATCGCCGCAGAACGGCTCGCTGACCGGATTGATAAAGCCCACGCGGCCCCGGCCGTCGCGGTATTCAAAATCGACGGCGGGCTGGCTGGCGTTGGCGCGAGGTGCGGCGGCCAGCGGCCCGAACTCGCGTTCCAGCATGCTGCGGATTTCGGCCCCGGTGAGAACTTGCTCGTGGTCCCAGTGCCCGTCGGCATCGAGCGGCATGAATTCGATGAACCGCAGTTCCAGTCCGCGATCCATGGCAAAGCGGGCCAGCGGGACGATTTCGGTCTCGGTCAGATTGCGAATGGCGATGGCATTGAGACGAATCTTTTCAAAGCCAGCGTCCTGCGCCGCGGCGATCCCGTCGAGCACGCGCTGCAGGCCCTTGCGGCGCGAGATACGCTCAAACGTCGCCTCGCTGAGCGTATCGAGGCTGATGTTCAGCCGCGTCAATCCGGCGTCTTTGAGCGATTGAGCCTGCTCGCCCAGCAGAATGCCGTTGGTCGTCAGGGCAACGTCGTCGATGCCGGGGACCTGCACCAGCCGGGCAATCAGTTGGTCGATATGTTGCCGCACCAGCGGCTCGCCGCCGGTCAGCCTCAGCTTGGTGATTCCCAGATCGGCGACGACGCGGACAAACCGCTCGATCTCTTCAAACGTGAGAATCTCATGATGCGGCCGAAACCGTACGTTCTCGACCGGCATGCAATAGAAGCAGCGGATGTTGCAGCGATCGGTCACGTTCAGCCGCAGGTTGGTATGCACGCGGCCAAACCGGTCGACGAGTTGTCGCCGCGATTCGCCCGTGGTGGCATCAGGTTGTACGTCAACTTGGATTGGCATCGGTCAATCCTGGGTGAACCCAATCGCTGGTGCCGTCGGCCCAGTTTTCCTTTTTCCAGATCGGCACGATTTCCTTGAGCGTGTCGATCAGCCATTGGCCGGCCTCAAAGGCGGCCGCACGATGGGCCGTGCTAACCGCCACCGCCACGCTCGTCTCGCCGATCTCCACGCGCCCCGTGCGATGCACGATCGCCACACCCAACAGCGGCCAGCGGTCGCGGGCGTCGAGCGAATTCGTGCGCCGGCCGTCGGTGATCGCCCGAGTCGTGCCGCAAAACAACACCACCGCCCCGGCCTCCGGCGAAGCGACGGCGGCCAACACGGCCGCAGGGTCAATGGGTTGGTTGGTGAGGCGGATCACGGGAGTGTGGTTTGGGCGGATGTCCGAAATCGTGTTACACCTATTCTACCCGCCGCTGACGGGAGGGATAACCGCCACGTCGGCCGCGGTAGGGATTTTCAGGTCGTCGGGGGCGTATTGCGAGTCGACGGCAATGAGTGATCGCGACAATAAATCGGCCAGCGAGGGGACACGTTCCACCATCCCCCGCCGCAACGCCGCCACGTCGGCCCCGTCTGACAGGGAGACCTCGATGCGATCGGTCCCCGCCAGATCCCGGGCGGCAGCGAATAAACGGACTTGAATCTGCATGGTGAAACTAACTCGCCTCGTTGATCAGTACTCAGTACTCAGTACTCAAAGCTCACTGCCGACAGCCGATAGCCGATAGCCGACAGCTCCCCCCCTACGTCACAATCAAATCCTGCCCTCGCACATTCAACAACGACTCCTTCTGCCCCAGGAATCCATAGGCTTGCGCCAGCAACTTGATGGGATGGATCGTGGGCTTAATCGTTCCCTGCTCCATCTGAATCTTGCACGAGCTGCATTCCGTGGTGCCGGCTTGGAACTTGGGGTCGCGCAGCGATGAAATCAGGTCAAAGCCCGCCCGCAGGCTGCTGCGGTAGTGCTCGCGCTTCATTCCCCAGGTGCCGGCCATGCCGGAACAGCCTTTTTCAACATGCACCACGTTCAGTCCGGGTATCAGCCGCAGCAGGTTCTCGCCTGAAGAGCCGACTCCCAGCGAACGCAAATGGCACGGCATGTGGTACGCCAGCGTGCCGGAGATGGGCTTGAAATCCAGCCGCAGCTTGCCGGTCAGGTGCATCTGCCACAGTTGCGTGCAGGCTTCGCTGGTGTTGGCGGCGACTAAGCGGGCATCACTTTCATCTTCGAGGATGGCCGGATATTCGTGTACCAGACACGATGCGGCCGCCGGTTCCGTGGTGACGATTTTATATCCCTGGCGGACCGCCTCGGCCAGAATCGCCACGTTGCGGCTGGCCATGCGGCGGGCTTTTTCCACGGCGCCGACGGATATCATCGACATCGCTGATTGCACCTGATCGTTCGGAACGTAGACCGACACGCCGTTGTGCTCCAGCACGTCGACCAGCGCTTCGGCCAATTGCGGATCAAAGTAATTGGCGTAAACGTCCACGAACAGCAGCACCCTGGCCCCGCTGCCGCGCGGCGGACGAGTAAGCCGGCGCCGTGCGGCGCGGCGCATAAACGTTTGTCGGGCAAAGTGCGGCAACTTCCGGCCTTGGGCGACTCCCATCAGCTTTTCCAGCACCCAGCGGGCTTGGCGATTGCCGATCATCCAATTGGCCAGCCAACTCACCTGGCTCCCGACGGCGCCCAGCAAATCCGGTCGCGACATGAACCAATCCGTCGGCCGCAGGCCATTGACCGATACGTAGGCCGCTTTCGCCTCGGTCATCAGCCGGGGAATATCCACGCCGGCAGGGCATTCCATTCGGCACTGGTGGCAATTGACGCACAGGTCGGCGATGGCTTTGAAATCGTCCGTGGCGACGGTCTCGGCGGGCAAGGTGCCGGTGAGCACGCCGCGCATCAGGCTCGCTTTGGCACGCGGCGACGCTTCCTCGCGCGGGGCGAGGCGGAAGATAATTCGATGGTGCCGAGCATGTCGTGCCGCACGGGGACCGCCGCGGCTTTGGATTCATCCGGCCGGGTGGCGGCGCCGTTTCCGTTCGTGGCGGCGACTTCTGATTCAGGCAGCAGCGGACGCAGGTTCTGCGTGAGCAACGCCGGGTCGTCGCTGATGACCTTGCCGGGGTTGAGCAGGTTGTCCGGGTCGAATATCCGCTTCACTTCGCGAAACACGTCGTACAGCGGGCCGTACTGCCGGCGGATGAACGACGTGCGGCTCAGTCCGTCTCCATGCTCGCCGCTGATCGTGCCGCCGAGTTCAATCGCGTCGTCATACAGTTCTTCTGCCAGCCGCTGCATCCGCTCCAAATCGGCCGGGTCGGCCAAGTTCAGGAATGGCCGCAAATGAAGCTGGCCATGTCCTGCGTGACCGAACAGCGAGGCGGTCACCTGATGCCGCCGCAGCACGGTGAACATCCGTTGAAAGAACTCGGGCAGCGCGGCGGGCGGCACGGCGATGTCTTCCACGAACGGCAGCGGCCGCGACGAGCCTTTGAGGCGATAGAGCGTCGGCACCACTCGGCGGGCCAGTTGCCAGTAAAAATCCACTTCCTGTGGGTCGATGGCCTGCCGCGAACCCAGCGCCAGCCGCAGTTCGCCATGCACTCGGTCGATGATCTGATGCAGCCGGTCGCGGACTTCCGTGGTGTTGTCTCCATCGACTTCGACCAGCAACACCGCTTCGGTGTCCGACGGCACCAGCAGATCGAACCGGACGTCGTGCTCGCGTGCCAGGCTCAGATGCCGCCGGTCGATGATGTCGCAGGCGGACGGGGAGAACGGCAGGATTTCCATCACCGCCCGCGCGGCACTGTCGAGACTGTCAAACAGCAGCAGGCAGACACCGCGGCTCGCTTCCAGCGGCTGTGTGGCCAGGGTGATCTCCGTGAACATCGCCAGCGTGCCGGCGGACCCAACCAGCAGCTTGGCCAGGTCTAACTGCCCCCCTTGGAGTACGCGATGCAAGTGATATCCGCTGCGGTTGACGCAGCTTTTAGGTTGATGCTGCTTGATGAGTTCGGTATTGCCGGCAATCAGACGGCTGAGTTCTTGCACTAGGTGGCGGCGGCGGGGGAGGGGATCATCGGGGGTTTCGGTTGGCTCTTGGCCGACGGTCATCAGCGTGCCGTCGGAGAGCACGATTTGCAGCCGCTGGACGTGGCCGCGGGCGGCGCCGTACTTCAGCCAATGGCTGCCGGAGCCATCGAGCGCGGCGACGCTGCCCATGGTGGTCACGGTGCTCATGGCCGGGTCGGGCCCGAACGTGCGGCCGCGACGGGCCAACTGGCGGTTTAAGTTCGCGTGAATCACGCCCGGCTGCACGCGAACCGTATCGGGGCCGAACTCCAGCACGCGGGTCATGTAGCGGGAGAAATCCAGCACCAGCCCAGCCCCGAGCGCCTCGCCGGCCAGTCCGGTTCCCGCGCCGCGGGCGATCAGCGGCAGGCGATTCTTGGTGGCATACTCGGCGCACTTGACCACGTCGGCCGTGTTCCGCGGCGCGATGACGGCCAGCGGCCGGATCTGGTAAATGCTGGCATCGGTGGAGTAGAGCTGCAAGTACAGATCATCGCAGCGCACATCGCCGGCGAGCACGCCGCGCAGGTCATCGTGGATCCTGGCTCGTTCCGGGTCCATCGCCGTGCTCGATTAAGCAAATTGAGGATTGGAACGATGTGATGGCGTGTCGAACGTGTCACAGGGAGAAGGCGGCCGTGGAAGCAGCTTGGCTGCCACACTTGTTGCCAGGCGCAAGTCGAGGCGTGTCGATCAGGACGGAGGGTCGTGGACGTGGGCAGTCGGCCGCGTGCGATCGGGCGAAGCTTTCAGCCGGGCAGCAAGTTGCCGGTACCGCTCGTGGGTTTCAAGCTGGAAGGCGCTATGCTCGGCCAGATTCTTCGCTCCGCGATAGTGGGCACCGCAGCGGTAGCAGACCAAAGCGTCGCCGACGACCATGTACAGCAAAACATCGATCGCCGCCGTGGCGAACAAAAAGCCAAACGCCGCATACGGATGGTGGAAATAGTTGGCCGCCAAAAAGCCCCCAAAGCCCACTAGCACCAGTCCTACGCCCAGCCGCTGCGGAAAATCCTTGCGGATGAACAGATCGCCGCTGGGGCAGACCAGGCAGTGGCGGACGCCGCCGGACTCCAGGGAGCCGTCGAGCAGTTCCGTCTCGGCCCGGCAATGGGGACAGGCCAGCGTCGTCGCGTCGTCGGCCAGGACGACCCGCGCGGTCTGTTCACATCGGGGGCAGCAAAAGGTGACCTCCATACGCTCCATCATAAAGGATACAGCGCGCCGTGCGACAGTAGTTGCCCGCACAGTTCTCCGGTAAAGGCGGCAATTACGGCCACATAGAGGATGCCGGTGGCGCTTTGGGTATTGGGAATATCGAGCGTCCGCAGGGCCATCCAGGCCAGCCCCAGCAGCCCAAAGACGCCCGACAGCCAGCGCAACGCGAAAAACCACAAGCTGAGGTTCGCCGGCGGCCCTGTCATAGCCCACAGCACCGCCAGGCCGATCGCACAGACGATCGCGCGCAGTACGGCCACGGCCATTAGAAGGCGAATTAGCCGCTTGAGTGGGTTCAACTCCATCGTGGGGGAGTTGAGGTACCAGTGGCCCAGCAGCATGGCGGCGATCGTGACTCCAGTGACCAGCCCGCTGGTGACGGGGTCGAGGCACACCAGCAGCCACGCCGCCACGCTGGCCGAGGAGATTACGTGCGCCGTCCCGTCACCATACCAATACGAAAACGCCCCGCCGGCAAACCACGCGGCCAGCAAGTCGATGCCGGCGATGCCCACCAAGGCGGCCATGCCAAAATCGGGCTTCTCGTACAGCCAGCAGACCGAGCCCACGTAGGCCAGTACACTACCGGCGCCGATCAGC
>JAIOQB010000070.1 GCA_021413585.1 Planctomycetia bacterium
GGAACTTAATGACCAATGACCAAATTCCAATCTCCAATAGTGGAGCTGCGCACGTTTTTATTGGTTATTGGAATTTTGGTGATTGGTCATTCATTTTTTGTAGACTTCCTTCGGATCGAAAATCTTCACTCCGACCGTTTCCACCCCCTGCGGCGTCACTTTGCTGAAGAAGCAACTGCGGTAGCCGGTGTGGCAGGCGGCGTCGCCGATCTGGCGGACTTTGAGCAGGATCGTGTCTGCATCGCAATCGAGCCACACGGACTCAACCTGTTGCACGTTGCCGCTCTCTTCCCCTTTGCGCCACAGCTTGTTGCGGCTGCGGCTGAAGTAGACGGCCCGGCCGGTGGAGAGGGTTTCCGCGTAGCTCTCGGCGTTCATGTAGGCCATCATCAGCACTTCGCCCGTGGCGGCGTCCTGGGCAATGGCCGGCAATAGGCCGTCCCCTTTGGCAAAGTCAGGGCCGCTGATTGGTTTGTCACTCACGGAACCGGTCCTGGTTAGGGATGGTGGATGTGGGATGTTGGATGGAGGATGGGAGGGACCGAGTTGGCGCCCCTACCCGAGCCACGGGGTTTATCCCCGTGGAAGGCACCGCCAACAATGCCGCGGTGCGTGCAAAGCCGCAGTACCAACCAGAGGCCGCCCGAGACCAAAGGGTTCAGGATAATCCCCCGCCCCCGGGGTCTCAAGGCGGCAAGTGGGGCTGCGGCTGGGGGCGAGCGTCACGAAGGTAGGTTCCGCCTGCCGGGCGGTACCTTCGATTCAGCTTAGGCTCTGCGGCGACACGGCAATTAGTCCGTGAACCGGCTTCTTGCATCAGGTACGGCCCGGCAGGCCGAACCTACCTACAATCGTGACGCCTGCCCTTGGCCGTATGCCCGATCTACGGCCCCGCTCCGCAGCGCGGTATTATAGGATTGGCGTTACCCGTCTCCATCGGCCCGTGCGGAGCTTACTTCAGTGGACGAGAGCTTTTGGGCGGAAGTCGAGCGTGCGAAGCAGCTCACCGGCCCGCAGAAACTGAGCGAGAGCTTCCGCCTGTTTGACGAGGCGTCGGAGCGGATGCTGGCCGGCATCAAGGCCCAGTTTCCGCACCTTACGGACGAAGAAGCCCGCCGCCTCCGCAGAGAGCGCATCGACCGGATCCGCAGGCTTGAGGCGCTGCCATGATGGCACAGGAAATGTATCTGCGGGTCGTGGCGATACTCAACGCCCACGACGTTCCGTACATGCTCGTCGGCTCGCTCTCTACGAATTTCCATTCGATCATACGGGCCACGAAGGACGCGGATATCGTGATTCAGTCGAGCCTGCGCGAGACGGCGGCAATCATCGCCCGCGATTGCCCGGCGCTGCACGTCGATCCGCAACTCGGTTTCGAGAACGTCACCGCCACGACCAAGATCGAGCTGCGCACAGCCAGCAACGATTTTGCGATCGAGCTATTTGGACTCAGTGACGACCCGCACGATCAACTCCGGTTCCAGCGGCGGACGCGCGTCGACTGGCTGGGCGAGCCCACGTGGATTGCGTCGCTGGAGGACGCGCTGATCACGAAGCTGCGGTGGGCCCTGACGCCGGGGCGGGAGAAAGACGTGGTCGATGCTCGAAATGTGATCGCCATTCAACAGGACGCCATCGATTGGCCGTATGTTGAGCAGTGGTGCGATCAACACAGATCACGTCAGTTGTTGGAAAAGCTCCGCGGCGAAGTGCGGGGGCGATAGTAGCGGGCGTATCCAACAAGCACGAGGGGGGTGCCTGGGGCTGAACGTAGCGCAGCGGAGTGAAGCCCCAGCTGCTGACTACACGCTGGGTTGATTCTGGGGCATCGCTGCGCACCCAATTCACCGCTCGTGCAGGCAGGCCGCTCAGTCGTCGATCCGATCCGACGTATACGCCCGGCTGCGTCGCCGAGTGTAGCGGCGCATCATGCCTCCGCGGGGCGCGGCGTTGCCTTCGACGAAGAAGTAGCCCGCCAGCAGCCGGTAGAAGAACAGCAGGATGAACGCCCCGGCCGTGGCCACTGCAAAGCCGATGACGCTGATCGGCTTCACGCGGGCCCCTTCGTAGAAGTATGCCAGCACGCCGCAGCCGATCACCGCGCCGGCGATCCCCATCGCCACGGTGGCGACCGCCCCGCCCGGATCGCGGCCCGGCATAATCGCCTTGGCCAGCAGCCCGACCACGGTGCCGAAGCCGACCCAGATCAGCACCAGCGTGCCCCATTGTTGAAACGCGTCAGGTAGTTGCACGTTAGGCATGGCGGTTCAAGTCCTTTGTCGATCGTTATCGGCGTGCTTCAAGGGTGGCTGCCGCACCCGCTGGCGTAAAAACCGGTATCATCGTTATCGACCGCAAGCCACGGCCGGATGGAGCGGTTTTCAGACGGTTTCCCACGCTAGCAGCCCCGAACCGGCCGCCGGGGCCAACCGTAAGGGAGTGACAGCACCCGATGCCAGCGACTCGCGCGCTAGTAACGATTGCTCGTGCCGATTGAACCGGCTCGGCCGGACTAGCGGCCGCTGCACCGTGCATCCACATCGGCACGACCGGTGCCCATGGCACGCCGCGCGTAATCGCCCGATGCCGTGTATGTGGGCCAACTTGCGTGCGGCTGTAGTTGAGTAAACCGGGAGCCCGATTGTTCTTAGAGCCCGTTGGAAGTTCAGACCCAAGAGTTAAATCCCAATCACCAAATTCCAATCTCCAATAAAACGTGCGCAGCTCCCTTATTGGAGATTGGAATCTTGGTCATTCACTTCACTTCGTGGTGAAAAACCGAACGAAGCCCCAAGCTATCTGAAACAGGACACTCGCCCTTGAAGATCACTCACGACTCACTCAGCATCGTGTTGCGCGTGCACAACGCTCAGTCCGGCCTGGCCCGCGCGGTGGAGCAACTGGTGGAAGCCGCGGCCGAATTGACTTCGCGCTTCGAGTTGCTGATCGTTGACGACGGCTCGACCGACGCCACCGAGGAGATCGCCTGGGAACTCTGCACGCGATTCGCGCAGGTACGCATGGTGCGGCAGGCCCAATCGATAGGCGCTACCGCCGCGCTGCGGTTGGGGCTGCGTCATTCGTCGGGTGAATATCTGCTGCTGGTCGAAGGACCGCACATGCCGCGCGGCGAGGCCCTGGCCGCCCTGTGGCGGGCACGGCGCACCAAGCCGGCCGCCAGCCAAAGCACATCGCGGTGGACCACCCGGCTGCGCAACAAGGTGACCGGCCGCACGGCAGCCGCGGAACGGGCCGCCGCGACCGGCCCCTGGCGGCTGCTGAAGCGGGCCGACTTGGCGGGCATCGAGCCGCTGGTGGCCGAACGCCGCTCGGCTTTCCTCGATCGATCGCGCCACAACGCGACCGCCCCCATCCTGCCGGCGGCAGACAGAGCGGTGGCGGCGTGGCATAATACCGCGGACTGCGGAATGTCGAATGTCTAAGTTTGAATGACCAATGACCAAGATTCCAATCTCCAATAAAGCCAACAGCAGGGCTATTGGTTATTGGAATTTGGTCATTGGTCATTCACTCTCCGTGCCGCCGTGGTGAACACTACCCCAAATCTACACGTTGGTCTCATCGGCGCGGGCAGTTGGGCGCGGGTCCATCTGGCGGCGCTTGAGGCGATGGATCTAGTCTCGCAGGTGACGCTGTGCGCCCGCGATTTGGCTGCGGCGGCTAAGCTGGCCCGCGAGTTCTCTAAAGTTTCCGCCGTCGTGGCCGAGCCGGCGCGGCTGTGCGATGATCCGGCAATCGACGTGGTGGATATTGTGTTGCCGCACGATCTGCACGCGCCGACCACGCTGTTGGCTCTGGCCGCCGGCAAGCATGTGGTGTGCGAGAAGCCGGGGGCGATCACGCTTTCCGACTTCGATCGACTGGCCGCGGCGGCCGAGGCGGCGGGGCGGCGTTGGCTGGTGGTGATGAACCAGCTTTATAACCCTCGGCTGGAACGGGTGGTGCAGCTCGTGGCCGACGGCCTGGTGGGGCGGCCGTTTCTGCTGGTGGAAAACGGCTACAGCAACCATTCCAAAAGCTATCGCGATCCGCTCGATTGGCGGACGAAGGTGGCCCGCGCCGGCGGGGGCGTGCTGATCGACGGCGGGTACCACATGGTCTACAAGCAGTTGGAACTGCTGGCGGGGTTCGGCGAACCGGCCTGGGTCACCGGTGAAACGGCCCAGCTTAACCTTAACGAGTCGGGCGGCGGCGAGTCGGGCAGCGATGTGTCCAAGCTGGGCGAGGATTTTGTCCAATACACGCTGGGCTACGAATCTGTGAAAAAGGGCGGCTTGCATGCTGGCGAAGGACTGCGCGTGGCCTCGTCGCACGCCTGGACGCTGGAATCGTCGATCGCCCGGCATAGAGAGGGCTTTTTGGCCGGCAGCGGCGGGACGCTGGAAATGCCCGACGGGATCGACGGCCCGATCACGCTGCGGCAAGCAGGCCGGGCCAACCCCGTCGATCTGCCCGCCCCGCTGGCCGACCCGCGCCCCGACACGCTGCGGCTTTGCCTCTCTGACAGCCTGGCCGCCATCGCCGAAAACCGCCCGCCGCGCCACGGCGGCCGCGCTGCGGCCCGCCGCACATTGGCGGTGATCCAAGGGGTATATGAAGCGGCAGGCCGGGTTAGGCTTGAGGCGTGAGGCTGGAGGCTGGAAGAGGAAACGCCCGACTACTTCAACCCTTCACACCTCTTTTTCACACCCCGTTTTCACACTATTTTCACACCACGTTTTCACACTCTCTCGCCGACACCACCCTTCCTCGTGGGGGTCGCTGCAACAGCATATGTTCCATTCTGCCGCTCCCCTGCCCCACACTTCTCTGATGCGTGATGGTCGCTTTCCGCTCCCCAATAATTCACATCCTGATTCCGCTTGCCGACTCCCTGTAGCTGAACTATGATGCCAGTCGCAAGGGAGTGGTGAGCTTATCCAGCCGCTCTGCTTGCAGGGAGCTGGCGTGCTGCAATTCATGCGGACGCCAGTTACGATGGGCCGAAAGAAACTGAGACGACGAAAGCAAACGTCGACATCAGGGCAAGCGACTGATCCACTGCAACACCGCCGCTGGGCATGCTGCACGGATCATTGGGTGTCGGCCCAACGCGAAGGTGATCTGCAAAGGTAATCTTCAAACGACTGCGCAACCGTTATCAACTGTCCGAGAATGTCGCGGCGCGTACAGATTCGCGCGGCGCGGCGATTCGGTCGCTGGCGGCTGTCCTTGTTTTGGTCTGGTGAGTTCGTGTCGGCCGTGATGCACGGCGCGGCACATCGCCTACCCGGGATCCGCCGCGACTGGGCAGCAGGGAATTCCAAACCGAAGGGAAGCGCCCACGGCAATGCGACTAAGCTGCCATATATCGCCTCATCATGGAAATCTTTTCCGACGGTCTCTTCTCACAGACAGCAGCCAGCCGGGCGTGCAACCCGGCAGGAGGATGACATGAGCACGCAGAACCACAATGCTCGCCGCGACCCGACAGCCGGCATTCGCCGCGAACTTGAAAGCGACGATCACGACGATTCGCTAACCGACGATTTAGACCACGACGCCTCCGGCACTCACTCTCCAAACGGTGCGCCAGTCTGGCACCGGATTTCTGAAGTCCGCAATCGGCAGGGAGTTTCTCTCCGCACGGTGGCCCGCCACTGGGACATCGAAATCTCCGAAGCCCGGCGGCAGCAAAACCCCGCGGCCGATCTGACGCTGAGCCAGCTCTATCGCTGGCAAGAGGTGTTGGGCGTGCCGGTGGCCGAGCTGCTGGTCGAGGACGGCGAGGAATTGTCGAACCCGGTGCTCCGCCGGGCGCAGTTGGTCAAGGTGATGAAAACCGCCATGACGATCCGCGAAGGTGCCCGCGACGTGCGCGTGCAGCGGTTGATCACGACGCTGATCGACCAACTCGTGGAGATCATGCCCGAATTGAAGGAAGTCGGCCCCTGGCACGGCTCGGGCAACCGCCGCAGCCTGGATGAATACGGCCGAGCATGCGACTACCGGTTGTCGGAGGACGCGCTGCACGGGTAAGCCGGCGGACAACATTTTTTAATAGTCAATTTCGAAGCACGAATGACGAAGGGATGGCCCTTTGAAGTTCGTGCTTCGTTGTTTTGGTGGCTGGATTTATTTGAACCACAGAGACACAGAGGCGCAGTGAAGGAAAGGGAGAGGCGTCTCACCTTTACGAAAGTTGCCGAACTTCTCGTCAATCACATCTTCTTCAACCTTCCTTCGCGATCTTCGCGACATTCTGTTAACAATTGAAACTGTTGAACAGAAGGTCGCGAAGAGCGCGAAGAAGAAGCCTTGAGATCACAAATTGTGATCTCAAGGTCGTTCAAGAGAAACGCCGGTTTGATTTCCCATTTCCAGACGCTGGCAAATAGGCCCGTTCTGCGGGCCTGGACCTGTGTGTCAATTTGACGTACAATAGGAAGGATCGTTGATTGAGGCGCACACGTTCGCTGCACACCGAGATGCCGAACAAAGGTTGACCATGTCTACTGAAGCTGGAAATGATGCCCGGCTGAATTTTCGCCTCTCCGGCAACGTGAAGGCGTTGATCGCGGAGGCGGCCTCCACGGTGGGCCAATCGCTCACAGAGTTCGCCGTCGCTTCGCTGGTCCGCAGCGCGCGCGAGGTTATCCAGGAGGATCTACAGACGCGGCTGACGAACCGAGACCGTACGCGTTTTATTTCGCTGTTAGACGCAGTTGACGCTCGTCCCAATAAAGCCCTGAAAACCGCCGCCCGGCGGTATAAGAGGCGTCTTGGCTAAAACCATCCCGTCGGCCTGGCGAATCGCTGCTTTCGATAGGTCGATCCACGATCGATCGGCTTTTGATTGCGGCAACGATGCGTTGAACGCCTGGCTTAAGGAGCGGATCAGCCAGTTTGAAAAACGGGGATTGTCCCGGACCTACGTTCTGGTGGAAGGAACCAGTCCCGCCGTCCGGGGTTACTACGTCATTTCCAATCACTCCGTCGTCTACCAGGCGCTCCCCGCTGAGCAAGCCAAGGGTGTGCCTCAGATCAGCGTGCCGGTCGTCCTGCTGGGCAAACTTGCTGTAGACCGTGCCGTTCAGGGCGAGGGATTAGGCGAGTTTCTTCTCTTGGATGCACTTCGCAGGGCGGAATACCTCGCCCACGAGATCGGCATTCGCGCCGTGGAAGTGGATGCGATCGACGATGCCGCGCGGCGATTCTACCTCAAGTATGGATTCACACCGCTCTTGGACGATCGCAATCATTTGTTTCTGCCGATGAGCGTCATCCGCAAGCTGGGGCTGCCGCCGTTGAAAGTTACGTGAAACACCACCTTTCACAGTGCCACAATTGCTGCGCCTCTCGTCAATCACATCTTCTTCAACCTTCCTTCGCGACCTTCTGTTTACAAAAGAAACTGTTGAACAGAAGGTCGCGAAGAGCGCGAAGTAGAAAAGCTGATAAAGCTGTTGAAGAATTTGTCGAGTAGGTTACGCCCTGAGTCGCGCCGCGTGGACAGTAGCGCAGGCGTCGATCACTTGTTTTGTGATTGCGTCCGCTTCGGCGCTGGTTAGCGTGGCGTCGGGGCGGCGGAGGGATAGGCGGAGCATGAGGCTTTTGCGATCGGCACCGAGACGTTCTTTGTCGCGGTAGGTTTCCACGTAGGTGAACTGTTCCAAATTGTCGCCCGCCGCCTGGCGGACTGTGGCGGCCAGGTCAGACCAGCGGACTGCTTCAGCCAACTCGAAGTTGAGATCTCGCTCGATCGCCGGATAGGGACTCAGCGGCGCGTACTGCGGCACGAGCAGCGCCAGGCGAACCAGCGGGTCGAGCCGCAGTTCAGCAATCGTCGCCGGAGAGCGAAGTTGAAATTGCCGCTTGGCCGCCGCGCTCAGTTCGCCCAAGAGGCCAATTGGCTCGCCGTCGATCAACAGCGTGGCGCCACGCCCCGGTTCAAGCCAGGATTCCTTTCGATCAACCACATCCACCGTCAGCCCAGGGTTGATCGCGGAAAGCAGCGCCTCGATCGCCCCTTTCACTGCCAGATAATCCCGGCCGCTGCACAGCGCGACCATGTTCTCCTCGCGCGGCAGTTGGCCGGGCTGCGGAAGATATACGCGGGCCGTCTCAAACAATTCGATCCGCGGATGGGCCAGGTGCTCGTTCGTGCGCCGGGCCACCAGCAGGCTGGGGATCAGGCTGCGACGCAAATGCGTTGCTTCGCGCAACAGCGGCATCTGCGTGACCAGCGGCGCGGCGTCGGTCCAAGGACTCATCGCCTCGCTCGTGGCCGGGTCGACCACGCTGGCGGTCAAGGCTTCGTCGAAACCGGCCGCCGTCAGCACGTGCCGCACCTTGGCGACGACGCGGTCGGCGTTGCTGCGGTGCGATGGAGCCATCGGCACCTGGGCGTCCTCGGGGATCTTGTCGTACCCATAGATTCGGGCGACCTCTTCCACCAGGTCGATCTCGCGCTCCAGGTCGCGCCGCCAACTCGGGGGCGTCACTTCGACCGCCGCCGCGTCGAATTTCAGTTCGCGATTGCCGAGCGCCGTGAGAATCCGCCGCACTTCGGCCGCGTCGATCCGGATGCCGAGAATCCGTTCGATCTGTGCAAGACGGAGCTTGATCGGCTTGCGCGCGGCGGGTTGCGTGCCGACGTCCACCACACCGGCGGCCAACTCGCCGCCGCACAGCTCCAGGATCAACTCGCACGCACGGCGGCTGGCCCAATCGACCGATTCAGGATCGGGCGAACGTTCAAACCGATAGCTCGACGCACTATGCAGCACCAACCGGCGGGCCGTGTTGCGGATTGACATCGGATTGAACGCGGCGCTTTCGATCAGCACCTCCGTAGTGCCGGCGGTCACTTCGGAATCGGCGCCCCCCATCACCCCGCCGATGGCCACCGCCCGCTGGGCATCGGCGATCACGCACATCCCGCGCTCAAGCTGATATTCCTTGTGGTCAATGGCCAGAAACTTCTCGCCGGCGGCCGCCTCGCGGACGATGATCTTGCGCTCGCGAACGTGGGCCATATCGAAGGCGTGCAGCGGCTGGCCGCACTCCATCAGCACGTAGTTGGTCACGTCCACCACATTGCTGATCGTGCCGATGCAGACCGTGGCCAGCCGCCGCACCAGCCACGCCGGACTCGGGCCCACTTTCACGCCGCGCAGCACGCGAGCAGTGTAACGCGGACACAATTCCGGGCAATCGATCCGCACAGAAACTAGAGACGAAACGGGCGGACCCTTGGCCGGCGGATTCGCGGCGGGCAATTTCAGCTCGACGCCCAGCAGCACGGCGATCTCGCGCGCAATGCCGATATGCCCCAGGCAATCGGCCCGGTTGCTGGTCACTTCCAGATTGATCGCCCAATCGTCCCCCACCTGGGCCGTGCCGTCGTGATTGAGGCCCGCCATCATCAACCGCGCAGCCAGTTCGGCCGGCGTGACGCCGAGCTTGACGTAATCAGTGAGCCAATCCCAGGAGACGAGCATGTTGGAGGTCGGAAGTCGGAGGTCGGAAGTCGGTAAAAACTAATCGCGAAAACACGAAAGGGCGAAAACGCGAAACGAAGGGAAGTTGTTAATGTCTAATGTCTAAATCCCAATGTCTAAAAAAGACATGCGCAGCTCCTCTATTGGACATTGGAATTTAGACATTGGGATTTTCGCCTCCGTGCGTTCCTCCGAGTCTCCGTGTCTCCGTGGTAAAAAAACGCCCGACCTAAAACTGGTGCAAAAACCGCACGTCGTTCTTATAGAACTCGCGGATGTCGGTCACATGGTGTCGCCTTGCGCAGAGCCGTTCCACGCCCAGGCCGAAGGCGAAGCCGGAGACTTCGTCGGGGTTGTAGCCGACGGCGGAGAGGACGTTGGGGTCGACCATGCCCGCGCCGCCGAACTCGATCCAATGTTCCCCCCACTGCATGTCGACTTCGACGCTCGGCTCGGTGAACGGGAAGAACGACGGGCGGAAGCGGATATGCACGTCGCGCCCCAGGTAGCTGGTGGCGAACAGCCGCAGCACGCTTTTGAGATCGGCCATGGTCACGCGGCGATCGATCAGCAGCCCTTCGATCTGATGGAACATCGGATAGTGCGTGGCGTCGGCCGTGTCGGGGCGGTAGACGCGGCCCAGCGACACGATCCGCACCGGCGGCCGGGTGTTTTCCATCACGCGGATTTGGACCGTGCTGGTTTGGCTGCGCAGTAGCAGCGGAGCGCCGGGAGTTCCGCCGGCACCGGCCACACTCTCGGCCGTCGCCAGATAAAAATTCTCCAGCGGATCGCGGGCCGGATGCGAGGCCGGGATATTCAGGGCCTCAAAATTGTGCCACTCGTCTTCGATCTCGGGCCCTTCCGTGGCGCTGAAGCCTAGCCGGCCCATGATGTCTTTGAGTTCTTCGATCGTCTGCGTGATCGGATGCAGATGCCCTAGCACGAGCGGCGTGCCGGGCGTGGTGGGATCGAAGTCGGCGGCTTGCCCTGTGGTGGCGGCCGACGCGAGGCGTTCTTTGGCCGCGGCGAAGTCGGCGTCAATCTGGGTTTTGACCGCGTTGAACCGCTGGCCGGCGGCCGGCTTGTCGGCGGGCGGGATCGTGCCGAGCCCTTTTTGCGCGGCCTTCAGCCGCCCACCTTTGGCGCCCAGGAACTCGACGCGGGCCGCTTCCAGCGCATGGGTGTCGGCGGCCGCGGCGAACGCTTCGCGGGCAGCGGTCTCAAGCTCGGCAAGCTGGCTGAGAAAATCCGCGAGCGGCACAGAATTACCCCGCTCAAGCCGCGACTTGCAGCACCTTCTTGACCTCGGCCACGACCACGTCGAAGGCGGCCGGATCGGCCACGGCCATGTCGGCCAACATCTTGCGGTCCAGGCCGATCTTCGCTTCGTTCAGGCCGTGGATGAACTCGCTGTACCGCATTCCCCGCTCGCGGACCGCGGCGTTGATCCGCAGAATCCACAGCTTGCGGAACTCGCGCTTGCGGACGCGGCGGTCGCGGGTGGCGTACACGCCGGCGCGGACCAGCGTTTCCTTGGCCGTTCGCAGCAGCCGTCCACGGCCGCCGACGAATCCTTTGACCTTCTGGAACAGGCGGTTCTTCGCCTTGCGGCGGGCTGGGGCACAGGTTGTTCTCATCGTCGTGAATCCTTGTTTGATTTCGCGTCGCTGTGATTTTGCGCTTCGCGGTGCGACGCGGTTAAGCGTTAAA
>JAIOQB010000391.1 GCA_021413585.1 Planctomycetia bacterium
GCAGTTGACGCTGGAGGCAGGGCACGCGCCGGCCGCGGAGCAGGCGAAGTACCACGAGGCGATCGCCACCTACGCCAGGCTGGCGGAGGACCAGAAGAAAAAGAAAGAGCAACTCAAGCAAAAAGCCGAGGACGCGGGCAAACTGTACGACGCGCTGAACTATCGCGACGACCAGTTCGACCTGTCCGATACGCTCACCGCGTTGGCGATCTCGCTGTTGGCCGTTACGGCGCTCACGCACAAATGGTGGCTGTACTGGATTTCACTGGTGCCGACGGGGTTCGGCGCGTTGATGGGTCTGGCCGGGCTGTTCGGCTGGAAAATTCATTCGGATTTTCTGGCGTGGCTGTTGTCGTAAGGAGAGATGGTTCGCGCTATTGATCACCCTGATATGATAGGAGATAACTCCCCGGCCATTTTTGCCGGGAGAAATCAACTTGAATCAGGGACGCACGATGCGGACGAGTCTTGGTTTTTGCGCGGTCCTGGTGCTGGCAGGTACCGCGATCGCCGCGGAGTGGAAGCCTGTTCCCAGCCAGTTTCCCTCGACGCGTTGGGCCAAGGATGTCTCGCCGGACAATGTCCTGCCCGAATATCCGCGGCCGCAATTGGTTCGCCAGGATTGGCTGAATCTCAACGGCCTGTGGAGTTATTGCGTTGTCGCCAAGGAGGCCGGTCCACCGCGGACGTATCCAGAAAACATTCTGGTTCCGTTTCCGATCGAAGCGCCGCTCTCCGGCGTCGGCAAGCTGATCAACGCGGCCGCGGCGCGGACCTACGCCAACAGCCGGCTGTGGTATCGCCGCGAGTTCACCGTGCCGGCGCGGTGGCAAGGCCGGCGCACCCTGCTGCACTTTGGCGCGGTCGATTGGGAGGCCACGGTCTATCTCAACGGCAAAGCCTTGGGCGTGCATCGCGGCGGCTACGACGGATTCTCTTTCGACGTGACGGACGCGCTGCAACACGACCGAACCAATGAGCTGGTCGTTGCGGTGTGGGATCCGACGTTTGAAGGAGGCTATCCCCGCGGCAAGCAGATCGACAAACCCAGCGGCATTTTCTACACCCCCTGCACCGGCATCTGGCAGACGGTCTGGCTGGAGCCCGTTGCGGAGAGCCACATCGAGTCGCTGCGCATCGCCGCCGACGTCGATGCCTCGACCGTTAGCGTGACCTGCCAGGCGGCGGCCAGCGCCGCGCGTCCCGCCGGAAATGTCCGCATCCTGGTTCTCGACGGCGGAAAGCCGGTTGCCACTGCCGTCGGCACAATCGGCGAACGCACTGAGATCAAAATACCCGATCCAAAGTTATGGTCCACCAAGACGCCGCACCTTTACGACCTGAAGATCACCTGGGCCGACGATGAGGTCGCCAGCTACTTCGGCATGCGCAAGGTGTCGCTGGGGCAGGACAAGAACGGCATCACCCGGATTTTGCTGAACAACCAGTTTGTCCTGCACAACGGCGTGTTGGACCAGGGCTATTGGCCGGACGGAATCTACACGGCGCCCACCGACGCCGCCCTGCGGTCGGACATCGAAGCGATCAAGCAGCTTGGGTTCAACATGAGCCGCAAGCACCTCAAGGTCGAGCCGGATCGCTGGTACTACTGGGCGGACAAGCTGGGGTTGCTGGTCTGGCAAGACATGCCCGCCTGCGGCGACGGCATCCATGCCAAATCGCCTCGGTACGCCACCAGCAACGCCGAGCGCCGGGATCAATTCGCCGCCGAATTGCGGGCGATGATCGCGGGGCGCTTCAATCATCCCTCGATTGTTTCGTGGATCGTCTTCAACGAGGGGATGGGGCTGGGAAATCCCGCGGGTTACAAGCTCGACGACGAGACCCGCGCGTTCATGCGCCGCATGGCCGCCATCGCCGGCGAGGATAAAACACGCGCCATCAATGCGGAAAGCGGCGCGCCTCTGGGCCAATATCAAGGGTGGAATGTGCTGGACATCGGCCTGGGGCAAATCATGGATGCCCATTGCTACGGCACGACCCAATGTCTCGCTCCGACCCGCGAGCGGGCCAGCGTCATCGGCGAATACGGCTATGCGAAATTCGTGGAGGCCGCCGACCGCTACCGGCCGCTCGTCAACAAGCCCGGCGTCAGCGGCTTGGTGTGGACGCAAATCACCGACGTGGAGAATGAGCGGAACGGCCTGCTGTCGTATGACCGCGGCAAGTTCAATGAAGACCCGAAGCAAGTGGCCGCGAAGAACGCGCTGTACTATAGGCAGCAGCAGAAGTGAGCACGGCGGATCGAATGGCCTTGCGGGAGAGAATGGCGCAAGCAAAAGGGGACGGAAGTAACTTCCGTCCCCTTTTTCATTTCCCTCTTTTAACTACTCTGACTACTTCACGTCGATCAACTCGACCAGAAAGTGGAGCGTTGCCTTGGGCGGGACGGACGCGCCGGCTCCGCGGTCGCCATAGCCGAGGTTGGCGGGGATTTCCAATTCGATCATCCCCCCCTTGCCCACCAATTGCATCCCTTCGGTCCAACCCGGGATCACCTGGTTCAGGCCGAACGCGATCGACTTGTTGCGGCGGTACGAGCTGTCGAACACCGTGCCGTCGTCCAGCCAGCCGTGATAATTGACTTCCACCGTGTCGGTCGCCTTGGGGGCGGCGCCGGTCCCCTTGCGGAGGACGCGATATTTCAGGCCGGACTTGGTGGTCTCGAACGTCTTGGGGGCATCTTTATCCGCGGCGCCGGCTCCGGCGGGCATGGCAGGTAAAGCAACTTCTTGGGCGCTCACGAAAGTTTCTCCCATGAAAAAAAGAACCGTCAAACATGCGATCGTACTGAAAATTTTCCGTTGCATCGCCGACCTCCAGAATGGAAACGTACTTGAAGTGTAACTCGACGCGAAGCTGTGACTGGGGGGAAGAATCTGGGATGATTTTACGGCCGAAGGCGTTGCGGGAACAGGGGCGGCATGTGGTTCGACTTCGGGGACGACTGGTGGCACCAGTTCACCGTGGAAGCTATAAACATGGATGCTATCACTGAGGACGCTGTTGTGGATTTTCTTCCCGCAGGCACGTTTTTCAAGGTCATGATGCGACTGCCGGAAGCGGTGATGTACGGGATCCGAGGTATCAGCCTGTCCCGCTGGAGTTCCTGAACAAGCAAAGCCGGGTTGAAGATTGAGCCGTTCGGCGCGAGGCAAAGGTTCTCATGCGTACGCTTCTGTGGATCATCCGGCGGTTGTGGGATACCTTCGTCGGACTGTTGATGATCGCGCTGAGCCTGCTGCTCCAGCTCCTGTTGTTCATGTTGTTCAGCATGTCGGTCGTCCCGATGTTGGCAAAGTGGTGTGGAGCGTCAGACCGCGTATGCGATCTGGCGGAGCTGATTGCATTTTATTCGCTGTTCGTGCTGTTCAATGGCGTGTCTTGCTTCGAGTATTTTCGTCGCCGCAAAGTGGCCACCTTGTACGACAGCCAAGGCCGCCTGCAAACCGCGCATGTCGGCGATGTGGCGCAGGTTTCGATGGCGATTTTTCTGGTGCCGCGAGGACTGCAGCGGATATTCGCCGGCTCGGAATGTCAACGATAGTGTCCCCAGCAATCCCTTCTCACCGGCACATTCGTTGCCGTTAGCCCTCGCTCCCCTCCCTTTTTTGGACGTATTATTGATAGCGATGATCGCACAAACCTTGCTTTATGGTGATGAGTTGATGTCCGAAGTTTCGTAAAATGCACTGGGAGAATTGACCATGAAGGCCATCAACCACGCGCCGCGCCCGGCCGTTGCCGGCACTCCTGCGTTTGCCGCGATCGTCCTGGGGTGCTTGGGGGTCGTTGACCTGGTGCGCGGAGTGCTGCACACGTTTCTGGTCGAGCATTCGGCGGTGAAAATCGCCGGGCTGAATCTGGCTCATTCCGGGCAGGACCAACTGTTGCTGCTGGGCTCGTTTGGCATTTCCAATTTTCTCACCGGCGCGCTGTTCATCGCCGTGGCGCTCAAGGCGCGGCAACTGGTCCCGACCGTCTTGTTGATCATCCCGGCGGCGTATCTACTTGGGTTCATCGCCATTCGTATGAACCATATCACGCCGGAAGCCGCGTTTCCGGGCCGCACGTTCATGCTCGGGTACTCCAGCATCTGCGTGCTGACGTTCCTGTGGGAGCGGTATGGCGCTAGCCGCCGGTATACGATGCGCTTCGCCGGCCCTGGGACCGGTGGCTAGCGCTATTCCGCTCACAACTCTTGCGTTCACACGCTGCCGGGATCAGGTGAACCAGCGCTCAAGGCAAAGTCGAACGTACTCCAGGCCTGCCGAACTATTGAGTTTTGCCGCCTTTGCCCCCGTGAATTTTGAGCCCACGTATTTCGCGGCAAAGAACTGAATTGCCGCATCCAGAGTGCGGCCAGTGCATTTCTGCTTCACTGCGCTTAAACAACCAGCGACGCTTTGGCGGAAGACATAGTCGTCGCCAAACAGCTCGCTGGCAATCTGTCGACACCGCTCTTCTCGCGATACCTGTGCTGCTGTCTCCTGGGAAAGAAGTTGGAGCAACAACACTTGATATGACTGGGCGTCAATAATGGACCCGACGACGATTTTTCCATCACCGTTCTCAGCGCGTGCCAACGAGGGTTTGCTGGCCATGGCTTCTTGAAAAAGCCGTTCGGCCTGCCGCCTATTAAAGCGCAGGCCGCGCGTTTGCCTCCACTTTTCTCTGCCGTCGGCAAAGAAAACAATAGCCGCATTCTGCAAACCCAAGGTCTCCGTAGCGTTGACAACCCTGGATGCCGCCACCAGCGGGGAGACATCGGCCGCCTTCGCCAACCGCTCCAGTGTTTTTGCATCAATCGGCAATTGGCCGCGAAGATGTAAGTGGAGTTGCTCGTCCGGAATTAGCAACTCGGATGCCAATTGATCCGCGTCCCGTTCCTCGTGACTGTCGGAACGAAACGGTTCTATGGCAATATCCGGTTCCGTACCAAGAATCAAATGTGCGAGTTCATGGGCCAAAGTAAATCGCTGCCGAAACAATGTTGACGAAGCATTAATTCGAATAATCGTGTTCGGCCCGCGAATGCACCAGCCCTCCACTCCCACCAGGTCCGACGATTGAACCAGCACACCCAAGTGGCTGGCAAGGCTCTCGGGACCGTGAGGGAAGTTCTGCGCGGCAATTAGAATTGCTGCAGCCCGGGAAATCACAGCACGTCGCTCTTGAAGGGCGCTACACCCAGTGCGGTTTGGATGTCGGCAATGAGAAGCCGTTTGGTCGGATCATCCATGGCGGCGAAATCGGATTTTCGGAACTTCAGTGAGACCGCTCCCGCGTTCATTTTTACAAGCCAGTAGGCCTGACGACCGAGGTCGTCGTTGGGAGCCAGATCGTCGTCATTGGCAAATGGCGCGATCAGCTTCGACGGCAGGCTATGTCCACCGATAATGGGCGTATTATCGCCGCGTGAATGTGTGGGTTTTTTAGCCATCGATTAATCCTCTCGCTCGTAACAGTTCAATCGCCGCGTCGCTCGGAATCTCAAACAGCGAGTCGTCTTCTTCCTGGATGCCTGTCGACTCAAAGCCTTTGTCCGTGTAGAAACTTTGATTTGCCACCGGAAATAAGTTTACTCTCCCCATGAAACCCAAGGAATAGCTGACCGCTATAGCATAGGTCAGAAGTCCGCTTCCTCCGTTCCTAAATTGTGGATCTGTAACGAGTTGATCGCGATTCCGGGGGGCAGTTGCCAATCGATCTATGAAAACCGCGCGTTGCCCGGGGGCGATTGCCGACAGGGCGTCGACCCGAAATAGCATCGCCGCCTGAACACATGAGTCCGGCGATCGGATACATTTAGCCCGGAAACTTGGCTTGTTTTGGTGAACGGATACGATCTCACGCCAATTCCAATGACGGTCTGGTTCGCCCCCAGGATCGCGGAGCGTCTCCGCAAGCTCCCTCCACCAACATGCATCAATATCGGTTTTCGCAACCTCGCGCGTGAGCGTTACAATCTCGCCAGGTACAACTGTTTGATCGTCGCAGCGCACGAGTTGAACGGTTGTGGGTACATCCATGGAATATCGTCAATCCGCCTTAGCACTTAGGCTGAAATCTCGCCACAGCGCACGCTGAGTTTTTCAGCCACAGACTTCCTTCGATTTGCTCGCTGGCAAGTGGGACTGCACAATATAATATCATCAATCGAACCGCGTCGTTGGATACGGCGTTTTTGACATCCAACCGCAATCGCCATATTACTTCAAGTGGACATGGCAGGAGTCGTCACGATGGTCTTATCCAATAAGTGCTATTTCTTCATGTCCATCGCTGCGATCTGGCTATATGCAACTTGCCTCGCCACGGCCGCCGAGCCGCCAGCGAAAAGGGTGCTTTCGGTAAAAGTGAAACAAACGGAAAAGCCCGCCGAAAAGCCCCCCGCCGTTTCGCTCGCCAAGGGGCGGTATGTGCGGATCAGCTTGTTGGGGCTCGATCATGTGTTGTCGCTGGCCGAGGTCGAAGTGATCGAGACGGGCAGCGGCGCGCATCTGGAGCGCGGGGCCACGGCGGAGCAATCGACCACGGCCGCCGACGGCGCCGCCGCGAGGGCGATCGACGGCAATACCAACGGCGATTTCTACGCCGCCCACTCCGTGACGAACACCGACGTCGAGCAGGATCCGTATTGGGAAGTCGACTTAGGCAGCGTGAAGGACATCGGCGTGGTGCGGATTCACAACCGGTCCGACTGCTGCGGCCAGCGGCTCTCGGGTGCGATTGTCGAAATCCTGGATGCCGACCGGGGAACGAAGTGGCTCACGAACCTGGGCCCGACGCACGACGGCCAGGTGATTACGCTCGCAGTGCCGCAGAAGACGCTTACCCGAGGGAGGTATGTCCGCGTGTCGATCGCCGGGCTCGATCATATCCTGTCCCTGGCGGAAGTGCAGGTTCTCGAAACCGGCAGCGGCAAGCAACTGCAGAAGGATTGCCCTACCACGCAAACCACGGCCAGCGGCGGCGGCGAGGGATCGCGCGCGGCGGACGGCAACACGAATCAGAACTTCTACAACGGCTCCGTCACGCACACCGAATTCAAGAGCGATCCGGCGTGGGAAGTCGACCTGGGTGCGGTGCGCGACATCGGCCAGATCAAGGTCTACAACCGGGGCGACTGCTGCGGCGGGCGGCTAAGCGGGGCGAAGATCGAAGTGCTGGATGACAAGTACAAGCCGGTGTGGAGCGCCCCGATCGGCCCGGTGCGGGATGGGAGCGTGCATGATTTTACGGCGGGGGAGTGATTGGGGATTGGCAATTGAGGATTGAGGATTGAGGATTGGGAAACGCATGGAATTGCCATCGCTCATCCACGACTATCGCGACGCGCTGATCGAACGCGTCGAAATTGGCCCGCGTCATGAGGTCACATTGACTATCGCCACGCTGATTTGGGAGGGGACAACTGGACGGCGAGGGGCGGACGTGCGAGTGCGGTTTGGTGGCATCCAGAATTTTGCGCAAGTGTGCAAATTCCTGGACGACGCTCCTCACGAGGGATCGGAGTTGGCGTGCCTAAGATACGCACTCGATCGGAGTTCAAAGCCAGGCCAAATGTTTATCGAATTGGCGTTTGAACGGATCGACGCCAGGATCCTCGTGGAATGTTTGAGCGTGCAGATTGACGTATCGAGGGAGGTCGGTCGATAGCGGCTCGTTCCGGCTTTACTTTTTTGCCGGCTTCTTCGCGGGCGGCTTTGCCTTCGCGGCCGGCGCGGGTTTGGCGCCTTTGAACTCGGGGTAGCTCAGCTTGTGGTCGTGATCGGTATCGAGTGCGTTGAATTGCGCCTCGGCGTCCGCCCCGGTATTCACGGACTGATACTCTTCCAACGTGATCTCGCCGTTGCCGTCTTTGTCGACCGCCTTGAATTGCTCCCAGGTCGCCGGATTGATCGCGTCCTTGCGAGGGGCCTTCTTCTTCGCCACGGCGGCGGGTTTCGCGGGCTTGGCCGGTTGCTTGGCGACAGCCTTCTTTTCGTCAGCGTCCTTGGCCGCGGGTTCTTTGGCCGCAGCTTTTTTGTCCGCGGGTTTTTTGTCGGCAGGCCCCTTGGCCACAGGCGCCGCTTTGGGCAGCGCCAGCTTATTCACCTTGAACTCGGGGTAGCTCAGCTTGTGGTCGTGATCGGTGTCGAGCTTGTTGAATTGAGCTTCGGCGTCGGCCCCGGTGTACACCGCTTGAAACTCGTCGAGCGTCACGTCGCCGTTGGCGTCCTTGTCGAGCTGCTTGAACTGCTCCCAGGCCGCGGAATTGATGGGATCCGTCCGCTTGACGCCCGGTTTCTTTGCCGCGGCCGCCGGCAATGCCATGCACAAGCCCAGTAGCAACCCGCCGGCGAGAGGGAACCACGGATGAATCTTGTATCTTGAGACCATGGAACAACTCCGGCGGTTGAAAGCTTAAGTTAAACGAGGCTTCAGGCGATGTGGTAGACGCGTTGGTTGCGCAGGCACTGGCAAAGCCACTGGCACACGGACGAAGGCGAAAACCAGGGACGATGTTGCTGGTTCTGCCACACTTATGCTACGCGCACCTTGAATCGACGTCACTCATTCTAAATCGCCGCCGCCCGTTTGTCAGTGGATTGCCTGCGGCGCCACGTTGCCGGATACTGGTCGCACGAGAAATGCCCTGTGGGAACCGATTGAACCGATTAAATGATTATCTGCCCTCTCAATGCCGCCGATCGCTATGTTCCGACCCACGTCGGCCTGGCCGCCGCGCTGGCGGCGCTGAGGCGGCCCGATCTGGCCGCGCTGGCCGACGGCCGGCACGAGGTCGACTCGCAACGGTTGTTTCTGCTGGTGGCCCGGGGAGTCGGCCGCGGGCAGGCCGAGTCGCCGCTGGAGGCCCATCGCCGCTACATTGACCTGCAATATGTCGTGGCCGGGCAAGACCTGATCGGCTGGCGGCCGACCGACGAGTGCCGCGCGCCGCGGGGAGCGTTCGACGCGGATCGCGACATCGGGTTCTTCGACGACGCGCCGGCGACATGGTTGAAGGTGGCCGCTGGCTGCGTGGCGATTCTGTTTCCAGAAGATGCCCACGCGCCGCTGGCAGACAGCGGGGAACTGCACAAGGTGGTGGTGAAGCTGGCGGTGGAGTGGTAGGAGCGTTTTGGCTTGGACGCTTATCACGTTGCGCATCGCTTCAATTCACGGTTACATTTCCACCTATGATCCTACTGATCAAGCATCGCTGGTACTGGGCATTGCTGGCCACCGTGCTGGGCGCGGGCGCCGCGTGGTGGCTTGGCGGGTGGCGCGACGTGATCGCCGGGCCGCTGCCGCTGGCGGGGCAAATTGCCGCAGGCATCGCCGGAGCGTTTGTGGCGCTGGCGATCAACGGCATGGTCCACGAATCGTTCAAGCGGGCGTGCGGCGCGAAATACATCGCGGCCTTCGACCGCTACAGCCACGAGATTCTCGACGGCATGCGTTGGCCCGAGTATTTAGCCGGCGGCGTGATGGCCGGCCTGGCGGAAGAGCCGCTGTTTCGCGGCGTGCTGCTGCGCCAGTTCTTGCAGCCGGGTGTGAACATGCCGATTGTTGGCGTGATCGTCGCTGCAGTGGCGTTCGGGCTGTGTCACTGGGTGCGATGGCGTTATGTCGGCTTTTGGATCTGGGCCGTGTGGGAAGGGATTTTGTTCGGCGTGCTGCTGGTGCTGACCGGCTCGCTGCTGGTGCCAATGATCGCGCACGCGCTGCACGACGTGGCGGCATATCGAGTGATGAGATCGCTGAGGCCAGATAGTGTCAAATCATCTCGTTAGCCTCCACTGCCCCAGCGGCGCGTACGATTGGCGATGAGCCACGCTCGCACCGGTCGGGGACCGACGGCTAACGGGAGCCGTGAGCAGTGCGTCAACGCGTTCTGGCCCGCCGCCGCGCGATCAACCCCAGCCCGACCAGTCCCAACACGGCGAGAGCAAATGTCCCCGGCTCGGGTACCGATGAGACACTTTGTACCAGGGCGATCTCCGTGCCGCCGGCGTAAGCATAGTTGATGGTGTACCCCGCGGGGGCGGTGACGGAAAGGAACTGGGCGCCGGAGAGTGTTCCATACTTGGCCAAGACGTAAAACGGATCATCGAGCGGATTAAGAAGGTTGAAGAGGACGTCGCCGTTGGCGATGTTTAGGATCTTGCCCGAGGCGTCCAGCAATCCCGACGAGCCGGCGCCGGTGGGGTCGATATCGAATGTGATTGGCTGGGACGCCAGCATCGAGTAACTGGTAGCGACACCTGTCAGATCGAAATCGGCCGTGGAACCGATCTCAATGGACGAGCTATTGCCAATCGAGCCTGAACCGGACAACGCCAGCACTCCGCTGCCGATGAGTGTCGCGCCGCCGTAAGTATTAGCGCCGCTGAGAACCTGGGTCGAGCCGCCGTCTTTGGTCAAGGAACCGGTCGCGTGGGAAATAACACCCGCGAAGGTAGTGCTGCCAGTTGGCGCACCGACGGTCAGCAGGTTGCCGTTTAAGTCCACTGTCGAACTTGCCGCAGCGGTCAGTGAGGCAATCGATTGGCTGGCGCCGAGTGCCAACTTCGAACTTCCAGTTCCACTCTGGTCCAGACTCACCGCCGACCGACCATTGGCCGTGGGCAGGGCATCCGTGACGTTGGCATTGAGCGTGCCCCCGTCGATGATGGAGGTCGGGCCGTCGTAGGTGTTGGCATTGGTCAGAGTGGTGATGCCGCCGTCGATAATCAGATCGGAGTTCGGAAGACCCGTGTTGCCCTGAATCACGCCGGAAACGGTGATGCCGTTGGCACCGCCTTTGAGGGTCAATACGGTGCCAGTCTTGGTGAGAATGCCAGACAGGGTAAGCAGGCCGGTGCCGCTGTTTTGGACGGTATCGGAGCCATTGCCCAGCGCGTTGATGTTCTTGGCCAGCGTGCCGGCTGCGCCGGTGTACATGAGCTGTCCCGACGACGTGGCGGCCACCCCCAAGTCCAGGTCTGCATTTTTTCCGAGAGCCTGGTCGCCGGTAGCGGTCGCATTCACGTTATTAACCGATATTGCACCTGCGGCAATCGTCGTCTTGCCGCCAAACGTGTTCACTCCGGTAAGCGTCTCAGTGCCGGACCCGGTCTTGATGAGAGTTAATAGGCCGAGAGTGTTTTTGATCAAGCCGCTGAAAGGGGCGGTGGAATTTCCGACCGTCAACGTCGGCGTACCGCCGGCCACGGTGTCCACGACACCGCCGCTGCCGCCCGCCAACCCGTTGATCGTTTCGCTGAATGTATTGAGATCGAAAGTCCCGTTGACAGTCACGTCTCCTTTGCCAGCACCATCGGGAATGATCTGCGAGGCCCCTAGTTGCAACGTGCCGGTGCTGACTAACGTCGGCCCGGCATAGGTGTTGCTCGCGGCAAACTTCAATATCCCGGCGCCAAGCTTCGTCACGCCGGTGGTGCCGCTGATGGAGGTCGTGGCAGTGTTGTTCGTGTCCGTATTGAAGATCATGCTGTCGGTGTCGTTGATCGCCGTGCTGGTGATCGAAATCGGGCCCGTTGTACCGGCCAGCGTGGTATTAGTGGCTGCATTGAGCGTGACCGAAGTGGGGCTATGGAAATAAACGGACTTGGCCCCTTGAGCGCCGGAATTGCCGCTGAATGTGGAGCCGCTGACGGTAAGATTGCCATCGAGCACGAACAGCGCGCCGCCGAGGCCCGAGCCATTATGCACCGCATCACCGACAGTGGTGCCGCCCACGGCCAAATTGCCACTGAAGTTGCTGCTGCTAATCGACGCGGTGCCGCCGAGAATAAATACCGCGCCACCCAGCCCTGCGCCGGAACCAGAAAAGCCGTTCCCACCTCCGGTATCGTTATACGTCCCGGTTCCTCCAGCGAAAGCTGACGCACTTGAGGTAGCGCTATTATTGATGCTATTCTCAGCGCCGCCTCCGCCATATCCGCCGGTGCCACTTAGAACACCACTTGCCGCATTGCGACCCGAGGCCCCGCCACCACCGCCAAAACCGCCGATAGCGCCACGGTTGGTCTGATTCCCGCCACCGCCGCCACCGCCGGCAATCCCACCATTCGCTGGCGGACCACCAGCCGCTCCACCGTTTGCCCCACCGCCCGGTGAACCGGCGGCAGTGCCGCTACCTGCTGCTGCACTGGCCCCCATGCCGCCGCCGCCATTACCCGCGGCATTAGTAGAATTTCCTCGTTGGACGCCGGCGCCGCCGTGGGCCGTATTGTTGGACAAATTCACACCAGATAATGTCAATGTGCCGTCACTAATTATCGCGCCGCCGGCCCCCAACGCTCCACCACTCCCCAATCCGTTGGAACCCGAACTCAATGCCCTGTTGCCGTCCCCACCCCAGGCTGTCCCATTGGTAAGCGAGAGATTGTCCAACTCCAGATTGCCATTGGTCGTGACGGTAAAGATTCGCTGCGTTAGCGCCACGGTATTTGCCGCACCTGATTGTTGGGCCGCAATGGTCAGGCCGAAACTGCCGGTCGGCCCCTGAATCGCGATGGGCGTGACGATGCGAAGCGCGGTTGGCCCGAACCAGTCGGTTACCGTACCCGTTTGATTTTGCCGATTGGCAAAGGCCAGCGTGATGGTTTGCGCGCTGACGCTGAAATCGCTGGCTTGGAAGACGATCGTGTCCGCCCCGCTGCCGGCGGTCGAGCCATCGATTGCCGTGTCGGTATTGGCGGCTTGAATTGCCTCACGGAGCGTTACGCCGTCGCCGGTCCCCACGGCATCCGTCAGGTTTGTGACCGTGATGATGGCGGCCCGAGCGCGGGAGGTGTCTCCGAGGAGAAGTGCCAAAATCGCCAGTGCCGTCAAAGCGCTACGGCTGCGGCGCTGCCAGGAAACCCGACGCGGGAGTGAGAAATGCGGGCGATACTTAGAGATCATTGGCCGGTTCCCTCCTGGTGCGCAACAACACAGGCGCAACAAAAAAGACAACGACTCAATACCTGCGTCGCCGGCCTAAAAAGCCGACACACGAAGGCACCAAGTCCTTGCCTAGACTGCTGCGCCAGTAGCGTTGCTCGAGATGTTAGAAAAGATGAATCAGATCAGTGGCCGATCGCCTGGGGTGATACGGTGCCGCTCCCCTGATGTGCTCCTAAGCACAGATTTACCGCCAGCCGGGATGGGCGTCAAGCAAATTCCGGAGGGACCGGATGGAATTAACCGGTTCTTGATGGGAACCTGATAAACCGACGCGGGGAAATACGCCGAAGAGCGGCACTCCTTCGTTAGCCGCCGCTGCCCCAGCGGCGCGGCACTTCTTGCGGCTGGCCGGGGGACGCGCCGGTCGGGGACCGGCGGCTAACTAAGAGATTCGCCAACTGGCATTCATTCGCCAATCAACATTCGCAATTCGCAAATCGAATCACGCCTTGCCGTTGCGAAGCGCGCCGACCACGATCGAGCCGTTGTGCCCGCCGAACCCGAAGCTGTTTGACATCGCGCACAGCACGGGCCGCTGCTTGGCTTGGTTTGGCGTGTAGTCCAGGTCGCAGGCCGGGTCGGGGGTGTGCAGATTGATCGTCGGCGGGACGACCGAGTCGCGGATCGCCAGCACGGTGAGCAGCAGCTCCACGCCGCCGCTGGCTCCAAGCAGATGCCCCAGTTGGCTCTTGGTGCTGGAGATGCTCAGCCTGCGGGCATGATCGCCGAATACCGTCTTGATGGCGGCCGTTTCCGCCGCGTCCCCCAGGGGCGTGCTGGTGCAGTGGGCGTTGATGTAGTCCACTGTGTCGGAGTTCAGGCCGGCGTCGTGCAGTGCCTGCTTCATCGCCCGGGCGGCGCCGGCACCGTGCTCGTCGGGCTGCGTGATGTGGCCGGCGTCGGCCGTGGCTCCGTAGCCCAGCACCTCGGCGTAGATCTTCGCCCCGCGGGCTTTGGCGTGCTCCAATTCCTCGAACACCAGGATGCCGGCCCCTTCGCTCAGCACGAAACCGTCGCGGTCGGCATCGAACGGACGGCTGGCCTGAGTGGGGTCGTCATTGCGGGTGGAGAGTGCCCGCATGTTGGAGAAGCCGCTGATGCCCATCGGCGTGATCGCCGCCTCGCTGCCGCCGGTAACCATCACGTCGGCTTCGTCGTATTGAATCGCCTTGAAGGCATCCCCCATGGCGTTGGTGGCACTGGCACAGGCAGTGGCCACGGCGCAGTTGGGGCCCTTCAAGCCGAATTGGATGGAGATATGGCCGCTGGCGGCGTTGACCATCAGCTTGGGGATGGTGAAGACGGAGACCTTGTCGGGCCCCTTCTCCAGCAGCCGGGTCATCTGGGTTTCGATCTCGTTGAGCCCGCCGATGCCGGAGCCCAGGATCACGCCGTGGCGAAACGGATCGTCGCGCGTGAAGTCGATGCCCGCGTCGCGCACGGCCTCGATGGCCGCGACCAGCGCAAACTGCGAGAAGCGATCGAGCCGTTTGGACTCTTTCGGCGGGAGATACTTGTCGGGGTCCCAGCCGGTAACGTCACCGCCAAACCTGACCTTGAAGGCCGTGGTGTCGAAGACCGTAAGCGTGTGGATGCCGCTTTGGCCTTCCAGGACCCGCTTCCAGAGATCTTCAACCTGGCAACTGAGAGACGTGACCGCACCGAGCCCTGTGACGACAACGCGTCGTTTCATGCCCAGGCCTGCGGGTACTTGGTTTCACTGTCAGGTTTTTGCGGCTTGCGCCTCGATGTGTCGGACCGCTTCGCCGATGGTCTGGATTTTTTCCGCGGCATCGTCGGGGATGGTGATGTCGAACTCTTCTTCGAGTTCCATCACCAGCTCGACGGTATCCAGCGAATCCGCACCCAGATCGTTGACGAAATGGGTGTCCATCGTAATCTTGTCTTTGTCGGCCCCGAGCTGCTCGGAAACGATATCAATCACGCGCTCTTGAACTGAAGCCACCTTCCCGGTCCTCCTGCAAGCCGTTGTGCCATGGCGAAGCCGACCTGTGCGGCGCGCCGAATATCTTACGTTTACCTGACGGAACGATCTAAACTAATCCGCCTAATCTAGGCGGCCAATACTGGCAGCCCAAGCTGCCAAGCCATACGGCTGGCGACTCTGGGGCGGCGGCAGTTTACCGAAGCCGCAATCTACCGAAGCTCATGAGGATAGGGAATCTCCGGCAAGAAGATCAAGGTATAGCGAGTTTGCCGTGAACTGTCCATATATGTGTCGGGAGGGGCTATCGGCTAGGGGCTAAGGGCAGGCAACCCCGAAGGGCTCAACTGAGGCGATGCCCCAGCCACCCCCCCTCGCACCCTAATCCTGCCGGCTGACAGCCGATAGCCGACAGCCCCCCTCCACTCCTCACGCTGTCATCCCCCCATCCACCACCAGCACCTGGCCGGTGATGTACGCCGCCGCGTCGCTGGCCAAAAACAGCACGCAATCGGCCACTTCCTCGGCGGTCCCCAGGCGGTTGGCCGGGATCCGCTTTTTGGCCTCGCCCAGGATCGTCTCCCCCAGCTTGGCCGCCATGTCGGTCATGATGAAGCCTGGGGCGATGCAGTTGACCGTGATGTTGCGTTTTGCCAGCTCGCGGGCCACGGTCTGCGTAAAGCCGATCAGGCCGGCCTTCGAGGCGGAATAGTTGGCCTGCCCTGGGTTGCCCATCAGCCCCGAGACGCTGGAAATGTTGATGATCCGCCCGCGACGCTGCGACATCATCGGCCGGGTGGCCGCTCGCGTGAAAAGGAACGTGCCGCGGAGGTTGGTGGCGATCACCTGGTCCCAATCGTCGTCGCTCATCCGGGGAACCAGCGTGTCGCGAGTGATGCCGGCGTTGTTGACGACAATGTCGAGCCGGTCTCCCCACAGCTTGAGCACCTCTTCCACGGTGCGGTCAACGCTGGCGCTGTCGGTCACATCGCAGGCGAGCGCTTCGGCCGTGCCGCCCGCTTCGCGGATCGTGGCGACCACTTCGGCCAGCTTATCGACGCTGCGGGCCACGCAAGCCACCTTCGCCCCCGCGCCGGCCAATCGCAAGGCCATCGCCTTGCCGAGCCCCTGCGAGGCGCCGGTAATGAGGGCGACCTGGTCTTTGAGGTCGACGCGGAGAGAGCTTAGTTTGACGTCAGACATATTCACCTCGGAAAAATTTATGATTGGTGATTTATGATTGCTGATTGACGAATTTGCGAACTCTCTACCAATTGCTGATCGCCAATCTTAGCCTGTGTTGGGCGTAAATCATAAATCATCAATCCAAAATCATAAATCCTACGCCTCCACCCCTTCGCAGTTCACTTTGCGGTCGATTCGTTTAAGCAGGCCGCGGAGCACGCGGCCCGGGCCGACTTCGTAGAAGCGCTGGTAGCCGGCGGCCATCAGGGCTCGGATCGATTCTTCCCAGCGGACCGGGGCGGTGAGCTGGGTCAACAGCAGGCCGCGGATTACTTCCGGGTCGTCGTGCGGGGCGGCATCGACGTTGGAAAACACGGGGATTCTCGGCGTTTTTAGCGTGGCGGCGGCCAGAGCGGTGCGGAGCCGATCGGCGGCAGGCTGCATCAACGACGTGTGAAACGCGCCGGCCACCGGCAGCGGAATCGCCTTGATCGCTCCGGCCGCCGGGGCCAGTTCGGCCACCCGTTCGCATGCGGCACGCTCGCCGGAGACAACGATATTGCCAGGGCAAAGATAATTGGCGACTTGCAGCACCTGCCCCTCGCGGGCCTGATCGCACAGCGCTTCAACGGCCGCGACATCGAGTCCCAGCACGCTGACCATGCCGCTTTGCACGGCGTCGGCCGCGGCTTGCATTGCCGCCCCGCGCTCGGCCACCAGCCGTAGCCCCGACTCGAAATCGAGCGCCCCAGCGAAGACCAGCGCAGTGTACTCGCCCAGGCTCAGGCCGGCCGCCGCCTGGGCCGACTCAATCACCTCAGGAGATTTTTCGCGGAGCGCTTCGAGCGCCGCCAGGCTGGTCACATACAGCGCCGGCTGGCTGCAACGCGTCGAGTCGAGTTCCTCGGCCGGGCCGCGAAAGCAGAGTTCGGCCAGGTCGTAACCCAATACGGCGCTGGCGCGAGCATACAGCTCGCGCGCGGCGGGGACCGATTCGCACAGCGCGGCACCCATGCCGACGGACTGCGCCCCTTGGCCGGGAAATAGGAAAGCGGTCTTGGTCAACGCGCGGGCCCTCGGTCAAAAGCTGGAACGACGAGTGCGACACCCCCCTCCCTTCAAGGGAGGGGTTGGGGGAGGGTCAAGCGTCGCCCAACGATCACGGTCCACATCAGCAAACCGTCAACCGTCGCAGCGAGCGATTACTCTTCGCTCTCGACGATCGTGCGGCCCATGTAGTGGCCGCAGTTAGGACAGATCACATGGGTCGGCAGCGCGGTGCTGCACTTGGGGCAGTAGGTCAACTGCTTGGGGTGCTTGGCGTGGTGCGACCGGCGACTGCGCGTCCGGGCATTGGATTGTCGGCGTTTTGGGACTGCCATGGCTCAACTCCTGCCGCGATAGGGAATCGAGTATGGTAGCGGGGACGGGGCGGGAACGTCAAGCGGAGGGGAAGCGGGGTAGTGTCTTAAAGTTGTGTGCGGGCCAGAACGGCATCGAATAATTCGTCGAAGCTCCAGACGTGCCCGGCCAGCCCCGCCATCATCGCGGCGGTGTCCCGTTTCTTGCCGGTCTTGCCCGGCTTCCGGGTCTGCCAGCAGAAATTATAGGTGGCCGCGAACATGGCGAAAGCCGCCTCCAGGTTCCGCAGTTTCTTGCTAAAGCAGTAGGTGAGCCGATTCAGCCGCTTGAGGAATAGCCGCTGGGTGCCGTTGAGGCGCTCGACGTGCGAAGTGCAAATCGACCACTTCTGATTCCCCTCTATTCCGACTATCCCCTTGCGCTTGCTGCCCACCATTTCGCTGGGGGTGTAGATCATGTTCGCGTTTTTGTAATCCTTCACCAGCACGCCGTATTTCACGTAG
>JAIOQB010000392.1 GCA_021413585.1 Planctomycetia bacterium
GACGTGCATCTGGTGGGTCTGCGACCCACCCTACGCTGTTGGCAATTGAAACCGACGGCACAGGGCAACGCTTGCCCTCCCCCTACCCCTCCGGCCGATAGCCGATAGCTGACAGCCAACCACCGACAGCCTTAAACCGCCGGCTCCTGCTGGGTGATGCAATGAAACGCACCCAACCCCCATACCAAGTCGATCGCACGGATGCCATGCACCTGACGATCGGGGAAGCAGCGACCGATGATCCGCAGCACTTCTGCGTCGGCCGGGTCGTCGAACGTGGGGACCACCACCAGCCCGTTGGCGATGTAGAAGTTGGCATAGCAGCCGGGCATCCGCTGGCCGTCGTTGTACATCGGCTGGGGCATCGGCAGTTCGATCACCTCCAGCGGCCGGCCATCCTGATCGGTCATGTGCTTAAGCCGCTCGATATTCTCAGCCAGCGGGGCGTGGTTCGGATCGTCGGTGTTCGGCTCACTCGATGCCAGCACCGTGCGCGGGCCAACGAATCGGGCCAGCTCGTCGATGTGCCCGTCCGTGTCGTCCCCTTCGATCCCCTGCCCCAACCACAGGACTTTCTTCGCGCCGCAATAGTCGGCAAGGTAACACTCGACGTCAGACTTCGACAAACCTGGGTTGCGGTTCTCATTGAGCAGGCACTGCTCGGTGACCAGGATCGTTCCCAGGCCGTTGCCGTCGACCGAGCCCCCTTCGAGCACGATGCCGGCTTTGAATCGCTTCCGGCCGGTGATTTTGGCGACTCGCTCCGGGACAAGATTGTCCGCGTCGAACGGCGGATACTTGCCTCCCCAGGCGTTGTATTCCCAGTCGACCAGCGCGGGGGGCAAACCGGCGCCGCTTAGGAACATCGGCCCATGGTCGCGGCACCAGGCGTCGTTGGTCGGCACGTCGTGCAGCGTGACGCGCGGCAGGTGGCCCACCATCCGCCGCGCCTCGGCCATCACCGCCTCGCCGCCCGCCAGAACGTGCACCGCTTCGCGCTGGCAGAGAATTGAAATGAACTCGGCCCAGATCGCCGGCACCGGCTCAAACCGATCGGGCCAGCTCGCCCGATTGTGCGGCCAGGAAAGCCACGTGGCCGCATGCGGCTCCCACTCGGCCGGGAATCGATAGCCCAGTGCCGCGGGTGTTTCTTTCATGAGGCGATCCGCCGTAGCGTGGGTGCTTGCACCCACGGAATGAAGTAAGAATGACGAATGTCAGTTGTTCCAAGTTTGAGTAAGACGGAGCGTACAGCGGTGGGTTGAGCGGGTTGGCAGTGCCGGCACTGGCATAGCCAGTGGCACACGGACAAAGGCGAAAACCAGGGATGATGTTGTTGGTTCTGCCACGTTGCCCCAATCATGCGACTTGTCCCTGCCTTGCTCCTTTCGTGTGCCACTGGCTTTGCCGGTGCTTTTGACGGTTGGCCATTGTGTGCAATTAATAGCTCGTGTGTGCAAGCACCCACGCTACACTCAGTCCAAATACCGCCGCGTCAGATCGCCATACGCGTCAATTCTGCGGTCGCGCAGGAACGGCCAATGGGTGCGCACCACGTCGACCTTGCCCAGGTTGCACTCGACCAGCAGCGTCTCTTCGCGATCGTGGCTCGCCTCGGCCAGCAGGTTGCCGTTGGGGTCGCTGACGAACGACGCGCCCCAGAACTCGATTTGCCCTTCGCGGCCGGTGCGGTTCGGGGCGGCCACGAACACGCCGTTGGCGATGGCGTGGCTGCGCATCATCGTCTGCCAGGCGGAATGCTGGCTGACGCCGTAGCGGGCTTTCTCGTCCGGCAGCCAGCCGATCGCCGTGGGATAGAAGATGATCTCGGCCCCGCTCATAGCGGTCAGCCGCGCCGCCTCAGGGTACCACTGGTCCCAACAGACGCAGACGCCGATCCGGCCGAACTTCGTTTGAAAGCTGCGAAATCCCAAGTCGCCGGGCGTGAAGTAAAACTTCTCGTAGTACAGCGGATCGTCCGGGATGTGCATCTTGCGATAGATGCCGGCGAGCGAGCCGTCGGCGTCGAACACCGCGGCCGTGTTGTGATACAGGCCGGCTGCCCGTCGCTCGAACAACGAGCCGACCACCACCACCCCATGCTCGGCCGCGGCGGCCGCGAGGCGATCGCTGGTGGGGCCGGGGATCGGCTCCGCCTCGTCGAAGCGGGCGTGGTCTTCCGTCTGGCAGGGATATTGCCCTGCGAAGAGTTCTTGCAGGCAGACGATGTTCGCCCCGGCCGCTGCGGCCTCGGCAATCCGCTGGACCGCCTTGGCGACGTTCGGCTCCTTGGCTTCGACGCAGGTGGACTGCACCAGGGCGAGCGTGACGGTGGTGGGGCGAGCGCCGTTGGCGCTGTTTGTGGTGGTTTGGTTTGCTGCATTCATGGCGCTTTGATGTTACTCTATCGCACATGGATCACAAGCGGCCCCGCGGCCTGTTCATCACTGGCACCGACACGGGCGTAGGAAAGACCTACGTGGCGTGCCTCATCGCGCGAGCCCTCCGCGCCGCAGGGCACCGCGTGGGAGTCTACAAACCGGCCACCAGCGGCTGCCGCCGTGACGGAGACACGCTCGTCTCCGACGACGCCGTATCGCTCTGGGAAGCCGCCGGCCGCCCCGGCACGCTCGACGAAGTCTGCCCCCAGCGTTTCGCCGCCCCGCTAGCTCCGCATCTGGCGGCCCTGGCCGAAGGACGAACGATCAACGCGGATCAATTGCGCAGCGGCGCCGACGCGTGGCGCGGCCGCTGCGACGTCCTGCTGGTCGAAGGGGCCGGCGGCCTGATGTCGCCGCTGGGGGAACACGACTACAACGCCACCCTGGCCGAAGACCTGGGCCTGCCGCTGGTCGTTGTCGCGCGTAACGCGCTGGGCACGATCAACCACACGCTGCAAACGCTGATCGCCGCCGCGGCGTGGAACAAAGGCCTGCCGGTGGCCGGCATCGTGCTCAATCGTGCGCAGAATTCAGCGGACGACCCAAGCGTCGAATCAAATCGCCGCGAGTTGAATGAGCGAGCCATGGCGCCGGTGCTGGCAGAGGTGCTGCACGGCGCGAAGGAGTTTGACGCGATCGTAGATTGGTACGCATTGGAAAGTCAGTAATCATTCTGGTGCCACTGCTGGCTTGCTCAGCAGTGCCTTTTTTGGCCACTTCATAGCCGTGACCCAACCAATCATCCCGTCGATTACCTTCACTCCAACTGAAAACTACTATCAGCTCTGGATAAGCTGCCTCTGATGACAGTTCATCGAAAACGGGTAAAGCATTACGAAGACCTCAGCCACTGCCGCGAGTTGACGTTTTCCTGCTACAAACGTCTACCACTGCTGACCAATGACGATTGGCGTTCCAAGTTGAGTCGGGCGATCGACAAAGCATCCGAGCGGCATCATTGGCGGCTGACCGCTTTCGTGTTCATGCCCGAGCACGTTCACCTGCTGTTTTATCCGCTTCCGACTGCAGCGAAGATCGACAAGCTGCTGTGGTCGATCAAGCGGCCGGTATCCTTTCAAATCAAGCAGTCGCTGCCGACAACCAGCAGCCTTAGCAAGCGGCTCACCGTGCAACAGCGGCCGGGAGTGACCGCGTTTCGCTTCTGGCAGGAAGGTCCGGGTTACGATCGAAACCTTGAAACCGAGAAGGCGGTTCTGGCTGCAATCGACTACATTCACCTCAATCCGGTTCGTCGTGGACTGTGCGATTCGGCCGTTCGCTGGCAATGGTCCAGTGCCCGGCATTATCATGATCCTGGAATGAATACCGATTCGGCCATGCCCGTAGTTCATTTCCTGCCGGCGGAGTTTTTCACGTCGGTCGACCGCTAAGACGTGGCCAAGAAAGGCACTGTTGGGCAAGCCAGCAGTGGCACCCGGCGATGAGCCGTTACGAATTTAAACGAAGAAAGTCGCTGCGGAATGAGGGCCTATTCTATTTGTCACTTGCAGTCGTCTTCGCATTGTCGCTTGCAGCCGTTTTCACTTGGAAGATTACACGAGTTTCGATAAATGGTGTCCCGGCCAGAGCCCGTTCGATTTATTACGAAATCGCCGTATTTTCGCTCCCTGTTGCGTTTAATGTCCTGTGCTGCTTCATCGGCGTCCATGCTCTAGTTGCTTGGTGGCGCGAGAGACTGATTCTCGAGGATGATCGTGTTATTTGGCAGGGCATTGCGCGATGCGTCATTTGCAATTTCAGCGACATTAACCGTATTCGATGGAGATCGACACTTTGGTCGCCTGCTGGGATCATTCTTCAAACCAGGAAGACGCGGCTGGCTTTCTCTTTGACCAAGTATAATGCAAACCCGTTTTTCCTGATTTGCCGCTTGCGCGCGGCCGCGCCGCCGGAACTGCAAGCGGATTGGCCGATGTTTTGCCAACGATTCGCTATGCCGCTACTGCGCACGGTAAACCCCAAGCCTGCAACGGCCCAGCAAATCCGAGCCTGGCGTCGCAATGTCGATTGGACCTTCGGATCCATCATTCTCGTGTGGTTGCTTTCTGGATACGTCGCATGGTGGAGGTTTGAAACGCTGCGTGGCTGGGTTCTTGTTCCTTTGCCAATCGTCCTCTGGGCTGCCACACGCTGGAACAAGCGTTTTCCCATGGCCTTTCGACCATTCTCCAACGCGGAAAACATTGTTACCTCGATCTTCTTGGGCTGGACATGTCTCCCCTTTACTGCGCCCGCCTTCTTCAACGGCGTGCCTGCACGGTGGGGCCTGATCCTGGGACCAATCTGGCTATTAGGTGTAGTTGGTTATCATATTTGGTTGGCTTGTCGAAAGGCACGTCTCAATGCCGCTTCTGCCGAAAGCGCTGCCCGTGCGTGGGAATTCCAAGTCGCACTCTGGCGTCGCTCGCGAGATACGTCGGTCGACGGCTAAGAAGTGGCAAAGAACGGCACTGCTTGGCAAGCCCAATAGTGTCCGGTAATTGTGTTGGTCGTGGCTCGGATGGTGGGCGGTGGGGCGGATCGGGAGCGGCAGCCCTGGCGGATCGTGTGAGCTTTGCGAGTCGGGTGCAGCAGGCGCATGCGGCGGCGTCCGGATT
>JAIOQB010000393.1 GCA_021413585.1 Planctomycetia bacterium
CGGGCGGCGCGATCTCTTCCCCCAAAGACAGGTTGCTGTCCCCCGCCTGGATCGGCGCGGTGATGGGCTTTTCCGCGCTGGCGGAAATGGCGCTGCCGGCGATGGCACTGTCGGAGGCCGCGGGCTTCATTCCCTTGCCGCTGTCATCGAAGTCCAATTCCAGCGAGTCGAGTTCTTCAAATTGCAGGCCCAATTCCGAGCCCGGCCCCGGCCCTTCGCTGAGCACTCCGGAGGTGCTGGCCAGCTTGACGTCGCTGGTGGCGGTTTTGGGATCGCGCGACGGTTCGGACAATTGGATGTCGCTGTCGGAACTCGATTTGGAGGCCGACGATTTGCCGATGATCGTGCTGGAGGTGGTGGGGCCGGAGCCGAGTTCTCGCTCGCTCAGCAGCACCGAGCCACCTTCGCCCGGCCCTTCGTCCGCCAGGCCGATGCCCGACTCGTCCGGGGCCGGCCCGCTGCTCTTGGGCTTGGACTTCAGCTCGGCGGAGACTTTTTCCAGCTCTTCCGAGCGGAACTTCCAGGTGGTGCCGTCGCGGAAGCCGCGGATTTCGTTCCGCGTACGCATGTCGTTCAGCGCCGCGGGGGTGATGCCCAGCATCGCGGCCGCTTCATCGATATCGAAGAATTTTTTCGCCATCCGTCGGGCTCTCCGTCCGAAGTCGGTTCCTGTGCGTGCGGCCGCTCGTGCGGCCACACTCGGCATGCCGCGCTTGCCCGCGGGGGCAAACGGCTGGGGACGTTGTCGCGGCGAATTGCCTCGACGGACGCCCTGCACTGCGTCGCGACATCGCACGCGTTGGCGATGCTACGACTTCGGACTCCCTTCCGCAGCTTGCAATAACTTTCTCTGTCTAACGCTGCTCGACCAGCGAGCGAATCTCCTCGGGCAGCGGGGTGACGCCGTTGAACTGCGTCATCCGCATATCCCAATGAATGTTGCGAATGCTCTTGAGCGTGATCTCGCCACTCTTCGCGTTGACGTGATACACGCACAACACCTGCTCGGTCGGATCGAACACCAGCAACTGCTGCGAGCCGTCGGCCAACGGGGTCGACAGCATCACGGTGCTTTTTTCGCTGGCCGCGGGCGAACCTTTCGACTGAGCGTAAACCGGCAGCGCCGGCGGAGCGGCCGAAGCCGCCGCAAACGCAAACCCGGCTCCCACGACGAGCCCCAATACCATGCCCTTCATGCCCAACCTTCCTGTCTGGACGACACTTAGGATAGCTGGGGCTCTAGGGTCCATTCTAGAAGCCCAGATTCTCAGTTCAAGGAATTCGCCGAATTCAGGCCGTAATTTCGCGCGATATTGTGCGACGGCCGGTCCGCCGCCGGGCAATCGCCGTATTTCGTCTATAACCGGCTCAACACGTTGCCCGCTCTCAGCTTACAGCCCGTTGCCGCCTTGCCGGGGAGAACCGCCCCGCCACCCCCGCACTGGGGTGGCAACGGTTCTGCCGGACTTAGCGGGGGCGGGAGTGTAGCGGGCGCGGCGGAAGCTGGCAAGGGCAGCGGGGTGGAGGAGGCTGTCAGCTATCGGCTGTCGGCCGGAGGCTTCCTGGCGCGGGCGGGACGCCTCGTCAATCAGGACTGCTGGCGTCACAATGGCTACCGGCCAGCTGCAAAGCGTAGCAGCACTGAGTACTGAGTACTGAGTACTAGCGTCCCCTTCCTCCCAGCCCCCCGCCGCCATGTTCCGCGTCGCCCGAGAAATCGACTTCTGTTACGGCCATCGCCTCCTGAACTACGACGGCAAGTGCAAGTACCTGCATGGGCACAACGGCCGGGTGGTGATCACGCTGGAAGCCCCCACGCTCGACCCGCGCGGGATGGTGATCGATTTCACCGATATCAAACGGGTGGTCAGCCGCTGGATCGACGACGAGTTGGACCACCGGATGATCCTCAGGCGCGACGACCCGGCCGTGGCGGCGCTCAAGCAGCTCGGCGAGCCGATCTTCCTGATGGATCAGAACCCCACGGCGGAAAACATCGCCCGGTTGATCTTCGAGTTCACCCGCGACCACGGCTTCCCAATCGTCTCGGCCGATTTGTGGGAAACGCCCCGGTGTTATGCGACGTATACGGGGGAGAAATAGGGTTCGCCAAGTCTGCGTATCGAACGAACTTTGGCCGAAATTTGGGCATCCTAATAGGATATAGAGCATGACGCCCGAAATAAACGCTGAACAACGTGAGGCCCTTGAGCGAAGCGAAGACCTGGCCGCAATCCGCGAAGGGATTGCCGACATGGAAGCCGGCCGTGTCTTATCTCTTGAAGAACTTGACACGCGAATTCAAGCGCAGCTTAGGTCATGATCACCGAGGACTCGCGGGAATTTCAGAGTAAAAAGAAACAGTCCGGGCCGCCTCTCTGTGAGGCTACCACGGACTGTTGTTCCCCCCTGGGATTTTGTCATTCGCGACGGCGCCCAACGCTGGCGCGTAGCTTCTGTTCGCCTCTGCGCTGTTCGGAAGTCGCACGCGTGCGAAACTCGCACGGTGTGACGTGGAGCTAGGTATCGGCTGGCCTGTGGGCCCGACTTTGGCAAAGTTTGCCGATCGTGCGAACTGGGTGCCCAGCGTGACTCACTGCACTCTCGCCTCGTTGTCGGTTCGCGCGCATTCTGCACAGGGGCGACTCCATCGCTGCCGTTCCACGCTGGCAGAGCAGTGCTGGCTGCTGGCACTCGGCCATTTTCCGCGAATCGGCTCATTAATCTGTAACGATTGCGCCGAATTTGAGGGTGCCGCTCCGGTCTTAGCCAAGACCCTGCGCGCACGGTTTGACCGGAATCCTTCTCCAGCAGCAGAGGAAGTCCAGCGTGTCCAGAAGCAAAAGCATCCTGGCGGCGATTTTCTACGGGCCAATCTTTTGGGGCTGCCTGGTCTCCATTGGATTTTACGCCGCCATTCATCAGAAGCACATTTCCAACCCCATGATCCAGCGCTACTTCGCCGGCAAGTCGGTGGAGTACGTGACCACGGTGTTGTTCTTTGTGGCCCTGGCCGCGATAGTGATCAAGCTGATTGAACTCGTGCTCGAGCCGCGCGTCGGAACCGACCTGTGGCTGGACCCGATTCCGGACGAAAAACAGCCCCCCGGCGACGCCGGATCGCTGCTGGCACAAATGGCCTCCTGGCCCACCAAGCTTCGTCATAGTTTACTGGGGCGCCGGCTGCACGATGCCCTGGAATCGGTTCAGCGGCACAACTCGGCCGAAAAGCTCGACGATGAATTGCACGCCATGGCCGACACGGCCGCCGGCGAAGCCCACGCCAAAATGGCCCTGGTGCGGACCATCATCTCTTGCATCCCCGTGCTGGGGTTCTTGGGCACCGTCATCGGCATCACCGAGGCCGTGGCCCATTTGTCGGCAGTGATCAAGAACGTCGCCTTCGATAAAGCGGTGGAAGTGCTGGGCGCGAAATTGGGCGAAGGCTTCGACGCCACCGCCCTGGCGTTGGCGCTGTCCATGGTGCTGATGTTCATGCTGTTCTTCGTCAATTATCTGGAAACGCGGCTGCTCGGTTCCGTGGAAATCCAGGCGAATCGCGAACTGGTCGGCCGGTTTCAAACCGCCGCCGAGGATCACGATCCGAACGTGGCGGTGGTCCGCCGCATGGCCGACGAGGTGATCGAGTCGACCGAGCGGCTGGTGGCCCGTCAGGCCGAGCTGTGGACTGAAACCGTCGGCGCCGCGCAAAAGCGCTGGGCCGGCCAGGCCGTGTCGACCGAGCGGCAACTCGAAACCGCGCTGGGCAACGCCCTGCGCAGCAGCCTGGAAACGCACGCCCAGCACCTGCACAAGTCCGAAGAATCGATGGCCGAAGCGGGCCGC
>JAIOQB010000403.1 GCA_021413585.1 Planctomycetia bacterium
GGCAATCACCACGACTTCGCTCGGGCCGGCGATCGAGTCGATATCCACCGTGCCGTAGACGTGCTGCTTCGCCAATGCCACAAACAAATTGCCGGGGCCGACGATCTTGTCGACGCGATGGATTCCCTCGATGCCGTAGGCCAGTGCCGCCACTGCTTGGGCGCCCCCCATCCGATACACTTCGGTGATGCCCAACTCGTGGCATGTGGCCAGCAGGTCGGCGTTGTACGACCCGAACTTCGTCGGCGGCGCGACGACCGCCAGCTCGCGCACGCCAGCCGCCTGGGCGGGCACGGCCGTCATCAGCACGGTCGACGGATACGCCGCGGCCCCGCCCGGCACGCAGATGCCGACGCGAGAGAGCGGCAGATAACGCTGGATCAGGTAGCCGCCCCCTTCGATCTCCACTCGCACGTCGCGATGCAGAATCGCCTGTTGGAACCGCTGGATGTTCGCCCGCACGCGGCGAATCGTTTGCAGAAACGCCGGTTCGGCGGCGGCATGGGCGGCGGCCAGCTCGGTGGCCGGCACCCGCAGCGTCTCGGCGGTTAGCTCGGCCTTGTCGATCCGGGCCGAATAGTCGAGCACCGCCGCGAGGCCACGCTGGCGGACGTTGGAGCAGATTTCCTCGACCACCTGGCGGGGCGTCAGCGGGCGGCCAAACACGGCCTCGGTTCGCCGTCGCGAGGCATCACTGACCACGTCCCCTTGCAGCCCCAGCCGCTGGCGAACGGCCGCGAGCTTCGAGGTCAAATCCCCCAGCCGGTGGTCGATTCGTTCGATGTCGACAGGGATGGCGGGCATTGGAGTAGTGGCGTGATGACTGGATGATGATGTCGGGCCGGAATACACTGCTTGTTAGCCGCCGGTCCCTGTTGTGGCGCGTTCCGTCGCCGCCCGGCACTCGGCAATCATTCAAACACGCCATTGTGACCGGCGACCCCGGGCCGCGAAAGCCCCGCGAATTGAGACCGGTTTTCACCACCCAAGGTTCACACACATGCCCCCTGCCCTGCTCGACTATCGCAGCGACACAATGACGCGCCCCACGCCGGCGATGCGGGCGGCCATGGCCGCGGCCGAGGTGGGGGACGACGTGTTCGACGAAGACCCGACCGTGCATCGGCTGCAAGACGAGCTTGCCAGACGGCTCGGCAAGGAGGCTGCGTTGTTTGTTCCCTCGGGCTCGATGTCGAACCAGATCGCGGTGCGGCTGCATTGCGACCCGGGCGACGAGTTTCTGTGCGAGGCGGGTTGCCATATCTACAATTACGAGCAAGGGACGTTCGCCCAATGGGGCGGCGTCGTGGCTCGCACGATCGAGGGAAAATATGGCGTGCTGCAGCCCGAGCAATTGCTCGGCATGATCCGCCCGGACAACGACCATTGCGTGCGTACCCGGCTGGTGACGCTGGAGAACACGCACAACCGGGGCGCGGGTCGCATCCAGCCGTACGACAACGTGACGGCCATCTGTGATTGGGCCCGCGACAACGGCCTGCGTTCGCACCTGGACGGCGCACGGTTGTGGAACGCCGCGGTTGCCACCGGCATCGACGTGGGCAAATGGTCTCAGCATTTTGACACGGTGAGCGTTTGCTTTTCCAAGGGGCTGGGCGCGCCGGTCGGTTCGGCCCTGGCTGGCCCACACGACATGATCCGCCGGGCGCGGCGGCTGCGGAAATGTCTCGGCGGCGCCATGCGGCAGGCGGGTATCATTGCGGCCGGTGCTTTGTATGCGCTCAAGCATCACGTCGACCGACTCGCAGACGATCACGCCCACGCCCGGCGGCTGGCGGCGGCGATTCGCGATGTGCCAGGGTTGGAGCTTTGCCCGCCCGAGATCGACACGAACATGGTGATCTTCCGCGTTGACCCGCGGCTTGGCACGGCCGACGAGTTTTGCAAGCGGATGAACGCCGAGGGCGTGTTGATGCTGGCCTTCGCTCCGCAGTTGATCCGCGCGGTGACGCACCTGGATGTGCCGGCCGACGGGGCGGAGCGGGCGGGGGAGGTGATTCGGCGGGTGGCGCAAGTGGAAGGTCCAAAAGTCCGGGCACCGGCGGCGGTTTAGGTTTCGGCGTTTCAGTACTCAGTACTCAGTACAATATGCGTTGAATGTTCGTTCGACTTTAATTCACTCCTTCGTTCCTCTCCCTCCTAAGGCCCTCCTCATGTCCTGGCTGCTGAACCCACTTGCCCGCGTTTTTCTTGCAGTGACGATTACGCTGTCAATTTCCACCGCCCTCATCGCCGCGGAATCGCCCTCGCAAAACATCCTTTGGTACAACCAACCCGTCCCGCGCAACAACCGCGGTAACATGCCGTGGGATCAGGGGATGCCGATTGGCAATGGCCGGCTCGGCGGGATGGTGTTTGGCGAGACGGAGCATGAACGCATTCAACTCAACGAAGACACGCTCTGGGTAGGCGGCCCGCGCGATACGAACAACCCTGAGGCGCTGGCCAACTTGCCGAAGGTTCGCAAGCTGTTGTTCGACGGCAAGCCTGGGGAGGCGATCAATCTGGCCAATCAAAAGCTGATGGGCCGGCCGTCGAGACTGCGGCCGTATCAGACGCTGGGCGATCTGTGGATCGATTTCAAAGACCCGGGCAAGGTGTCGGACTATCGTCGCGAACTGGATATGCCGCACGGGATTGCCACCGTCGCATATCAGGCAGGCGATGCGCACCTGCGCCGCGAGGTGTTTTGCTCGGCGCCCGATCAGGTGATGGTTGTGCGCCTAACCAGCGATCAACCCGCGGGTCTTTCGTTCTCGCTACGTCTGACCCGCGCGGCGAAAGTCGAAACGAATGCGGACGCGGCCGGCAGGCTCGAAATGCATGGCCGGCTGGATAACGAGCCGGGCGATGCGAAGGGACTGGAGTATCACGTTGCGGTTCGCGCTGTGGTGGATGGCGGCAAGATCAGCGCCGATGGCGACAAGCTGGTGATCGACGGTGCCAAGACCGTTACGCTGTTGCTCGCGGGCGAGACGAGCTATCGGCAGCCGAATCCGGCCGAGCGCGCCCGGCATCGCGTTGATGCGGCTGCCGCGCAGGACTATGAGAAATTAAGGGAGCGGCACGTCGCCGACTTTTCCAAACTGTTCGATCGCGTTGATTTCAAGCTCGATTCGCCCGATGAAAAGGAACTGGCAAAGCTGCCCACCGACGAACGCCTGAGACGCGTGCAGCGCGGCGGCGTTGACCTGGGGCTGGTGACGCAATACTTCCAGTTCGGCCGCTACCTGCTGATCTCCAGCAGCCGCCCGGGCACGCAGCCCGCCAATCTGCAAGGGATCTGGGCCGACGGCATGAACCCGCCGTGGAACTCGGATTACCACCTGAACATCAACGTGCAGATGAACTATTGGCCGGCGGAAACGACCAATCTGGCCGAACTGCAACTGCCGCTGGTGGATTTCATCGAGTCGCTGCGCGAGCCGGGGCGGAAGACGGCCAAGGTCCACTATGGCGCCAGCAAAGGCTGGGTCGCACACCACATCAGCGATCCGTGGGGATTCACGACGCCGGGCGACGGCGCGCAATCGGGACTGTGGCCAACCGGCGGCGCGTGGCTTTGCCGCCACCTGTGGGACCACTATGACTTCTCGCACGACAAGGAGTTTCTTGCCCGCGCTTACCCGACAATGAAGGAGTCGGCGGAGTTTTTCCTCGACGCGATGGTCGCTGATCCCAAAGGCCGGCTGGT
>JAIOQB010000071.1 GCA_021413585.1 Planctomycetia bacterium
CCAGATTGCGGCCGGGCGTGTGGGCGATCTCGTCGGGCGTGCCGTAGGCCAGCCGCGTCCGCTCGATCTGCTCCTCAAACGCTCCTTCGGAGAATGGAAACGCCTGCGAGGCCAACACGGCCCGCCGGCCGAGGCAGGGCAGCTGCTGGTGCAAGGGATGGTTAAACGGCGGCAGAAATACCGTGTCGGGTGCTGTATTGGCCTGAACCCAGCGGTAAAACCCGGCGTAGGGGGCGGCCACGTCACGCTGCAGATCGTCTTTTAAGAGCCAGTAGGAAAGTGGGATGCCGATGGCGAGGACGAGCGCAACGTGCAGCGGGCGGAGTCGATTGAATAATGAGCTGATAGCAGGGCTGACTGTGAGTCTGTCCCAGGCCCTCTCTGAAAGGGAGCCGCGTTTGAGCGGAATTGCAAACCAATCGGCACACGCCAACGCCGCCAACATCGCCACCATGTAATACCCCAGGCTGGAAAACCGCGACGATCCCAGTTGGGCCAGCGTCCGATTTGGCCAAAGGTTGACTCCCACGTATTGCAACGCCACGCAGCCGCAATAGCTCAGCACAAATGCCGCCGCCAACATCGCCAGCGGCAGATTCCGCCGGACCAGGCCATAGACGCCCGCCGCGAACATCAGACTCACAACAAGCAAGAAGCTCACCCACCAGGGAAAGCTCGTAAGTGATGCAAACTGCGTCACTTGATAATGAAACGGATGCGTTGACGTGACGTAGTACTCGATGAATGTGTCGCGTGGCAGTTGAGTCCGATTGCGAAACGCGATGCCGATCACGGCCGACGGCAAGGCGATACCCACCGCGGCGGTCGCCAGCCATTCGCGCACCGTGCAGCGGTCGAATGTCGCCACCCAGTAAAAGACCACCATCATTGGCCCGACCACCGGGTGCATCAGCGTCGCAAAGCACCACGCCGGCAGCGCCAGCCACCGCGCCGCGCTGGATTGGCTGGTTCTCAGCACAATGCCCAACAGCCCCAAAGAAATCGCCAGCGGATGGGCTCCCACGTAGATGAACATCGGCGGCCACCAGGCGATCGAGAACCAGGCGTTCACCCCGTGGCGCATCACGAGAAAAACGGCCGCGAACAACACTATGCGGCCTACCTGGCGCTGTTGCTCCGTATGCCAGCGAGGCGCCAGCAATCCCAGCATGGCCAGATACCACAGCGCCGGCAGCATCCATGTCAGCACCACGCGCAGGGCAAAATAAACTCCATACCAGTCGGTGTCTAAAACCTTGGCCAAGGCCAGCACGGAATACCCGAAAACAAACCGCGGATTCGGTTGGCAGGAGGCGTTCGTGAAATAGTCGCTGTGCAGAAACGAGGGGTCCCGCTGCCGTTCAAAGAAGCAGGCCATGTCGGAGCCCGGCCATTCAAACGCTGTGGCCCCGCGGTGGACGAAGTTGACCAGCGACACGCCCGCCAGCAAAAGCACAAACAAGCAGTCCATCGATGTCCAGCAAGCCGCGCCAGCGCGTGGTGCAGCAGCGACGGGCGTGTTTTCAGTGCTATTGGCTGCAATGAGTGTCATAACCAGCCGCGTCGTTTGCTCCCACGAAACTTTCGACGATCGTCGATTCCAGAAAAGCTGACAGCCGACCGCCGATAGCTGACAGCCCCTCTATTCTCCCCGTGCCGGCCGCAAGCTCTCAATCCAAGCCGCCACCACCGCGGCCGCCTCCTCGTCGACTTCGGTTCGTCCTAGCGGCGGCATCCGCAACGACGCGTCGTGAGCGGCCACGCGCAAGTGGAGCACGGACAGGCTCAGGTCGCCGGGCCGTACGACCCGCACGTCCCGACCCAGCTCTTTGTGATAGTGCGATTCCCCGTCGATCAAGCCTTGTTCCCCCAGCGGGCGCTCGATGCGGGCATCGATCGCCGCGTACTGCCGCCGAGGGTTGTGGCACATTGAGCAATTGACATCGAGATAGGAGCGAACCCGCTGCTCGAGCGGAGCCTGCTTGTCATCGAGACGTGCCAGACGCGGAATTGACGCTTCGGGGATCTGCGTCACCTGGGTCGGCAGCGCACCGCATTGCTGCAGCACGTCGAGTTGCGGCGCGGTCGAGCCATCGGCCAATGAAACGCGGCGGTGTAGCTGCTTCAAGTTGAAGCCGAGCACCTGGCCGGAACTCTCGTTGTGGCACAACATGCATTCAAAACGCCCAGGATAGTGCCAGTCGATGACATGCGATTGACCGTCGGGGCGCATAACAGTAATGGCCTCCGATTCGGCCGTGTCCACGCGCTGCGTCGATTTCCCGTCTGGCGACCAGCGATATGTGGCGCCGTATACGTCGCCGGTGGCATCGCACGCCAGCACACGCGTCTCCAGCGGCCGGCGAACTTCGGGCCGGCGCTGATCGGTCGCCAGCGAAAAATGCTTGACGAACACGGTGCCGGCAGGAAACTGCATTTGCCCTTCCACGCTGATATTCGGCGTGGTGCCAGGGGGCAGGGAGATCCAACGCGTCTTGTCTGCGCTGTCTGACCATAACGGCACGGTGACCTCGTAGGGCACGACCCCCGGGGCCGGGCGCCGCACGTCGCCGGTCGTGAACAGTCCGGTTTGGGCCAGCGACGTTGGCAACTGACTTCGCTCGGCGGTACGCGTGCGACGCAAGCGAAATATCCGGCCCGTTTGAGCGGCCATTTGGCCGATCCAGCAGAAATACAATTCGCCATCGGCCCCTTCGCCAAACGAGGAAATGCCAATGCCCGGGTCTGATAACGTGGCCACCAACCGGTTCTTGCCCGCCGTGCGTCCCTGGTCGGTCAGCTCCAAAGCGTAGATTCGCCCGCTCTGATCGGCGTAGATGTAGTGGCCGTTGAATTCGGGCATGACTTGGCCGCGATAGACGTAGCCGCCGATAATGCAGCGGTGTGCGTCGTCACGCGAGTATTCAAACAGCGGCCAGGTTTCAAAGCCCATGTAGTCCTTCGGCGGGTCCGGCGCATCGGGCTGAATCTCGCACCGCAATAGTGATCCTTCAGCATAGCCCCAGCCGCAATTGCTGCCGGGCTCAATCAGGTTGATCTCCTCGCGATGCCGTTCGCCGACGTCGGCCACGTAGAACTTGCCGGTGACGGAATCGAATGAGGTCCGCCACGGATTCCGCAAGCCCAGCGCGTAGTACTCTTCCAGCACATCCGGCAATCCGACGAACGGATTGTTGTTGGGAATAAAATAGCCCGCCGTTCGTCCCCAGCGGGGCTGGCGCGGCGGTGGATGGCTGATGTCGCCGCCACGGCAGTCGACGTCCAGTCGCAGAATCCCCGCCGCCAGGTTCCTGCGAATGGTCTGGCAATTGGGGTTCGGGTCGCGTTGAAAGTCGTCCCCCAGGCTGAGATACAGATAGCCGTCGGGCCCGAATTGCAGGCTGCCGCCGTTATGGGCAGGGTGCAGTTCAGGCTGGTCGATCAATATCTGCTCGGAACTTTCATCAAACTCATCGACCCGATCGCCCCCCATGCGGAATCGTGAGAGGCGGTTTGTGGACCCTTCGGGAGTCTGAGCGCTGTAATACAAAAACAACTCTCCCCGATGAGGCGAGCCTTGGCGAAGAAAGTCCGGATGAAACGCAAGTCCGAGCAACCCATCTTCGGCCGAATAGGGGATCACTGAAACGTGCGACGCGATATTCAAGTATTCCGACTTGACGAAGCCGGTACTGCGCGGCTCGACCAACTGCACCGTGCCGCGGCGCTCGACCACCACCATGCGGCCCGCGCCGCCTGGCAGCGCAACAATGTTCACGGGATCCCAGAATTTCAGTCCGGCAAACGCGTCTTCGCAGTTCAGCGGCAGCCAGCGCCCTTCCGCTTGTCGTAGCAAAGCCGCGCTTGTCGGCAAAGTGGAATCGGGAGTAGTGGCCGCGGTGGAAATATTCTCGGTGGAATTAGTCGCAGTCGCTGGAGGGTTAGCGTGCGATGTCGGCGGCGCCGGAATCGCCCAGAGGACTGCGCAGGCCGCGACGGCAACGAGCAAACACAACATTCGGCCGGATATGCGCATATTGAGCGGCCGCGGATTCCTGGAAGGCGAACTGGCAATTAGGCAGCCAGCGCGCAACAATAAACGTGCTGCCCAAATACAGCAGGTGCCGTAAAGTACCCCCCCGTGCAGGGCGAGACTAGATCAACCTGGGCCGCGAGCGGATTTGAGATGGGGACGGCGCCATGCCTGCGGTGCCAGCATGGCGCTCAGGCCGCTCGTTCCGCTCGGAAGAAGCCAGCGCGGCGAAAGTCGAGTCGGCAGGTGGACATTCTGCTGCGGCAAGTTCCGGCTCTGGTCGCGGCGGCTGTCGCTGTCGACGCAGGAACGGATGCAGCAACTGGCCCAGATAGCTCTGCGCGATCGGTTCGCGTAGGCCAAAGCTTTCAGGCTCGTGATCGGGACAGCGATACGTGCCGAACAACACATCCATCAGCGGCGAGATATTGGCGTAGTTGCCGGCGTCCCGGTCGCGATCGTGGTGCCAATGGTGCAGTTCCGGAGCGCCGATGAGCACGCGCAGCGGACCGATCGGCAGCCGTACATTCGAGTGAATATAAATCGCCCAGATGCCCCGGAAGGCAACCAGCGCGGCCAGCGTCTCCAAACGGAAGCCGAGAACCAGTGCCGGCAGGTTGATCAGTCCCAGCGTGTAAATCGAGTCAATCGGATGCTCGCGATGCGCAGCCAGCCAATCGAGATGTTCGGCACTGTGGTGAATCACATGAAACCGCCACAAGAATCCAACGCGATGTTGCAGCCGGTGCCCCCAATAAACAAAGAAGTCGCTAAGCAAAATGACCTCAATCGCCTGGGCCCACCAGGGTTGCTCCCCCACCGCACGGCGAAACGGTGACGGAATGACGCCATCGAGCCAACTGCCAAAGTGGACCAGCACCCAGAACACCAACCCGCCCCACAGCAGATACTGCCCCAGGAAAAAGCAGAGATCGGTCCACCACGCGGGCCGAAAGAATCGCTGCCCCGCCTTCGCTGGAAACGCCATTTCGAGCGGCCGAAAGACCAGGGTCAAGAACAAGAAGCTCAGCCCAGTGGAGAGCAGCAGGCTGACGACGTGCATGATTCAGTCTCTGAATCGAATTGAAAACAACGCCAGTTAGTTTTGGAACAAACCCGCGGGAGCCTTTGAACCAGGCAACAACATCTCGCGCTGTTGCTGCGGCTGTGGGGTGACCTGCTGCTGCACCGGCACGGAAGGCTGCTTCGTGCCGCGAGTTTGGCCCTGCTGCGCCGCGGGGCGATTCGCGGCGCTTTTCGTCCGGGATTGATTGGTGGTTTGCCGTTGCTGCACGGCCCGTTGCTGCACCGGATACGGTGGAGCGTATGGTTGCGCACGGTACTGTTTGCTCGATGCAGAGTTCGGTTGAACTGCTGGCTGAACAGTTTGAGGCGGCGCTACGCGGACACCCGCGGGAGCGCTGGCTGGTTGTCCAGGGTATTGATACGGCGCGACCCCTGGCGGGTTGTAGCCGGTATTGCCCGGCTGATATGGCGGGTTGTTGCCGGCTTTTGAACCGGGCAGTAATTGAGGAGCTTCGGTCGGTTTGGCTTTTGCTTGCGGCGGCGATGGAGCGGGTTCAAGCAAGTCGAAAGTGGAGGATTTGGAACCCGACGAATAAAGTGGCAACTTTGTGATACGCACGTACCTGCTGGGGTCGAACGTGCGTTGTTCCCCATCCGACTGTGAGAAAGATTCTGATTGCGTTGCAACGGGCGAGCCCGCCGGGGTCAACGTGCCACTCAGAATTGACGTGGACGAAGAGTACGATTTGGAACCAGATAGAATGACTGTGCGAGGAAGCTCGGAGGAGGTCGACTGAGTCGCCGTATTCGAATCTTGCGGACCCTGGCCAGGTTCCTCCGACGGCACCGAAGTCACAGGCTGGGTCTTAAGGGCGTTCGGCACCCAGCGGGCGATCAGATTGCCCCCTGCGCGGTCGTAGATGAGTCCGCCCGCCAAAGTGATCGAACTCAGGACCGCAGCGACCTTCAGGAGTGAGCGTCCTCGCTTCATGCCCGGATTCTACTACCGGGGCGAGAAAAACGTCAACGGAAAAGCGGACTTTCCCTGTAACGCGGTTGTAAAAAGTGGTCCCAGCACCGACATAGGGGACACGCAGCGTACCAATTTCCGCCTACACACCGCTGAATAATTGGTACGCTGCGCGTCCCCTGCATTTCGGCCGCCGCCTCAATCCAGCCGCGAGACCGACCGTTCGGACGCGAACAACTGCTCGCCCAACTCCAAACCCGTGCGGGCCTGCACCACTAGCAAGATCAACTCCGCCAGGCTGTCCGCTTCGAGCTTGTGAAACACCTGTTGCCGGCGGGTTTCGACCGTACGCAGACTGACCGCCTGATGACGGGCGATGTTCTTGTTCGCCTTGCCGGCGATCATCAGTTCCAGCACTTCAGCTTCGGCCGGGGTGAGACGCGCGAGGCGGTGCTGCAAGTCGCGTTGGTGCGTCCATTGCTCGCGCTGCTTCGCGTCGAGCTGCATTGCCCGGCGCACAGCGTCGCGCAGCTCAGCCTCGTGGTTATGCTGCGGCAGCACGGTGATCGCGCCGCGTTGCATGAAGCGCACCGCCACTTCGGCATCGGGCGCGTCGGCCACCACCACCACCGGCAGAGTGGCGCCGCTGTTACGGAGCCGATCGAGCAGGCCGACGCCGCTTAAGTTAGGCAGCACGTCGCTGGTGATCAGGCACCCGCTGTGCGAGCGATCGTATTCGGACAAAAAGCTTTCGGCCGAATCGAACATTTCGACGCGGTAGCCCCAGGCCCTGCTGGCGTCGGCCAGTTCGCGGCGACACTCGGGATTCGGATGGACGACATACACGGCGGGCTCGAGCGAGCCGACAGCGACATGCGACAGATGTTCAACACTGGGACGGATCATATCAGGCAAATGCTCCTCGGCCGGCGCAAATCGGCGGCCAAACGGTTTGAAACAGGAAACGCCCAAACGGACCGATCCGGCGGTGGCAACCAGCACTGCTTCCAGATTCAAATCGCCTGGAAACGTCGTTGCCAGCGGGCCGCGCCGCGCACCAAGCACGCCGCGTTGCGCCTCGAATTTTCGGTCAGACGGCCGGGCTCTCTATTCCGTGCGGGAGTCCGCTGGAGACGGCGATCTACCAACCCATACGGGGCCCAAAATCCCCTGGTTCGGTGTCAGAGGAGAAAAGTTATGCAAAAGAAATGCCGGCTGGGCGAAGTTTGCCGTTCGGATTATGCCGGCGGCCGGTTTTGACGGGCCAAAATAGGGGCAAATGACCAATGACCAAATCTCAATGACCAATCAGGCGGGCGTGGCGCGGGTCGCGAATGTGGTAAAACATCGTAGAATTGCGGCTCAGATTCCACGCTTCAGGAGAACCACGCATGACCAACGCTATCGACATTCAAACCGAAGGAAAAATGCTACTGGTCAAAGCGACCGGCAAGCTGACGAAAGAGGCGTATCAAGAGTTTGTGCCGCTGGTCGAGCAGATGGTGCATCAGCACGGCAAGGTCCGCATTCTGTTTGCGATGCACGACTTTCACGGCTGGGAGGCGGGCGCCCTGTGGGAGGATATGAAGTTCGACCTGAAGCACTTCCGCGATATCGAACGGCTGGCGATCGTCGGCGAGACGAAGTGGGAGAAGGGGATGGCGATGTTCTGCGCGCCGTTCACCACCGCCAAGATCAAGTATTTTGATGTGGCCGACATCGACGCCGCGACGATTTGGCTGCGGTCGGATGAGGCGGCGAAGTAGAGGTTGGAATCACAGAGAATAGTAGCCCTCACGCTCCGCGTGAGGTTCTGTGAGGTGCATCACGCGGAGCGTGATAAGTACTATGGTGGGTCTGCGACCCAGACTACGATAGCGGCAATCCCACGACTTCCGCTTCGCCCGCGGGAGAACTTAGCCGCGTGCCGATTGAGTTGTGCCCTCGGCGGACATTACCCAGTGCCAACGGTGCGCCGAGCCGGGGCGAGAAAGTCGCCGAGGTGACTTCTCCAGCCGGCTTATCCTCTGCGCTAAGCGGCGTGCCGGCGGCCGGGATTTCGGCTCCGCTGAATCGCAACCCGCACAGCGTCCGGTTGACGTGCCCCAGGGCATCGATGCGGGCCACGGTTTCCTGGCCTAGATAGCAGCCTTTCGTGAAGCTGATCGCCTGGGCGTCGCGAGCCACTTCCTGCGGCAGATTGTGCTCGGTGATGTCGCGGCCGTACAGCGGCCAGCACGCTTCGATCCGTGCGGTTTCAACCGTGGCCGCCGAGCAGGGGATCGCGCCGGCAGCCACCAGCGCGGCGGAAATCTCGTCCAGATGCTCGGCCGCCGCACGCACGAGAAAGCCAACGGGCCCGACCATGTCGATGCTGTGCACCGTCGCATCGTGTCCGGCTATTTTAATCGAGAAATTGGCCAGCCTATTACGGGGTGCCTGGGGCAACGCCCCAGAAATCAACGACGCGCTCCGCGGCCCGGCCAGCAGCAACTCACCCCACTCGGCTGTCCGATCGGCCAGCACCACCTGTTCGCGAATCAAATACTTGTCGAGATGGGTAATAATCCGCTCCGCCTGCCCCGGCACGGTATCGAGCACCAGACGATCCGCCTCGCAAGAAATAATCAC
>JAIOQB010000476.1 GCA_021413585.1 Planctomycetia bacterium
ACCAGCGTGAACAGCCGCCAGTTGGCATGCGTCGGCGCGGCGAACGAGCGATTGTGCTTTTCGGGCGTGGTCGTCACTGGATTGAGCGTCAGGTTGGCGTGGCAGAAGAACTCGCGCGAAACGGCGGAGAGATTCTGGGCGTCCACGACGTCGATATCCACGCCGGTCAGCCAGAGTGTTTTTTCTGGGGCGGTTTTTTCCGTTGCCTCCGCCGGCGCGAGTTCGATACGCGGTTGATTGCTCCGCGGCCCGCGCATTGAGAGGTAAATCCGATCCAGCTTGTAAGGAGCGGACAATAGATCCACCGACCGCTCGCCGCCCGCGTGCGTGTCGCGAGCCAACACCCTCGCGCCATCCCCTTCCAGAATGATCCCCGTCGCCACCGCGACCAGCCCCACGGCAACCAGGGCATAGAGGACATAGCGAACGCGCTTCATGGAAACCTCAACGGAGCGGGGCCTGCGGATGGCGATGGCCGCCCAAGTAAGACGGGCGAATTCCGGAATCGCCTATTTATTATAATAGACCCATTTTATCGCGTGGTGAAGCGTGAATTGGCCGAGAAAATGCGATGAAACTGAGAAAACCGGCCGGAAATAGAGTGACCTCGCGCAGTTCAGCGCAACACATTTGCAATCCTGCGTTTTCCGGCCAGCAGCATCAGCGCCGGCCCACCCAGCATGAGCAACACCCACGTCGCCGGCTCGGGGACGGGGGATGCCACTTCAAACTGGACGGTTAGCAGCGGCCCAAAGTACTGGCCGGGGAAGTTCGTGTTGTCCACAAAGTCGCGACTATAGAACCGCCGCGTGGTGAACGTCGTCGATTCATCGCCGCGCACCATCCAGCCGAAGTTCTGATTGGGCGTGTCCAGCCAGGATTGAACATCGGTCGCCATGCCCGCCGATTGCCAGACTTCGGGGGTCACGATGCTTGCCTGGCCCACGGCGTGCGTCGCGCTGGGGGAACCGGCGAAGTCGCCTCCTGCTGTTGTCCAGTTCGTGTTGGCCACGTTGAAAAAGCGGACGATCCATGTGGCATCGTTCGTTTGGGCAGCCGCGCCGGTGCCGGTTCCAGCGCCAATGCCATGATTGCCGCTGCCCTGGGAGGATCCCTCTCCCCAGGTTTTGGTCAGGTCATAGAGCGACGTGTTGCGCGCCGTATTGGTGTCCTGCGTGGCCGCGTCGTAGACATACATGCTCAACGAGGCGGATGTAATTGTTGCGCCCGCGGGGACGATTGCGGCGACGTCGAACCAGACGAGCGCCCGCCGCCGGCCGGTGTTGGTATTGCCGGCGGTGCCGGTATACAGGGTGTAGCCCGCGCCGCCGCTGTTGGAAGTGCCATCGGAAAAGATGCTGTTGTCCTTACCCGCCTGGATCTGGACGGTGGTGGCCAATGCGGCAGCGGGAACAATCAGCCCCAGCGAAGCCGTTATATAGAACAGAAGAGTACGTTTCATTTGCCGTCTCCTTTTGGGGGGCGAACTGAGCCTGCTAAGCTAAGTCGCCCAGCGTGACGGTCGCCCTGTGGTGTGATTCAGAGGTAGCGTGAATATTTGCGCCTACGAGATCGTATGCACGGAAAAACGTGGGTGCAAGCACCCACGCTACTCAATCCTCTGCCAACCCAGTGACCCTGCCACGCGGGGCGACGGCACGCGCTCTGGATGCGTGAGATGCCCCAGCAACTCCAAGCTATCCACCAGCCGCGGGCCGGGCCGGTTGAAGTAGGCGTTACCGTCGGCGGCCCACACGCGGCCCGCGCGGACGGCCGATAGGTCGGACCAACCGGGCAACTGGTGCAGCCGCGCCGCTTCGCGGATCGTACGCGGCAGGTCGAAGCCGCAGGCGGACACGACGATCAGTTGCGGGTCGTAGCGGCGAATGGTTTCCCAATCTACATAGCCGCTGTGACTGCCCGCGCGGGCCAGGGTGTATTCGCCGCCGGCAATCTCTGCCAGTTCGGGGGTCCAATTGCCCGCTACCATCAGCGGCTCGGTCCACTCAATCAGCACAACGCGCGGCCGCTCGTGCGGCGCGAGCGGCGTGGTGGCTTGGCGGACGGCGTTGATCCGCGCGTCGAGTCGGCCCACCAATTGCCGGGCTGCGTCGCCGGCGCCGGCCGCGTAGCCAATGCGTGCCACGTCGGCCACCACATCGGCGAGCGACGCCGGATTGAGCGACACGACGTTAATCGTGCCGGTAGGATCGATCCGCCGTACGGTGGCCAGCACATCTTCGTAGCGCACGGCGCAGACGTCGCATTGGGCTTGCGTGACGATCAGGTCGGGGCGGAGTTGCGCGAGCGCGGCTTCGTCGACACCGTACAGCGGCTCGCCGCGGGCGACGCGCTGGCGCACTTGCTCGTCGATCTGGCCGCTCTCAGCCGCGGAGTCGATATGTGAAAACGTCAGCCGCGGCTTGCGTTCGACCCCCGGCGGATAGTCGCACTCGTGGCTGACGCCGACGACTTGATCGCCAAGGCCCAGCGCGTAGAGTATTTCCGTGGCGGCGGAGAGGAGCGAGGCGATGCGCAGGGGAGGTTTTGCGGTGGACATGATTCGGATCACTATATCACGCCGCATCCCAAAATAGCCCCGGGCTCCGCCCGGGGGTGGCGCTGCCAGTTGCTCGGCGCTACGCTCTTCGTGGAAATACGGTTCACCCCCGGGCGGAGCCCGGGGCTATGACGCGCTGCCACTTTTCGCCGTGCCGGTCGCGCGGTACTTTGGTGGCTTGCGCATTCCCCAAACACCCCCTTCAACCGCAGCACGCACCCACCATCATGCCCGACTCCAGCGATCCCTACTTCCAAACCCTGTTCGCCGAGCGGATCGGCGGGGCCAATTACGGCAAGGGGACCGAAATCTACAAGTTCGAGAAGATCAAGCGGGCCAAGCGGAAGGCGCTGGCCGATCATCCTGAGCGGGCGTTGTTGGACTTCGGCATCGGCGAGAACGACTCGATGGCCCCGGAGAGCGTGCGGCAGGTGATGGCCCGCGAGATCAACCGGCCGGAGAACCGGGGCTATGCCGACAACGGCATCCTGGAGTTCAAGGAGGCAGCCGCCGCGTTCATGCAGCGCAACTTCGGCGTGAAGCTCGATCCGGCCACCGAGGTGAACCACTCGATCGGCAGCAAGCCGGCCCTGGCGATGCTGCCTGCCGCGTTCATCAATCCGGGCGACGTGACGCTGATGACTGTGCCCGGCTATCCGGTGGCCGGCACGCACACGAAATACTACGGCGGCAGCGTGTACCGCCTGCCGCTGACCGCCGAGAACGGATTCTTCCCCGACCTCGACGCGATCCCAGCCGACATCTGCCGCGCGGCGAAGCTGCTGGTGCTCTGCTATCCCAACAGCCCCACGGGGCGCACGGCCACGCTGGAGTTCTATCGGCGCGTGATCGAGTTCGCGAAGCGCCATGAAATCGTCGTCGTGCAGGACGCGGCCCACATCATGCTGAGCTTCGACGCGGCGCCGTTGAGCTTCCTTTCAGTGCCGGGTGCCCGCGACGTGGGGGTGGAGGTCCACTCGATGTCGAAGGGCTTTGACATGATCGGCTGGCGGATGGGCTGGGTGTGCGGGCACGAGCGGATCGTGCGCGCCATGTCCGACGTGAAGGACAACACCGACTCCGGCCAGTTCATCGCCATTCAAAAATCGGCCGCTGCGGCGCTGGCCGACGACGACATCCCCCGCCGCATCCGCGAAAAGTACCGCCGCCGGCTGACCAAGCTGGTGGCTACGCTCAAGCGGTGCGGCTTCGATTGCGCGATGCCGGGCGGGACGTACTTTCTCTACACCCGCTCGCCGCGCGGCGTGGCGGGCGGCCCAAGATTCGAGACTGCCGAAGCGGCCAGCCAGTATCTGATCACGGAAAAGTCGATCTGCACCGTGCCGTGGGACGACGCCGGCGCGTTCTTGCGGCTGAGCGTCACGTACGAAGCGGCCGATGAAGCGGCGGAAGACGCGCTGATGCGGGCGACGGAGGAGCGACTATCGGCGATTAAGCTTGAATTTTGATCGCGCAACGGACGCGCGTCGCGCCTATTTACAACAAATGCCGCGCCTTGATATTCAAATACTGATTTACCAGCGGCGCTGTCAAATCCTCTGGAAACACGTCGATCGTCAGTGCCCCGCGCGTTTTCAAATCGCGCAACACCTGCGATCGCCACAGCAGAATGTCGGCCGCAGCCGCGGCACGGTAGATCGTGCTGGCGGGGCGGGGGCTGTCTTCCACCGCGTCGTACAACCGGTGGTCGCGCAGCAGCACCCCTAGCGGAAGGTGCTTGCCCGTGAGTGCGCCTAGCTGCTGCTCGATCTGCCGGGCGTTCACTTCGTCGATCACGTTGGTAATCAGCACCACCAACGCCCGCTTGCGGCAGTGCGTGGCCAGGTAGCGGAATGCCTGATCGTAGCGCGATTCCACCAGCCGCGGAAAGCGGTCGAACGAGGCATGCAGCAGCCGGTTCATCTGGCTCATGCCTCCCTTGGGCGGCACGAAGTCATGCACCGAATCGGAGAAGTTCAGCAGCCCAACGGAATCTCCCTGCCGCAGCGCCACGTACGTGAGCATCAGCGCCGCGTTCATGGCGTGATCCAGCAGGCTCAAGCCCCCCGCCTCGTTGGTCATCATCCGCCCGCAGTCGATCAGGAACACGATCCGCTGGCTCTGGCTCGCCTGGTAGTCGCGCACGGTGAGCTTGCGGCGGCGGGCGGTGGTCCGCCAATCGATGTGCTTGTAGTTGTCGTCGGGTGTGAAGTCGCGCAGCCGCTCGAACTCGTGGTCCTGGCCGACCTTTCGCGTGCGGCGCACGCCGATCTGGCTGAGCCGGTTGGTTCGCGCCAGCACGGCGTATTCCGACAGTTGCTTCAAGTCGGGATAAACGTGGATCGTCGACACCGCCGGATAGGAGAAGAACCGCCGCCAGAACCCGCCGCGGCTGCGCACCTGCAAGTGAATGCACTGCATCGTGAACGCGCCACGGCGCGTGGGGCGCATCTCGTAGCGCAGCGTGCTGCGGCTTTGCGGCGGCAGCTCGACGATAAAATCCTCGGGCATCGGTCGCAGCCGGCTGTCGACGTCGTCGCGAACCCACACTGTCCACGCCCTGCCCGAGCGGTTCGAGACAGTCAGCGCCACGCTGTGCTGCTTGATCAGCGACGCAACGCGCTGCGTGGTCCGCTCCGCCTCAAAATGCCTGGCGTGGGGGAGCGTGAACAGGTCGACCACCAGCACCACGACCAGCACCACTTCCACGGCGGCCAGCGCCCACAGCCCGTTCCACAACTGCGATTCCGGCAGCAGGATCAACCCACACGCCAGCCCGCACGGCACCAGCAGCAGATACAGAAACGGCCGATGGGGAAAGATCCGCCAATAGCGGGCCAACCCGCACAGCGGCGCCATCGTGGCCAGGATCACCAGGATTAGAGATAGGCCGCCACTCATCAGGTTCGTGGAACTTCCACGCTCCGCACCAGATCATTGAGCAATTGATCCGCCTTGTGCCCTTCGACTTCGGCTTCGGCGGTCAGCGTGACGCGATGGCGCAGCGCGGGCAGGGCGATCTCGACCACGTCGTCCGGCACGGCGTAGTCGCGCCCGCGGAAAGCGGCCAGCGTGCGAGCCCCTTGCACCAAAGCCAAGCCGGCCCGCGGCGAGGCACCCAGGTAGAACTGCGGCCATTGCCGCGTCCGCCGCACCAGCGAGTTGATGTAGTTGATCAACCGGTCGTCGACGTACACCTCGCCGCACAGCCGCGTGAGTTCCAGAATCTCGGCGGGCGTGGTCACCGTTTTCAACTCGTCCTCCAGCCGCAGATCGATATCGACCTGCCGGCTGTGCATCTTGAGGATGTGGGCTTCTTCCTCGGCCTGCGGATAATCGGCCGCCAGCTTGAACATGAACCGGTCGAGCTGCGCCTCGGGCAGGTTGTACGTCCCTTCCGACTCGATGGGATTCTGCGTGGCCAACACCAGAAACGGCCGCTCGATCTTGTGGCTGATGCGATCGACCGTGACGCGATACTCCTGCATGATCTCCAGCAGCGCCGCGTGCGTCTTGGCAGGCGAACGGTTGATCTCGTCCGCCAGCAGCAATTGCGTGAACACCGGCCCGGGGCGGAACACAAAGTCCTGCGTCTTCATGTCGAAGATCGGGGCGCCGGTGATGTCGGAGGGCATCAAGTCGGCGGTGAACTGAATCCGCCCAAACTCGCAACCCAACACGCGCCCTAGCGTGCGCACGAACAGCGTCTTGCCGAGCCCGGGAACACTTTCGATCAGCACATGCCCGCCGGAGAAGAGCGCCACCAGCGTGCCCAGCACCAGCTCATCTTGGCCGATATAGATCTTGCGGATCTGCTCGAGGATCCGATCGAACAAGCCTTTGACGCGGGCGGCGGTTCCCGTATTCGCGCGGGCAGGGTCCGGCGCACCAGAGTAAGCAGCACTTAAGCCGTCGTGATTCTGATTTGAATCGGCCCCTGCGGCCGGCGACAGCACCGGCGGGGCGGGAGGGGACAGCGGGCGCGACCAGCCGGACGACTGCGGGCTCGTCATGGGCCGCGGAGCGAGCGTGGCGGGATTGCCAAATGTACTGGGCGCCGGACGGCCCATGGGTTGCGGTTCGGGGCGCATCAGATCGGGCTGTGGTGGATTGGGAGGGGGAGCGCTGGGGTGCATGTTGCCCGCACCGGCGGGGCCATCGGTGGCCGTGGCTGTGGCGGGAACCTGCAGGATCGCCTGGCACTCAGGGCATTTCACCCGGCGGCCGATGGTGTCGCTCGTTGCGCGCAGCAGCCGGTTGCACGACCCGCAGCGAAACTCGATCCCCGGATTGCTGTTCGCGATGGGGTCCAATCCATATGACATGCTCTTCGGCGCCTTGTACTGTGTGATTGCTTACGCTGTGAGGGACCGAGTTGGTGATGGTGGTCTTCTAGATCGCCGGGCCGCCGGGAGTCGTGGTAGTCGAAGTGATGATTGCAGCAGTTGGAATGGCCCCACCCGCCGGACCGGACAATTCGCCGCGCAGCGTTTGATGGTAGGCCAGCGTGCGGGTTCTAGCATAGCTCTGATCGCGGCTTAGCTCCAGGAGTTCCCCCAGCGCGTCGATGTGCTTGCCAAAATCGCTGGTCGCCTGCGGCGGCGCGGACGTCGGCCGACCGAAGATCGGCCACCGCGCCAGGCAAAACACCACGCCCAGCACCGCCAAGTGCAACAGCAGCAGGTTCATCGGCCAGATGCCGAACATCTCCAAGCCGGAGGGGATTTCGATCGCCGGCTCTTCCTCGAGCAGCCGCGGCCCGTCGGCGCCACTTTCGAGAAACGCCACTTTGCGACCGGAGCCCACCTCGCCCACCAGCCGCACGGCCAGCTTGCGATGCTCGTGATTGAGCAGCGGAAAGTTCAGCAGGAACGACCCATTGGTCACCACGTGATCGCGTGCCGCTTGGCGCCCGAGTAGACGAGCTTGAACCACTCGCAATTTTCATCGTTGGGCGATTTGCGCCGCAGCGCGGCTTCCGAGATGGATTCCGCCAGGCGTTCGTTCAGCTCGGCGGATAGATTGGCCGGCGCGTTGGGGATGACGGCTTGCCAATAGTTGGGGCCCGATTCGTGGTCGCGGCCGATGTAGATCAGCATCCGATTGGGATCCGCCGAGAGCCATTGATCGAACCAGGCGATCACTTTACCCGACGGCGCCTCGAAGCTGTCGGGGCACCACACGATCACGTCGGCCCCTTTCGCGAG
>JAIOQB010000477.1 GCA_021413585.1 Planctomycetia bacterium
GGCCGCGGAGTTGGCCAAGCTCGACCACAAGAACCTGACGCGCCGCGCGTGGACGGCGTTTAACGATCACTACGCCCCCGAGCTGCGGCGGATGGAGCGCTCGCTGGTGCTGCACCTGCTGGACTCCGCCTGGAAAGACCACCTGCTGGCAATGGACCATCTGCGCAGCGGCGTGGGGCTGCGGAGCTACGCCCAGGTCGATCCCAAGGTCGAGTACAAGCGGGAAGGGATGCGGATGTTCGAGGCGATGTGGAACTCGATCGACGAGCGGGCCACCGACCTGGTGTTCCGCATGGAGCAGCTCGACGAAGGGTTCGTCGGCTCCACCTGGGTCGAAACCTCGGCCACGCATCAAGAAGCCGAATCGGCCAGCCAGATGGCCGCCCAGATCGACTCCGGCGACCAGGCCGCGGGCGGCGAGGACGTCAAGCTCGAACCAATCCGCAACCGCGGCAAACACGTCGGCCGCAACGATCCGTGTCCTTGCGGTAGCGGGAAGAAGTACAAGAACTGTCACATGCGGAATAGCGGGCTGGGGGCGGCGTAGGGAAGTCCGATGCGACTTTGCGGCGTCTTATCCCCGGGCGAGCCGCCCAGGGTCAGCGCAACATTTCAAGTTCGCGCGCACCAACGTGAACCTTCGCCGGTCGGTGCCCCATGACCGCCACGCTCTTAGCAACATCCTCCTCGCTCCAATTAAAGCCCCCCCGCCGCTGGTTCCGCTACAGCCTGCGGTCGCTGCTAATCTTCACCACCTTCGCAGCCGCAGGGTTGGGTTACTTGGGTTACGAAGCCCGCCGGGCACAGCGGCAGCGCCACGTAGCAGAGAGGCTCAACCGGTTGGGTGGCGCGTGCTTCTATGAACCGCGAGTTTTTTGGAATACCGTCGGTGACATGCCCCAGTGGATTCAACCGCTGGCGGACCGATATCCCAATCTCGTTTGCGACCTCACCAGCCTGACGATGCGCTTTCATTGCAGCGAAAACGAAAAACCTTATTGCGGCGAAAACGAAAAACCTTCGGACGAGGAGTTGAAATGGTTGGCGGAGTGCAGCACGCTCAAGCACGTCTTTATCCACGGCGACTGTGTGAGTGATGTTTGGCTGGACCGTTGGGAGCGGCTGCAAAAACTCGAGGAAATCGACCTCTCGGACACCCACATCGGCGACGTGGGGCTCGGCCACTTGGCAGGGCTGAACAACTTGAAGCGGATCAGTCTTTCTTCCACCGAAGTGACCGACGCCGGCATGGCGTCGCTCTCAAAGCTCACGAATCTACGTGAGATCAATCTAGTTCATACACGCGTCACGCCCGACGGTATACGGCAACTGCTGTTGGCACTACCTCAATGCAAGGTCTTGTTCTTTGAATTCAAAGCAGAAACCGACCCCGACTTTATTCACGCTTATGTCGAACGAGGAATCCGTGTTCGATCGGTGCAAGCGTACAATGAACGATGGGCCTTCCTGGCTCTCGGCGGCCTGCCTCTTCGCTCCACTGGGGGGCGGGCCGACACGCGGATTGCCATCACTGCCATCGAAGAAAAGGCTACCATTGATGTCACCTCCCCCACCGGCATCGATCACGCCACCATCGAGCGCACCGGCGACCAATGGCCCAAACAGGTCATCGTGCAGTTGCAGCTAACAGGCCTCGAATCGTTCGAGGCCGCCAACGGCGCCACCACGCTCATCGCCAGCGTTCCCAGCACCGGTGGCCACGAACCGCGGGCGGCGACCAAGACGAGCGGCGTTGAAACTCCGCTCGACAAGTCCAGTCCCTGGTGGCCGGCCGTTCGCGTCGTCGGCGGCAACGGCACGATCCCATTGAAGGAAGGACATTTCGAGGTTACGCTGCCGGACAAGCTGTTTGAAGGCAATCCAAAATCGATCACGCTCAGTTGGATTGACTTCTACCGCTGAAAATTTTGAACCACAGAGACACAGAGGCACAGAGAAGGCAAATGTCCAACGACCAAATCCCAATGACCAATAAAGGCAGCCTCCGTTCTTACATTGGTCATTGGTGCTTGGACATTGGTCATTCCTTCACCACCGCCCCCTGCTTCCGCAAGTCATACAGCGGCATATACCGGTAGTACACTTCCAGCGTCAGGCACGAGAGTGCCGTGACCATCAACCGGCCGCCGTGGGCGCCCCAGGCGTCGGCGGTGGGTTTGGCGGGGTCCCAGCTTCCGACCGCGCAACCCTGGCGGCATTGCGATTCGCACAGCACGCGGCGCATCTGGCGGTTCCACTTCTCCCAGTCGCCGTCGTACATGTTGTGCATCACCTGCGTGGCGTAGTACCAGTAATAAATGTTGCGGTCCGCCTGGCCGTCGGGCAGGTTTGCCATCAGGTAGCGGACTCCTTCGTTGATGCCCGGATCGCTCTTGGCGGCCCCCAGGTATTGCCGGCACAACAGGCCGACCGAACTCATCGTCGTCGTCTTGCCGCCGCCGGCCGTGTAGGAGAACAATCCGCCGTACTGGCTGCCGGACGCGGCGGCCAACCACTTCTGCGCCCCTTCCAGCGCCACAGGTGAGACTTCCAGCCCCGCCATCTGCGCGCTCTTAAGCGCCATCACCTGCCAGCCGACCACCGAAGTGTCCCCTGCGTCCCCCGGCTTGTAGCGCCAGCCGCCGTCCTGTTTGTTCTGCGCGGTCTCGATGAACCGCACCGCGGCCTGCGCGGCCGAGCCAAGCCGCAGTTCGCCATTGCGGCTGTTGCGGCTGGAGGATTCCTGCCGGGTCGCGTCGCGCGTCATGCCGTACGCTTCGCACAGGGCGATCGTCGCCAGGCCGTGCGTGTACATCACCGCCGACGTGCCGGCCGACAGATCGCCGCTGCGCTGCTGATGGGCCAAGAGCCACATCAACCCTCGGCGGACCGTTTGTTGGTACTGCAGTTGATACTTCGCTTGCTCGGGCGGCGAATCGCTGTTGGGCGGCAAGTGCGTCATGCCGTGGGCCAGAAACGGCAGCAGCGCCAGCGCCGTGGCCGCGGCGTCGGACTGGACGTTGCCCCCGCCGTCGCAGTGGCTTAAGTGGCATTGGCGGTCGAACTTGTCGAGACTCCAACTTCCGTCCGCGCTTTGATGCCGGGCGATCCAATTCAGCGCGGCCAGGGCGGAGTCTTCAGTCGCTCTGGTTTTACCGGAGCCGGGGGGCGGAGGCGTTCCGCGGCCCCGGTAAGGAGGGCCGCCGCCCAAAGCGACGTACCCTTCGCCAAAATCGCGATGCAATCCGACGGTTCCATTCGCCGCCGCGCCGGGTGCGGTGGGATGGAATCCGATTCCCCCTTCCAACATGGGGGGCGCGGCGGGATCCGCGTCGGGGAAACCTCCCCTCGGGGGCTCATACGTGGGATCGTCCGAGATTTTCGGTCCGCCGAGACTCGCCGGGCCAGAAGGAATCGCCTCGGTGAGGAATTTTTCGTCGGGCCCCGCCGTCTTGAACTTATCGAAGAACTTCTCGGCGCTCAACGTCGGCAGCAGCGCGTCGCGATTGTTGGATTCGTCTTCCACCACCGCCGCCTCAAACTCCTTCCCGCCACTGAACGACTGGGCCACGTAGCGCACCCCCAGCACCAACGCCAGCAGCAGAAACAACGCGGTGTGAAACAACATGCTGGCTAGGTACGAGTTGCCCGAGTTGAGAAACCAGGAGCGAACTTGGCCCAGCATGCCGCCGCCGTCGTTGGCACGCTCATTGCCCAAGAGCGCGCCGGCGGTGGCGGCCCCGGCCATGGCTGGCGCGGCGGCGACAGGTCGCGCCCGGCCGGAAGAAAGCACCACCGCCCGCGCGGGCAAGGGCCGCGAAGGGGCGACTCCTCCGGCGTCAGGAGCGATCGGGTGTGAATTGTTTCGCGAAGGGCGCGGCGGCACTTTGTCAAAACGATTGTTTTCGGGACGCATGGCGGTGGAACTCCCAAGGCAGTGGACGGCGTAGAAGAGCCGGTCGAAAAGAAACGCGTCAACGCCTGGAGATTCGCCCCGGCATCGGCCCACTATTCCGCAAAAAAATGATTTCCGCGGCGGGAATAATTCAGCGCCGCTTTCACGAACTGACCCGTTTTCGCGTGCTTGAATCGCTCGTGCGACGGCGTGCTGGCGCCATGTTTTACCGCGTGAAACTTGGCGTTGCTCGAAACACGCAGGTCCGGGATACTTCGCCGCTGGCACTGCTTCCAACGGACCTTCCTCATGCTCGGCTGGCTGCTCAATTTCGCATACGTCGCATTGCTGGTGACTCTGTCACCATGGCTGGCGTATGCGGCGCTGCGCAAGGGGAAATACCGCCAAGGCTGGGCCGAAAAATTCCTCGGCCGCGTGCCGGTGCGATCTGGCGATCGGCCCTGCATCTGGCTCCATGCGGTGAGCGTCGGCGAAGTGAAGCTGCTCGCGCCGTTGTTGGCCGAGTTGGCCCGGCAGCGGCCCGATGCCGAGTGCGTGCTGTCGACCACCACTCGCACCGGCTACGAATTGGCTGCCAAGATTTATCCACAGTGCGTGCGATTCTATTGCCCCTTGGACTTCACTTGGGCGGTGGCCGCGGCAATGCGCTGCGTGCGGCCAGAGTTGCTGGTGCTGTGCGAGCTGGAGCTGTGGCCGAATCTGGTCCGGGCGGCGCGGCGGCATGGCGCCCGCGTGGGGGTGGTCAACGGCCGGCTGAGCGAAAAGAGCTTTCGGGGCTACCGGCGGATTCGGCCGCTGGTCTCGCGACTGCTCTCGTCGCTCGATCTGGTAGCCGCGCAGAACGACGAATATGCGGAGCGCTTCCTGGCGTTGGGTGCCCGGCCCGAAAGCGTGAGCGTGACCGGCTCGCTCAAGTTCGACGGAGCGGCCAGCGATCGCAACAATCCGCAGACTGCGGCGCTGATGGCCTTAACCGGCTGGCCGGATGACGCGATCGTGCTGCTCGCCGGCAGCACCCAAGAGCCGGAGGAATCGCTCGCGCTGGCGACGTTCACTGCGCTGGCCGCCGAGCATCCGCGGTTGCGATTGATTGTGGTGCCGCGGCATCCCGAGCGATTTGAAGAAGTCGCGCGGCTACTAGACGCATCGGGTCTGGACTGGCAGCGACGATCCAAACTCACTCCATCCACCATCCCCCATCCACCATCCTCCCTTCTCCTCGTCGACACCATCGGCGAACTTGGCCACTGGTGGGGAACCGCCACCGTTGCCTTCGTCGGCGGCAGCATGGGCACTCGCGGCGGCCAGAACATGCTCGAGCCGGCCGCCTACGGCGCGGCGGTGTCGTTCGGCCCGAACACCTGGAACTTCCGCGACATTGTCGAGATGCTGCTGGCTCGCAACGCGGCCGTTGTGGTCCGAAATGGCGAAGAGTTGACCGCGTTTGTCCGCCGCGCCCTGGACGATCCGGCCTATGCCGCCACGCGGGGCCAGCGGGCAGCCGCACTGGTGGCGGAAGGACGCGGAGCGACCAAACGCACGGTCGATCAACTTTGCCGGCTCCTGCCCGCGCCAAACCAGCAGAGCAGCCGCGCTGCTTAACTGTGTTAAGGTCGTGAAGCGGAGGGCCTTTTCCCCCGCTCAGGCCGAGTTGCCGTGTTGGCTCGGCTAGGGCTATAATGGAGCCCGATTCAACTTTGGCAGCTCGTCCCGGGGGCGAGCGCATTCGCCCACCTCAGCATTTTTCGGGAGACCCACGCGTGGCATCAGGCAAGTATTTGTTCACGAGTGAATCGGTCAGCATGGGTCATCCGGACAAGCTGGCGGATCAGATTTCCGACGGCATCCTCGACGCCCTGTTCGCCCAGGATCCGCACAGCCGCGTGGCCTGCGAGACGCTAGTCACCACCGGTGTCGCAATCATCGCCGGCGAGATCACCACCAAGGCGGTGATCGACTATCCCTCTGTGGTCCGCCAAGTGATCCGCGACGTTGGCTACACCGACGACCAGATGGGGATTAATGCTGACACCTGCGCCGTTATGGTTTCGATCGACAAGCAAAGCCCCGACATCGCACTGGGCGTGGACGAAACCACCTCGGCCAGCAAGTCGATTGGCGCCGGCGACCAGGGCTTGATGTTCGGCTATGCCTGCAACGATACCCCCGAGTTGATGCCGCTGCCGATTGCCCTGTCGCACCGCATTCTCAACCGCCTGACCGAAGCCCGCCAAAAGGGCGAGGTGAAGTGGCTGCGCCCCGATAGCAAAAGCCAGGTGACCATTGAGTATGACGGCGACAAGGCGGTGCGGATCGACACCGTGGTCGTCTCCACGCAGCACAGCCCTGACGTGAAGAACGAAGAGCTGCGCAAGTACATTATCGAAAAGATCATCCGCCCCTGCCTGCCGGCGGATCTAGTCACCGGCGAGATCAAGTATCACATCAACCCCACGGGCCGCTTCGTCGTCGGCGGACCGCACGGTGACTGCGGGCTGACCGGCCGCAAGATCATCGTCGACACCTACGGCGGCTGGGGCCGTCACGGCGGAGGAGCCTTTAGCGGTAAGGATCCGACCAAGGTCGACCGCAGCGCAGCCTACATGGCGCGCCATGTGGCGAAGAACATCGTGGCAGCCGAATTGGCCGATCGTTGCGAAGTGCAGTTGGCGTATGCCATCGGCATTGCCGATCCGGTGAGCGTGCACGTCGATACGCAGGGGACGGGCCGCGTGGACGATGCCCGGATCTGCGAGGCGGTGGTCGAACTGTTTGACCTCCGTCCCCGTGGCATTATTGAATACCTCGACCTGCGCCGGCCGATCTATCGCAAGACGGCCGCCGGCGGGCACTTTGGCCGCAGCGAGCCGGAGTTCACTTGGGAGAGCACCCATCGGGCGGCGGAGCTGGCGGAAGCGGTTGGCATCAGCGCCGCGGCGCGGTAGGGGCGTAGGAATCTGCCGGGTGCCATGGGCAGCTTGTCTGCCCTTGCCGTTGTTATTTTTATTTGGACAAGGATCGTCCGATGGTAGAGTCCCGCACTGTTGCTCCTACCATGTTGGGCGGCGAATGGCGTGATGTCTTTGCCGATTCGCAAACCGAGACGGAGTTCGATCGGCTCGTCGCGGCAACGATACGAGTCGGCGGGCTGTCGTTGCTGACCCTTTCGGCTGTGTTGCTGGTCTTGCGGCGTGCGGCGGGTGCTTTGGCGCAGCCGCTTTCACCGGCCTCCCTCCTTTTTGCAGGTTGCGGTTTGGCAATCGGTGCGCTAGTGGTACGGCAATATGTGGTTTCGGATCGAACGACCGAAATGCGGACGGTTGGCGGTTGGGGGTTGGTGCTGTGGCCGAGCGCCGCGGCGTGGCTGGCGGCTTGGGCGGTCTGGCTGCCGGCGACTTCGGCGGCCGGCCTGTGGTGCCTCTTGGCGCCGCTGATGATTGAAGAAGGGGGATCGCTGTTGGTAGTCCTCATCCGCAGGCGATACGCTGGAACTTCAACCGACATAGCACCAGCGGTGGGAACGCGTCGCGCGGATCTGCGCCAGCGCGCTCCCTTGCCCGGCCTGCGGATGCCTGTGGGCGTTTGGCAGCAGATGACCCGCAGCCGCCGGGCCGATGGCCGCGATCAATGCCGAGGGCAAGTGCGGGCGATGTTCGCCGCGGGGCAGCGGACAGAGATCGTCCATCTGGCGTTTTGCCCACCGTTCGCGGGGCAGCCCCAGTGGTCGGCCGCCCCGGTGGAGGGACCGCCGCTGTCGATCAAGCAGGTGCAGGTGCTGCCGCACGGCGTGCGGTTGGAACTACGGCTCGATCAGGTGCCGCGCGTCGCGTCGGCGGCCGTGGTCCGTTTTGCGGCCACTGAGCGTCAAGCGACCCAGGTTACTGAGCGTCCAGCGACCCAGGCCGCCGGCTGACCGCCCTAGGACTATCCCCAATGGCACGCTGGCCGCGACACGTCTGGACGACCATCTTCACGTATGCGACGATCTTCATCCTGTTCCCTGTGCTCTGCTACCTGGCGTGGCGGTTTGTGCGAGGACAATGAATTGGTTGATCCGTTGCCACGTTTCGGGCTCGCTTTGCTGATTGCCGCCGATGTACGACGAACTAATCGAGCTTCTCACCCGGCACAAGCAACAGCATGTGCTGAAATTCTGGGACCAATTGGACGCCGCCGCACAGGCGGAATTGGCCCAGGAAATCAAACAGCTCGATTGGGACGATTTCGCGCGGCTGACCGACACATCGGCCGCGCCTCCCGAAGATCTGGCGGCCGCCGCCCGCCGGGCTGTGCCCGCGCCGGCGATCCGGCTGGCGGACGCTGAGCGCCCATTCTCGCAGGCCGAGGCTCGCGCGCGCGGTGCGGCGGCGCTTGCGGCCGGCGAGATCGGCACGGTGCTTGTCGCCGGCGGGCAGGGTTCCCGGCTGGGCTTCGAGCATGCCAAGGGGATGTTTTCCATCGGCCCCATCTCGGGGGTCAGCCTGTTTCAGATTCTGCTGGAAAAGATCGTCGCCACGCGCGATCGCTACGGCGCGGCGGTGCCGCTGTATCTGATGACCAGTCCGGCGACGCATGACGAGACGACGGCATTTCTGGCGGAGAATCATTATTTTGGCTTAAGCGCGGGCGATGTGCGGATTTTCTGCCAGGGGACGCTGCCTGCCGTCGATGCCGCCACCGGCCGGTTGCTGCTGGCCGCGCCGGGGCATTTGGCGCTGAGCCCCGACGGCCACGGGGGCTTGCTGGCGGCGCTGAAGCACAGCGGCTCGCTGGCCGACATGCAGAAGCGGGGCATCAAGCACCTGTTTTACTTCCAAGTGGACAACCCGCTGGTGCCGATCTGCGATCCAGAGATGATCGGCAGCCACCTGCTCGCACAAAGCGAATACACGATGCAGGTGATTGCCAAGCGGACGCCGACGGAACGCCTGGGGCTGGTTGCGAGGGTCGACGGCCGGATGCGGATTATCGAGTACAGCGATTTGCCTGACGACGTAGCCGAGGCCCGAGCTGCCGACGGATCGCTGCGCTTCTGGGCGGGCAGCACGGCGATCAACATCCTGGGGGTCAAGTTTCTTACCCGCGTGGCCGCGAGCGCCGAGGGCCTGCCGCTGCATCGGGCCAATAAGAAAGTGCCGTTCGTGGACGACGCGGGGCAGCTCGTAGAGCCGGCCGCTCCGAACGCAATCAAGTTCGAGCGGTTTATTTTCGACCTGCTACCGCAAGCCGCCCGCGGGTTGACCGTCGAGGCTGACCCGGCCGAGACGTTCGCCCCGGTGAAGAACGCGCCGGGCGAAGCGACCGACACCGCCGCAACGTGCCAGCAGATGATGATCGCGCAGGCCCAGCGCTGGCTGGCCGAGTGCGGCGCCAAGGTGGCGGAAGGCATCAAGGTGGAGATCAGTCCACGGTTTGCGCTCGATGCGACGCAGCTAGCAGCGCGGGTGCGTCCGGGGGAAACAGTGACGCGAGATACGTATTTCTGTTAGGCTTGCATAGCGGAATCATCGGGTGGCTGGGGCAACGCCCCAGTGGGATTCGATCGAACACAACTGGGGCATTGTCCCAGCCACCCACTCGGAATTTCAGGCCGCTCAAAAAACGTGACATACCAACCATGCTCCATGCAGTGATCATGGCCGGCGGGGCCGGCACGCGATTCTGGCCCGCCAGCCGCGCCGACCGGCCGAAGCAATTGCTGCGACTCTCTGGCGAGCGGACGATGCTCCAGGCGACGGTCGATCGCCTGGCCGGCCTGGTGCCCGCCGACCGCACCAGCGTGCTGACCAACGAGCGATTGCTCGGCGCCGTTCGCGATCAATTGCCAAACCTGCCGGCCAGCGCGATCCTCGGTGAG
>JAIOQB010000453.1 GCA_021413585.1 Planctomycetia bacterium
TTCAGCGAAGTGAACTTGCGGTTCTACGTCCGTCGCGAGGTGGCCGGCCACTGGCGGCCGGGCGTCGTGTTCATCCGCGAATTGGTCCCGCGGCGCATGGTCGCGTGGACCGCTCGGCTGTATGGCGAGCGATTCACTCGGGCGGCGCTAACGTGCCGCCACAATGTTCCGGAAGACGACGACGCGATCGGGCCGCGGCGGGTCGAATACGCCTGGGGCCATGGCGACACCACCGCACGGTTTTCATTAAGCACAATCGCCGATGCGGACCGCGCGCCGCCGCGCGACGAGGCGTCGTTCGTGGTGGATCGCTATTGGGCCTACACCGCGCGGCGCGATGGCACCACCTGGGAGTATCAGGTGGCCCGTCCGCCATGGCGCATCTGGCCGGCGGCCGAAGTGGAATTCTGCGGCGCGATGCGCGCGTGGTACGGTTCCGTGCTGGGCGAAGCGCTGGCCGGCCCTGCCACGTCGGCCTTCCTCGTGGATGGCTCCGGCGTGGCTGTCTATCCCGGCCATCGCATCTGGCCCCCTGCTCTGCACACCTTCTAACTCACGCCATGTGCCGCAGTTCGAGTGTGGCGCTCGCCGAATCATCCCGGTACCGGTTTCCCCTGGCCGCGTGAGACGCGATAATTTCCAGTACCCTAGTCGCGGGGCTGGGCCCTTGTCTGGAAATTCATCCATAGCGTCTTCCGTCGTTTATATCCGCAGCGTGATATCCTACCCACACTCGGAGGGAGCGACGATGTCTACCACCACTTCCGGCGCCAAGGATTCCAGCGCAACGGGGCCTACAAATACTCCGGCCCCCAGCCGTTCAGAAGAACTCGTCTTTCACGGCTCGACCGAGCCGACCATCGGCGTGGAGTTGGAGTTTCAGATTCTCGATCGCGATAGCGGCGACCTGTCGCCGGCGGCGGTGCGCATTCTCAAGGGTTGCGCTGAAATGGGAATCCCCGGCGTCTCGGCCGAGTTGATGCAATCGATGCTCGAGGTGAAGACCGACGTCTGCCACAGCGTCGACGAAGTGCGCGATCAACTGCTGGCCCGCGTCCGCGGCGTCCGCAACATCGTCAGCAGCCAGGGGTGCGAGCTGGCGATGGGGGGCACGCATCCGTTCCACCGCACGACGAACAGCTCGGTGTTTCCAGCCGAGCGTTATGAAAAGATCATGGACCGACTGGTGTGGCTGACGTATCAGCGGATCACGTTCGGCCTGCACGTTCACATCGGCGTGCCTAGCGGAGACATGGCGATCGGCGCCACGAACCTGTTGGTGGAATACCTGCCGCACCTGGTGGCGCTCTCGTCCAGCTCCCCGTTCTGGCAAGGTACCGACGTCGGGTTGGCCTCGTCGCGTACGGCCCTGTATCGCCTGCTGCCGCACGCCGGGTTGCCGCAATACTTCAGCAATTGGAAAGCGTTCCGCGGCTACTGCAAAGTGATGAAAGACTGTCAGGCCATCGCGTCGTTCAAGGACATTTATTGGGACATCCGCCCTCGCCCCGACTTCGGCACCATTGAGCTGCGGATCTGCGACATGCCGCTGACGCTCGCCGAGACGCTGCGGCTGGTGGCATTCATCCGCACGCTGACCACTTCCATCCTGTGGCTGCTCGCCGAGCGCCCCAAGGTCCGTCGCGGCGATATCCGCCGGCACTGGATCGCCGTGGAGAATAAATGGCTGGCCACGCGTTATGGATTGCAGGCGGCTTACATCCGCGGTCCCAGCGGCCGCCGGACGTCGTTGGCATTGGACCTGGCGGAAGTGGTCGAGCGGCTGATGCCGCTGGCCCGCGAGACGGGGGACGATCGTTATCTGGCGGGCTTGCGCCACATCGACAAGCTGGAAACCGGGGCCGAGCGGCAGCGGCGGCGCTATCGAGAATCGGGCAACTGGAAAACCGTGATGGATGAAACGGTGGCCCAATTGAAGGTAGAGTTGGATGGACTTACCGCAACGAAGCCGGCCGCACCGAAACCTGCCGCCACGAAGTAAATGAAGCTGCCTTCGGAGTATTCGTCATGTGCCGGTTTGCGTTGTACCTGGGGCCCCCGATTACGGTGGACATGTTGATCACGCGCCCCGCGCATTCGATCATCCGGCAGAGCTTCAAGAGTCATCTGAGCGTCGAGCCGCTCAATGGCGACGGGTTTGGCGTGGCCTGGTATCGGCCCGATATTTCGCCCGAGCCGGCCGCGTATCGCTCGGTCCGCCCGGCGTGGAACAATCGCAACCTGCGCGACCTGGCCCGGCTGACGCAGAGCGGCGCCATCCTGGCGCACGTGCGGGCGGCATCTCCCGGCTCGGACGTATCGGAGGCCAATTGCCATCCCTTCACCGCCGGCCGGTTTGCCTTCATGCACAACGGCAGCGTGGCGGAGTTTGCCCGGCGGCGGCGGACGTTTCAACAGGCGCTAAGCAACGACGCCTTTGCCCGCATGCGCGGCACCACGGACTCCGAGCACATCTTCGCACTGTGGCAGGATATTGTGGGGGATCTGCAAGCCCCACGAACGCCGCAGGCATTGGCCGACGCGCTGAGCGCCACCATTGGCGCCGTGCTGGAGTTGACCGAGCCGGCGGAAACATCGGGCGCGATGGTGCTCAACCTGGCCGTTTCCGATGGCCATTCCGCCGCGGTGTCGCGCTTTGCCACCGCGCCCACCGCCGGACCGAGCCTGTTCTGGCACGTTGGTAGCCAATACGTCTTCGAGCCGGATGCCACGGGTAAGGAAGCATGTCACATGCGCCAGTCGAACGCCGATTACGGGGCGGTGATCGTGGCCTCCGAACCGCTAACCGACGAGCCAGGCTGGCAAGCCGTGCCGCCGAACCACCTGCTGCTGGTCACGCCCGGCGAGCCGCCACGGCTGAGTCCGCTGGGGGGAGCAGTGAGCGGCGGTGAGCTTTGAGCGCAAGTTGCAGAACCAGAAACCTCGTCCCTGGTTTTCTCCTTTCCCCGTGTGCCACTGGCTTTGCCAGTGCCAGCACGACCCACTCACTCGACACAGCACTTTAAGCACTCTTCAGCGTGAGGAGTACTATTTCTTCCGAAAATCCATCGTCGCTCCAAAGCGGGGTGTTTCCCCCAGGCCGACGGCCGCAGCGCTCTCCTGCACGATCGTCTGCGACAGCGTCCCGTGGACGGCCCACCAGTTGGCCGCGTCCTGCTGCGTCCACTCCCCGCTGACCATGCAGGCGTCCAACTGCCGGAGCAACTCGGCCGCGTCGGTCGGTCGGTCCGCTGGCAGCTTGGCCAGGCAAGACAGCACCAACCTTTCCAGATCCGGGCTGATCGTCCGGCGGAGGCGAGATGACGGAGCCTCGGGCACCTGTTGCACATGCTTCATGCAGATGTCCAAAACCGACGCGCCGCTGAACACGGGCGTGCCGGTCAGCAGAAAATACGCCACGGCCCCGATCGAATAGACGTCGGTGCCGGCGGCGACCAACTCTGGATGGTTCACCGCTTCCGGCGCCAGATAGAGCGGCGTGCCGGTCACGGCGTTGTCCGAAGTGAGGTGCGCTGTCTCGCTGCCGTCGAGCGATTTGACCAGCCCGAAGTCCAGCACTTTGACAAAATCGCACATCCCGCCGCGCGTGGTGAGCACGATGTTGGCCGGCTTGATGTCGCGATGGATCAGCCCCGTGGCGTGCGCTTCGGCCAATGAGCCGCACACCTGCCGCAGGATATGTACCGTGCGGGCGTCCCCCAGCGGGCCGAACCGCATCACCAGGTCGTCCAGGTTGATCCCGTCCAGGTACTCCATGGCATAGTAGAAAATCCCCTCCGGCGTGCGGCCATAGTCGTACACGGCGACCGTGTTGGGGTGCGTCAGCGCGCTGGTCGATTGCACTTCGCGCTCGAAGCGGGCCACAGCGGCGGGGGAAATGTTTTGCGTGTCGAGCAGCTTGATGGCGGTGGGGCGGCGCAGCATGGCGTGCCGCGCCTTGTAGACCGTGCCCATGCCGCCGGTGCCGAGCTTGTTCTCCAGCTTGTATTGGCCGATCTGCCGGGCGGTCATCGCGGCATCCTGCAAGGCCCGCTGCTGCCGGGCGATCAACAGCATGGCCAGAAAGATGCCCGTCGCGGCCAGGATCAGCAAGCCCATCAACACGCGGAACGCGGTGCGCAAAATGTAAATGGGCCGGAAGGCCTCGCTGACGTCGATCTCCGTGGCCACGCCGAAGTCGTAGTCGTCCAGCCATTGCCAGGCCCCCACGACCGGCACGCCGCGGTAGTCGCGATAGCCGTCCACGTTCGCGCCGTCCTGGCCTGTGACCGCGGCCGCGGCCATTACAGTGAGCGGTTGATCCGGCCGGCGCGACGCGGGGCGCTCGCCGGCGGGCATGTTCGCTTGCGGGTCGCGCAGTTCCAGCGTGAGAATCGAGCGGCTGTCGGGGCGATCGACGAGCAGGCCAATCTGCTTCAGCTCGTCGTCGAAACGGCTTTCGCTTAGGAACAGTCCCTGGCGGTCGAAGGCGTACGTTTCGCCGGTCTTGCCGGAGCGGGCGATCTGCAGGATTTGCGTGAACTGATCGTCGGGACGAATGCGCAGCCCAACAGCGCCGACGATCTTGCCCGTCGCATCGCGGATCGGCGCCGCGGCGAACATGCTCGGCAGGTTGGCCTTCGATTCCCCTTTCTCATCGTGCAGAAGCAGCGTGCTGCGAAACGGTTTGGATACCGCGGCCTGGCCGGTGAGCACGCGATCGAAGAACTCTTTGCGATAGCCGGAGCGGGACTTGCCCACCAGCGCGTTGGCATCCGATGACAGCACCAGGCCATCGGGCCCCACCACCGAAAAGCCCACGTAACCGCCGGGTTTCAGCCAGCGCTGCATGCGGCTTCGCATGGCGGCCTGGGCCGGCGCGGTGAGCAATCGCTGCTCGACGTCGGCTTGTCCTTCCGTCCCCTGGGAAGTAGCTATCTCGGTCAGATCGCGAATCATCGGCAGCAGGCCGTCATCGCGGGCGGCCATCTCGGCATTGGCTTGCTGATGCGTTACCCAAACGCGCAGCGCGGCGATGTCGGCCTCGAGGATCGTGTTGAGTTCATCGAGCCGCTGCTGCCGCATGGCATTTTCGACCGAACGGCTGACCCACCAGCCGGCAGTGCCCAAGAGCGCCGCGGCGACGATCGGCCACACCCACAGTTGCCGGCGGAGGAAGCGGCCGGTGGCCTGCATCGTCGTGCTGCCTCCCAAAAGCCGCGTCACGCGACCCGTGACGCGTCCGACGGTCGATCGCGACTGCTTGCGAATCGACGAACTGGATGGCTCGGATTTTGCGGGCTCTGACATGGCAGCGATGCGTGAAGCTTCACGAGTTGGGGCGGGCAGACGTGGCACGCAGCTATTATAGCGTTGCTGTCGCAGCGTCGAAAACATCGTCCGGACGCTTCATTCGTGGGGCAAAGAACTCGTGAATTGCCGGCCAAGCCATCATGGGCTCGCGCGCGGAAGTGATGCGGTGTTCTAGGGCGACTTGGGGTGCCGGGCGACCTCTGCCGGTTAGCCGTTTATTCGGATGATCGCGCCAGCCGGACCGCCGATAGACATTCGTAGCGGCGAACGTCGCCGGAGCGGGGCGTCGGAGTGCCAGGGACGGCACTCGATCGATTTCACCGGCAGCGTTGAGGTCCGCGCGTAGTCGCGGCACTTGGCGCAGCGCCTGTTCAGGGACGAACAGCAGTATGCCTCGGATTGGGCCCGCGCGGGCCATCATGTCGATTGTTGCGCTGCTGTTGCTGGCCGGAGGCTGCACGAGCCCGGTCCAGTACGTCCGCAACGGATTTAAGGTCGGACCGAACTATGCCACGCCCCCGGCGCAAGTGGCGCCGCACTGGATCGACTCGGTGGACGTGCGCGTCCGCTGCGTCCAGGACGATCCGGGCGCCTGGTGGACCGTCTTTGAAGACCCGCTATTGAATCGCCTGATCCAGGACGCCTATCGGCAGAACCTGACGCTGCGCGAAGCCGGGTTCCGCATTCTGGCGGCGCGGGCGCAAAAGAACATCGCCATTGGCGAGATCTTTCCCCAGCAACAGGACGCCACCGGCGCGTACACGCGTTTTGGTGTGGGGCAGAACTTTTTCGACTCCTGGAACTTCGGCTTCAATATGAATTGGGAGTTGGACTTCTGGGGCCGCTTCCGCCGGGCAATCGCGGCGGCGCAGGATAATCTCGACGCCTCGGTCTTCAACTACGACGACGTGCTGGTCACGCTGTTGGGTGACATGGCGCAGAATTACGTGCAGATCCGCACCAGCCAGGAGCGCATCCGCCTGCTGAAGCGCGTGGTCAAAATCCAGCAGAACGTGCTGACGTTCATCGAGACGCAACTGAAGGTCGGCTTTAAGGGAGTCACCGAAATCGATCGGGCCCAGGCGGAAAGCAACCTCAAGCAAAGCCTGGCGCAGATCGCGAACCTGGAAATCGACGTCCGCGTGGCGGAAAACCGCCTTTGCACGCTGATGGGCATTCCGGCGCAGGACATCGAAGCGGTGCTCAGCTCCGCTCCCAATACGTCGATCCCCGTCACGCCCGACTCCGTCATCGTGGGCATCCCGGCCGATCTGCTCCGCCGCCGCCCCGACGTCCGCCGTGCCGAGCGTCTTGCCGCCGCGCAGGGGGAATTGATCGGTATTGCCGAGAGCGATCTCTATCCTTCGTTTTTCGTTTCCGGCACGCTCGGCTGGCAGGCCCAGAAGTTGGAGGACTTGCTCACGCCGCAAGGCTTCAACAGCAACGTCGGCCCGTCGTTTCAGTGGAATCTGCTCAACTACGGCCGCATCGTCAACAACGTCCGGCTGCAAGACGCCAACTTCCAGGTGCTGGTCACCACCTATCAGCAAACGGTGCTGCAGGCCGACGAGGAAGTGGAAGACGGCATCGTCACGTTCCTCAAGGGGCAGCAGCGGGCGAAGTTGCTGCGTGAAAGCGTGCAGGCTGCATACACCGCGTTGGAAGTCGTGTTGGCGCAATACCAGCAAGGAGTCGCCGGCGCCGACTTCAATCGCTACGCGGTCATCGAGCAGAACCTGGTCAATCAGCAAGACCTGTGGGCACAGTCTCGCGGTCAGGTGGCGCAGGGGTTGATTCAAACCTATCGCGCGCTCGGAGGCGGTTGGCAGATGCGGTTGTCTCCGCAGGACGGAAATCTGGAACCCGCGCCCGCGGGCGCAGCAGGCGCCGCGCCGGAAGCGGTCGCGCCGCCGCGCAATCTCCCGCCGGTGCCACAGCCGGCTCAAGGGCCGGAGCTGGTTGCCCCGCCGCGGAACCGGGAATAGGTGCGACTCAACGGCGGTAGGGTGCCTGGGGCAGAGCGCAGCGATGCCCCAGACCTTGAAACCACCACTGGGGCTTCACTCCGCTGCGCATCGTTCTGCCCCAGGCACCCTTCGATCCCGTGTGGGATTTTGGCATCCTGCGGGTACCCGCAGGTCGCATCCCCTGCGTGTCCTCGGCCCTCTAATCGGCCGCAAATTCCTCGGTTCCCCGCGATGCCGCCGGTTTGCGATTGCATTTACTTTATGCTCATGTACAATATAGAAGTATGAAAGATTTAGTCCTCACGAATGGAAACGGCGCGCGGACGAAGCCGAGCAACGGCAGCGCCACTGCTGGCCACGCGGCGAATGGGCAACCAGCAGACGTCGGCGTCCAGTCAGACGCCGAGCAGTTGATCGGCTTGCTGCTGTCGCTGGCCCGCGAGGTATTTGTGGTCGACGACGCGGCGGGCGAATTGCCGTTGCGGCAGGTGCGTGTCTGTGCCCTGCTGCACGACGAGCCGCGCAGCATGTCGTGGCTGGGACGCGAACTGGGCGTGTCGCTCAGCGCTATGACCCAGATTGCCGATCGCCTGGAGCGGGCCAAGCTGGTCACCCGACAGTTTGAAGGAACCGACCGCCGCGTCCGGTCGTTGCAATTGACTCCCCGCGGCCGCCGCATCATGCAGCGCCGCGAGCAGGTGCGCGTGCAGCGGGCCAGCGAGCTGATGAAGCAGCTTACTCCGCAGGAACGGAAGCGAGTCCTCTCCGCCTGCCAGACATTGCTTAAGGCGAGCCACAAGACCGAGTCGAGCGACGAGTGAGTTGAGCGATGAGGGTCACGATTTTTGCATCCACTGAAGTGACAACATGAAGACGACATTGATGATTTCCAGCCTGGTGGCTCTGCTGGCGTTGGCTGGCGGCGGCGCCTGGTATTACGTCGAGTATGCCGGCGCGCCGCGGCAGTCGCCGTTTCGCACGGCCGAGGTGGCCCGCGGCGATCTGCTGGTCACCATCGACGCCAGCGGCCCGATCGAGCCGGAGGAAGTCGTCGACGTCGGTGCCCAGGTGGCGGGCAAGATCGCGTCGCTCGGCAAAGATCCCCGCGGCCAGCAGGATCCCAAGTTCAAGGACAAGACCGTCGACTACGGCACCAACGTGAAACAAGGAATGCTGCTGGCGCAGATCGACGACGCCCTGTATCGGGCCCAGCGCAATTCCGCCGCCGCCGCGCTGGAGCACGCCAAGGCCGACCTCGGAGAACTGGTTGCCAAGCGCGATCAGGCCGAAGCCGATTGGAATCGGGCCCAGCGGCTCCGCAACATCACGCACGTCAGCTTGTCGCCCGAGGGGGTGAAGGACCCCAACGCCACACCGACGCCGATCAAGGCGATCTCCGACAG
>JAIOQB010000454.1 GCA_021413585.1 Planctomycetia bacterium
GTCGGTTGCAGGGCGAACTCGCCGCGCACGTCGGCGCCTTGATCGGAGAACGTCAACAGCAGACTGGTCGAGACGCTGACTTCCGGCTCCGGGCGGCGAAAGCGAGCGCTGAGTTGATAGTCGGTCAGCGGCGCATACCAAGCTGCAACGGCCCGCACGCGCGGCGCACCCGGCACAGCCTTGAGCATGCTGGCGGCCAATCCGCCCGCCAGGCTTTGCGTGTCCAGGGCAATCAGCCCCTGCGACTCCATGCGCTCCACATCAAAGCGGTCTTCCAGCAGCACGCCAGCCACCAGATCGCGCCGAATGACGTCGAGCGGCTCGATCCGCGGCATGGTCCACTTATCGCCAGCTTTGGCAGTTCGCTCGGCGCCGATGTTAAGCGTCACCGTCTCCGTCGTGGCATCGCGCAATTGGACTTCGAGAATCGACTTGCCCGCTTCCTGCACGACGCGCCAGGAGGCCACTTCGCGTCCTAATACCGTGGTAGCCTCAAAACCCTCCGGCAATTGAAAGCGAAAACTGGCGGCCGACCCGTGCAACACGTCGAACGAAAACGTAGCGTGCAGTCGTTCGTAGGCGCCAGTCACTTCATCGAATACCACGCCATGGGCGGCGATGACGCGATCGCGCTTCAACATGCGGCTATTGAGCGACATTTGCAGTTCGACCGGACCTGCCTGGGGAAGCAATTCAAACCGCGTCATGCCTCCCTTTTCATCGAAACTTCGCTCGGCCACCGCAGCTCCAGACTTCATCTCCACATCACCCGGCACACTTAACCGCAACCGCGTTCCCGGCGGCATGGGCAACTGAAACGAAAGCGACTGCCGTGCGGCTGTGGTGGTCAGCGGAACCATCAGTTCGGCCGTCAGCTTTCGGGTGCCTTTCCCCTTCACGAATAACAGCAACTTGCCGTCCGCACCCTGGCCCAACGGAGCGTCGCTGCCGTCGAGATCGGCCCTCAGGATGCCGACTCCCGATAACGGCAACGGGACAGCCACCAAATCATCGTCGAGTACCGTCACCGTCATCGTGGCGAGAATCCGCGCCTGGCCCGCTTCGACGGTGCCGGCGTAATCTGCCGACGACAGTATGACCTTGGCCGCCGGTCCTTCGGCCGGAGTCAGGCGGGCTTTGGCCAGCAGATCGTCGTACTCTTGCCGCGAGAGCATCATCCGCCGCGGCTGGTTACGCAGAAGCGGCTCCAGATCGGTATAGGGAACGAACACCTCGCGCACTGGGCGAGCTGGTGCTTCTGGGGCGCCAGCCATCGCACCGGATATGCAGCCGAAGAGAACGGCCAAGTGGATGAGAGTCAGGGTTGCGGTACGGGTGCCTGGGGCAAGCGAGGCGCCGCCCCAGGAAAGTTGCAGCCTCAATCTCCATGGCCCTGTGCAGGAAATAGTTGTCATCTCAAACATCTTGGCGGCCCTCCTGCTCTGCGTCGGGCTGTGCTGGTGGCGGTGGGGTGGGGGAAGGTTCTGCTGGCGGATGGGCTATCTCCGCTTCGATCGGCGCCTGCGTCAATACTCCCTCGGTGGCGCTTCGGGCTGGGGTGGTGGCTGGAGTTGCAACTGACACACTCTTCAGTGTCTGCGGCAACCAGCGACCCACTTGCCAGGCGCCCCAGACAACCAGCACCAGGATCAGAGCTACATCGAGATAGCCTCGGAACAATTCGGAAGCAAACACCGGCAAGAAAACGCCAACCAGCAAGAGCGCGATCGCTACAACAGCCAGGGCATAGACTTTGTTTACCAGCGGGCGGCGCAACATGATCACGCCACCGAGCAACACCAGGGCGAATACCCAGCCGTTGAGCCAGCGGCGGTCCATGGTGACCAGTTGGAGAGAAGTATCAGGATCAGGTTTCAGGCCCAGCCCAAAATACAGGGAGAGCTTGCCATCCGTCGGGAAATCGCTTCCTGCCGTGACGGGCACATTGACGCCCGTCCTCACCTTTTCGATCCATACCTGGTCCATCCCCTGCGGAGTGTCCGAGAATAGCTCTCCCGCCGCCGGGGTCCAGGGTCCGCTGCTGCCGAGGATAGATATTTCCTTTGGCAAATAGACACACAGTGCGACGCGCTGCACGGCCGGTTCATCGAGAAACGCGGGAAGGTCCAACTGCTGCGGCGTGCCATCTACCACGTAGCGCAATTCCAACAGGAAAGGCTTGTCAGGCGTTTGACCCGAGATCGGGACAAAGTGCTCGCCGGCGCTTCCTCGCTCCATGGCGGCCGTGCGGCCGTTGATCCGAACCGGCTCCGTGTCGAACTTCGCGTTGTCGGGCAATTTGATTTTCAACCGCTGCCGCGAGCTGCGCATGCGATACAGAGCTTGCACGCTCGTCGAGCCGCTGCGAGTGCAGACCATGCGCACCACTCCTTCTTCGACGCTGGTGCGCATCACCTCTTCCGGTTGATACCGTGTGGCGGCGATCGACAGCCGCCAATCGTCTTGAAACTGATAGGCGCTGGCAGCGTCAGGCACGCTGGCGCCCGGCATCAACTGCTGCTGTGGGTCGATCGGCTCCAAGCCTTCCGGCTTACCGGTGGGAGTGACGTCGAGAGATTCTTCCTTGACCAGCACGATCTGCCCCGTGGCCAGATCGACGCCCCGCGGCATCAGTCGCGGCACATCCAATTGCACCGTCTTGCCGATCTCCAGCTTGTCGAGCTTTTGGTCCCAGACGAGCTTGATGGCCCCCTTGCCGAGAAACTCCGTCGGTCCGGTCAGTGACCAGGCGACGTACTTTTCGGCAACATCTTTGGGCTGCGGATCGATCTTCTGCTCACGAACGTCGCGCGTTTCGTTGCGGATCTGGCCCACCAGATTGGCCGGAACATCGACGCGGAGGCTTTTGACCCCGCTGTACTTCACCTCGTAGTTGAGCGTGGCCTCATAGGCCACCACACCCGGCTTCGCGCGAACAACCAGCAGTTGGGCAATCTCGACGTGCGGTCGCTTTCTCTCGGCCACCAGCGACAACGCAACAGGCTGCTTGAAATAAGCCAAGGCCAGCGGCGAGCCTACCCGGGCAAAGCCATCGTTGGCCTGGGTACGCAATACGGAATATGCATCCGCCAACGGCGTGCTGGTGGCACCAGTCACATTGGCAAGATTCACTTGCAGGCTTTCGGGGGCGTAGACAACGATTCGCCCGCGCACCTGTTCGGCCGATGACGGCGTGACGCGAGGAATGGAGAGGGGGATCGTCGAGGGTTTCCCCGTCGGGCCTGCCAAGTTTGGATCTTCCAGCCGGCGCACGAGTTCCACTTGAATCCCCACTCGCCCCTGCGCACGGGTCGAAAGATTGATCGTCAACCGGGTGTTGTTCTCACCGCCGAGATGATGCGAATCGACAGCCGCTGCCGGAGCACCTGCCAAAGACACGCCGCGAACCTGGCGCACTTCAAATCCAGCCGGCACATCGGTCTGCAACTGAAACACGCCTGCCTGCTGCACGTCGATGACGGCCGACTGCAACAGCGCGAGACGCTCAGGATCGAGAAACACCTCGACCAGCTCTTCAACGAGCAACTTGGGCTGCACTTTTTCCACGCGAAACGCCAGTTCGAACGGGAGCGCGGCATAGCGATAGGCAAAATCCCATTTTTGGCGCGACATCGCGGGCGGCAGTTCGGCGGCGTCGATCTGACTGAGTCCCGTGTAGCGAGCCACCTCGGCCCGCAACCCGGCCGCGACTCGCACGACCACCGTCCCTTGCTGGCGCGGCGCATCGACCACCTGGACGACGGGGATCACGATC
>JAIOQB010000455.1 GCA_021413585.1 Planctomycetia bacterium
TCATTTCGATAACGAACTGCGTGTTCTGTTGGCGACCGGTAAGACCCAGGGTTATCTGACCTACGACGAAGTCAACAAGTATCTGCCGGACGACGCCCTCGATCCGGACAAGCTCGACCGGCTGATCGTCGAGCTGGAAGAGCAAGGAATCGACCTCGTTCACGAGCGTCCTCGCCCCAAAACCGCCGACAAGCCGGCGCTGGGCATCTATCAGGAAGGGCCCCGCGAGGAAGAGCCGGAAGTAAATCTGGTCCTGCCTCCCCCCGACATGGGGCGGATGAACCAGGACCCGGTGCGCGTGTACCTGTCGCAAATGGCGGAGATTCCGCTGCTGACGCGCGACCAGGAAGTTTCCCTAGCTAAGAAGATCGAAGTCTCGCGCAAGCGGTTCCGGCGCGCGGTGCTCGGTTGCAACTACGCTATCCAGACGGCGGTTGCCACGCTGAAGCGAGTTCACGAGGGGACGCTGCCGTTCGACCGCACCATCAAGGTGTCGCTGACCGAGCAGTTGACCAAGGAGCAGATTCAGGCCCGCATGCCGCATAACCTGCGGACGCTGGATCATCTGCTCGATAGCACCCGCAAGGACTTTGCCACACTGATCAGCCGCAAGACGCCCCGTGGCGAATGGGTGGCCGCCCGAACGCGATTCATCCGCCGCCGCCGCAAGACCCTCACACTGGCGGAAGAGCTGAGCGTGCGGACGCGCCGCGTGCAGCCGCTGATGAAGCACCTGGCGGAATGCTCGCAGCGGATGAGCGAGCTGCGGACCATGATCCGTCAACAGTCGGGCGCCGCGGCGCACGATCCACGTGCGGCCGAAAAGGTGACCAAGATGCGCAAGGAATTGCGTGAGCTGATGTTGGTCACGCTGGAAAGCCCGCGCAGCATGCGCGACCGCGTGCAGCGGATCCGCCACCTGTTCGAGCAATACGAAGGGGTCAAGCGGCAGCTCTCCAGCGGCAACCTGCGGCTGGTGGTGTCGATCGCCAAGAAATATCGCAACCGCGGGCTGAGTTTCCTCGACCTGATTCAGGAAGGAAACACCGGCCTGATGCGGGCGGTGGACAAGTACGAGTATCGCCGCGGGTTCAAGTTTTCAACCTACGCCACCTGGTGGATTCGCCAGGCCATCACGCGGGCGATTGCCGATCAGGGGCGGACCATCCGCATCCCGGTTCACATGATCGACGTGCTCAGCCGGCTGCGGAACGTCGCCAAGCGGCTGCTGCACGAGATGGGACGCGAACCCACGATGGAAGAAACGGCCCTGGCCGCCGACGTGAGCATCGAGGAAACCCGCCGCGTGCTGGACATCGGCCGCCATCCGGTGAGCCTCGATCGCCCGGTCGGCGAGAGCGAGGACAACACCTTTGGCGAGTTCCTGGAAGACAAGGGTTCGGAAAGCCCGCTAGGCCTGGCCAACCACGGCCTGCTGCGTGAGAAGATCGACGACTTGCTCAAGACGCTCACTTATCGCGAGCGGGAGATCATTCGCCTGCGATACGGCCTGGGAGACGGCTACACCTACACGCTGGAAGAGGTGGGCCGGATCTTCAAGGTCACCCGCGAACGGGTTCGCCAGATCGAAGCCAAGGCGGTCCGCAAACTGCAACATCCGGTGCGGAGCCAGCAGCTTTCGGGATTCGTACCCGGGCTGGCGGCGGGTTAGTTTGCTGGAATTGGTGACAAAGTAAAAAGAAGCCGGCGGGTGTCTGGGAGATTTTTTCCGGGCACCCGCCGGTTGTTATTTGACGGTCAGGATTATCGGCCCGGCGGGTGCCTGGGGCAACGCCCCAGATGTTCAAACTATCTGGGGCGTTGCCCCAGCCACCCTATCCCCACGCCCATTTCGCGAAACCACGCTCCCAGGCCCAGGGGGGCATCGCTCCCCTTCCCTGCTGCGGTATCATAGTTAGTAGGCCCTGCGGAGGCGGAACGTCGCCGTGTGGCGGCGCCGAGGGGCCGGTGCGTGTGTACTTCAAGTCATCGAAAGAGTTCAGCAATGAGCATCTCCGCGGCAGGCATGCAGGATCTGCATCGGATCCATCAGCAGCTAACCGATCTCCGGGAGCGTTTAGCGGCCGGACCGAAGCAGATCACGAATCGCCAAATCAACGTCACCCGCCTGGAGGCCGAATTGGCGAAGGCGAAGGACGAACACAAGGCCGCGCGCGTCTCGGCCGACCAAAAGCAGTTGCTGCTCAAAGCGGGCGAGCAGAAGATTCGCGATCGCCGCACGCAACTCAACCAGTGCAACACGAATCGCGAATACCAGACAATGGTCGAACAGATCGCCGGCGACGAAATGACCAACAGCGTCCTGGAAGACGAAATCCTTGAAGCGCTCGACAAGATCGAGCGGGCTCAACAAGGCGTGGCGCTGGCCGAAGGGAACATCGTCAAGGCCAAGGCCGAACTGGTGAAGGCGACCGAAGCAGTTCGCGCCACGGAAGACTCGTTGAAGACCGACGTGCATCGCCTGGAAGGAGAATTGGCGGAGCGGGAAAAAACGCTGCCGGCCGATTTTCTGGAAGTCTACGCCCGGCTGGTGAAAGCCCGCGGCGAGGATGCCCTGGCGAAGGTGGATGGAGACTGCTGCGGCGGGTGCTATCAGCAGCTTACGCCCAACGTGATCAACCAAATCCTGATGGAGCGGATTATTGTCTGCGCGGGCTGCGGCCGGTTGCTGTATAAAGCCTGATCCGGCCCGCAGGGTCGCGCCTTTACAGCGTGGCCCCGATCCTGCACAATAATCCTATCCCCCTCCCACTGGGTGAGGGACTCGTTGGAAAAGCTTTAAATTACGAGATTGGTCGTGGGTGGTCTCCCTGGAGACCCCCTTTTTTTTGGTAGTCGCCCGTTTTTAGATCGATGGAGTTCGGCCATGTCAGAACGCCTTCCCATGACGCGCACTGGTTTTAACAAGATCAAGGCGGAGGTGGATTTCCTCGAAAACGAAGAAATGCCCAAGATCGAGCATCGCATCGCCACCGCCCGCGGCGAAGGGGACTTGAGCGAAAATGCCGAATACCACGGCGCCCGGGAGTCGCAGGGGATGCTGCAAGCCAAGATCAACCTGCTGCGCGACAAGCTGGCCCGCGCCGAGTTGATCGACACCACGAACCTGCCGCGCGACCAGGTGGTGTTCGGTTGCACGGTGGTGGTCAAGGACCTCGACTTCGGCGATGAGGAAACGTTCATGCTCGTCGGCCACGGCGAGGAAGATTACGACCTGGGCCGCATCCTGGCCAGCAGCCCACTGGCCCAAGGCCTGCTGGGCAAAAAGATCGGCGAAACGGCGGAGATCGTCGTGCCGGCCGGGACGACGCGATTTGAAGTGGTGAGCATTTCGTTTGAAGAGTAGGTGCCCTGTAGGTCTCGCCTGCCGGGCGTGACCTGTAGCGCCAACAACCTCGTCCCTGGTTTTCGCCTCCGTCCGTGTGCCACTGGCTTTGCCAGTGCAAGTCGTGTAGGGTACGCGAAGCGCTGCGCAGGCATCCGCTCACTAGCCCGACGCGCAAGTTTTGATGTTGCGCTATTTTTGGACAATAATGTTTGGATTTCCCGAGAAAAACGCGAGTCATTCAACCCATGCACCATTTTCCAGTGCTTTGTTTATGATGAAATTCGCGTTTGCTTCGGGAAATAGTGCGACAAAATAGCGCAACATCCAAACGCGCAAGCGAGGGGGCATCGCTTTCCGTGCTTCCCCCTCGCTTGCGCTTCGGGCTAGTGACTGCTCGTCGCGTCGAGTCCTTCAAACAACGCCGACCCCACGCGCACGATCGTGCTCCCTTCCAGCACGGCCGCTTCAAAATCGTCCGACATGCCCATCGAGAGTTCGTCGAGGCTCACCGAAGGCGGCAGTTCGCAGACGAGGCGGTCGCGCAGCTCGCGCAGCCGGGCGAAGTCGGCCTGCGCCACGTCAAGTCCACCCTCGCGGTGCGACATAGTCATCAGGCCGCGAACCTGAATGCGATCCAGTTCAGCTAATTGCGGCAGCAAAGAGGCCACTTCGTCCGGTGCGAGGCCTTGCTTGGACTCGTCGCCCGAAATGTTGACTTCCAATAGCACATTGGCGGCCGCATCCGCTTGAATCGCCTCCGCCAGCCGCAGGCTATCGAGCGAATGAATCAAGCCGGCGACCTGCAACGTCCGCCGCACCTTGTTGCGCTGCAGGTGGCCGATCAGATGCCACCGGATCCCATCGCCTGGCATCGCCGCCGCCTTGGACCACAACTCCTGCGGCCGGCTTTCGCCCAGATCGTGGCAACCGGCGGCGACTACGGCCTGAGCGAGAGCCGCGTCGACGTATTTGGTCACGGCCACCAGGCGAATTTCGTCGGGTGATCGCCCGCAGCGAGCGGCGGCATTGGCGATCCGCTCGCGAACCCGGGCCAGGTTATCGCCGACAATTTGGGCCAGGTCCGTCATAATTGATCACTAACGTATAGTACCCATCACGCTCCGCGTGATGTTTGTAATCGCGTTGACGATGAAGAAAACATCACGCGGAGCGTGATGGGTACTATCTATCACAAAATCTCCATCAGCGTATCGAGCGACCCGTCGCGGTTGAACCGGCCGATCACCAGTTCGGACGAAAGATTCTGCCCTAGCACGGTTCGATTGCCGAGCCGGCTGACGCTACGGTAGATCAGCCATTGCCAATCGCCGATCTCGACGCGATACCCCACCGCCACGTCGCGCGGCATTACCAAGCGGCTTTCCGCGACGGTCAGTTGCCGCCAGGTCAGCGGCTGCTTGCGGCGCCGCGGCGACAGGTCAATCAGCAGCGGCGCGTTGAGCGATCCGCCGGGGCCGCTGATGCGATGCTCCAATCGCTGGCCCACCGATTCCAACCGGCCGCCGCGAGGGTCGCTCCGCCATTCCGGCAGTTCCAGCGGCAGCACGCGGACGCTCACGCCGTCGCAGGCGATTTTCACTTCGCGCGTTTCATCCGCCGGCTTGACCTCTGCGCCGCGGGCCAGCGGCAAGCGGCCGAAGTAGTCGATCGGCATCCCTTCCGGGCCGACCACCGTGTCAGCCAGCAGCAGAAACTCGTCCTTGGGGGCCAACAGCGCGCTCCGCTCGATCCGCAGCCCATGCTCCAATTCCAATTGCCACTCCAGATACTGCGCCTTGCCGCTGGTTTCCCAGCAGGTTTCCTCCCACCGCGCGTCGGGTCTTGGTGCAACCACATGGTTGCCGCGCCGCAACTCAAACTCCCATGTGCCGCGCAGCATTGGCACTTTGTTTAGCAGAAAATCGATGCCGCACGTCGGCGACTTGAAGATCAAACCCAACACGGCCGCCCCGCGCGACCAGTCGCTGCGCACAATCGCGGTGCCGATGGTCTCGCTGCTATTGCCGGCCAAGGGGAGCGGTTTGCCACGGCGGCGCGGGCGATCCGCCTGGCACGCCCGCAGCAATCGCCGCAGGCTCGCACTGCCGTCGATGGCAACCGCCGCGTCCCAGAAGGCGGCCAGCGCGGTTGCATACTTGTTCCGAGCGCCCGGCACAGCCACCGCCGGATCGTCCGGCGTGCTGGCCGCGTCGGCAAACAACGGCATCCCGTCCGCCCGCGTCCAGCGCAGCGCTTCGACCAGGATCTCGCCAAACTGCCGCAGCGTGACCTCGTGTGCCTGTTTTTCGCGCCGCAGTCCAACTACCGCCAGCGAGCGAGTCCAGCTTGCCACCAGCGGATGCAGTAGCGAAAAGTGCAGCGTCGTGGGCAACCCGCTGGGCGAAGCCATCCGGGCGATATCATTTTGCAGCAGCGCCCGGGCCGGCTTCCGGAGTCGGCGGCAGTTCAAAATCTCGGGAAACAGCGTCGACAGAACCAGGGGCAACTCGGTGCCGATTAATTGAGAAACGAGCGGATCGTGATGCGGATCGTGATGCGCCTCGAGCCGCGCTGCGCGGGTCACCACATCCAGCAACTGTCGCAGCAGGTCCCACCACTCATCCTGCGGCAGCGACTCCGCCAACGCCGGCAGGGCGTACGCCCAGGCGAGGCATTCGAGCGCCTCCCCGGCCCCGATCGTCATCACGTCCGCGCGAGCCAGCCAGGTGGCCAGCAGCGGCACCGCCTCCTTGCCCGCCTTCTTCTTGCCGCGCGCCGCGCGATGCAAGATGCTCAGCAGCCGTTCGGACCCCACCACCTCGCCGAGCGAGGCAATTCCCCAAAACAGCGGCGAGAGTTTTTCGCTGCGGCCGGAGGCATGCGGAGAAAGCTCAAGCGTCCGCGTGGCCAGGTGCCGCTTCCAATGTTGCCACGCCTTGGCGCCATCCTGGCGATCGGCCGCCCGCGCCACGTCGCGCGGCGCCGTGGCATGCCAGCGGAACTGGCGAAAAATCAGGGATTCTGGCGATTGTGACTTGATTTTGGATCGTCGTGGTTCTGCGATGGACATCATCGGTCGTGCGGGCTCCCGAACGCGGAAAATGGCGCGGCCAATTCAGGCCAACCCATTGAATCTTTCGACGGCAAACGAGTATCTTATCTATTGACGCGAAACTCCACTCCCCCCGGCGCTAACCGCTCCGGCAAGGGATCGCAGATTATCCATAGGATCACCCCGGCAGGAGCCCCGCCATGTCACTTGTTTTCGCACGACGGTTGATTGTGTTTTGTGCGCTCGGTGCGCTGGTGGTCCTTGCCGGTAGCCGCTTGCCCGCCGATCCCCCTGGGCCGCCAAAGCCGGACGCCGAGCCCGATCCGCAGCAAGTAGCGGCCAGCGAGCCGGTTCTGCCCGTGCCGACCGGCGCGATTCGCCTCGATCCCAAGGCGCTGGCCTGGATCGATCGCCCTAACAAGCAAGTGATGGTCGACGGCAAGATCTGCCTCCGCCAAGGTCCGCTCGAAGTCTTCGCCTGCCCGAAGGGAACCAAGGAACACGAGGCGATCGTGTCGATCGACGCCAAGCCCTCGATCCTGCACGCGGGGCTTTTGGCCTTGGGAGCGAAGTCGGGCAAGCCGGCTCGTTTCGACAAAGTTTACACGCCGGCCACCGGCCAGGAAGTCGACATCTTTGTTGTCTGGAAGGACGACAAAGGACAAGAACACAAAGTCCCCGGCCAGGAACTGGTGCTGGACGGCAAAACGAAGCAGCCCATGAAAAACTCCTGGGTCTTCGCCGGCAGCGGGTTCTGGAAAGACGAAGTGACCGGCCAGGAGTATTACAAAGCGGACGCGGGTGAGTTCATCTGCCTGTCGAACTTTGTGGAAGCGATGCTCGACGTGCCGGTGGAAAGCACCGCGGAGAACAGCGGCCTGATGTTCCAGGCGAACACGGACAAGATTCCGCCAGTGGGGACCAGAGTGCGATTGCTACTGGTGCCGAAGCTCGATGCGCCGGCCGGCGCGGCGAAGTAATAATTGGGTGCCAGGGGCTGAACGAAGCGCAGCGCAGTGAAGCCCCAGATGTGTGGCTCTAGAGTTGTGCCCAACTAACCCGCTCACTAGCCCGAAGCGCAAGCGAGGGGGCATCGCTTTTCGTGCTTCCCCCTCGCTTGCGCGTCGGGCTAGTGAGTTGATCGGTAACGTGGTACGTAACCGGCGGCTAACGAGAGTGTGCGCCGCGACGTTGCCGAGTCGGTTCTTCACCCTACTCGGCAATGTTCCAACATCGCCGCGGCGGAGGTGACGTAGCTCACGTAGAACGGTCCGAACTCGGCGTACCCTGCGCTCGCTTCGTCGAACCGCATGCGGTAGACGATCTCTTTAAGAAACTCAGGGTTGCGGGCCCATAGCGTGACGCCCCATTCCCAGTCGTCGAGTCCCAGGCCCACGGTGATGAGTTGCGTCACCTTGCCGCCGAATGTCATGCCGGTGCGGCCGTGCTCGGCCATTAGCTTGCTGCGCTGCTCGAACGGCAGCAGAAACCAGTTGGCCCCCGGCACGCGGCTTTTGTTCATCGGATAGAAGCACGTCGCGGGCCATGGCGGCAGATCGGGGGTGAGCCGCTGGCGACGCATGTGAACTTCGCGCTGCTCGTAAGCCTTCACCTTGGCATTGAACGCCGGTCCGTCGCGCAATTCACCTTCGGCCACCAGCCGATCGCCATACTGTGCTACCGTCGGCACATATTCAGAGACTTCGGTCAGCGATACGAACGAGTACGTTGGCACGAGCGCGGGCCCCAGCGGGCCGCTGAGCAGCCGCTGGTGGATCGTGTCGATCACCAGCGGATCGGCGTCGAGCAGCATCAAGCCAAAATCGGCCTTGTGCCCGCTGACAATGGAGGTTTGCAGTCGGGCAGGAGCGCCGGCGGCGGCCGGATCGAGCGTTTCGACCAGTTCCTTGCGTCCCTCCGCCCGCGTTTGCGGCGCGAAGTGCGACAACACGCGGCGGTCGAAGCGATAGTACAAGTGGGTGCAGTGCCAACCCTCGCGCGGCGAGAGCGACACTTCGCTCGCCGCTTCCGGCACAGGGGCATGGCCATGACTTGGTCGTTGGGTTTCGGTCATCAGATTGTTGTATGGTTCACAGGAGGGGGGCGGAATTTATTTGAACAGGAGGAAACAGAGGGAAGGGAGGACGCGCTGGTGCGATGTCACGACTTAATTTTGGAATCAGCCGCAGGGCGCTAGCCCCCGGTTTTTGTGGCACGAACCGGGGGCTAGCGCCCTGCGGCTGATATGTGTTTAGCGCAAATCCGCCCCAAATCATACTCCCACCCCCCACCAACCAACAGTGCCTCCCCCACTTCTCCGTTCCCTCCGTTTGCTCCTGTTCAAAAATCTTCGGTTTACTTCTTCTCCCAGCCGAATCTGTTCAGTCCATCAACCACCGCCACATACTTCTGTCCAATCGCCGCAATCCGAAACTCGCGCGACTCCGCCCCCGTCGCGTCGATCCGAATCTCCAATCGTTCGCGCGGCAGGCAGCGCTCCACGCGGTCGGCCCATTCGACCAGCGTCACGCCGTCCGACTCAAAGTACTCGTCCGGCCCGAGTTCCAGGAACTCGTCATCATCCTTGATTCGATACGCGTCGAAATGAAACACGCGCCGCCGGCCCCGATACTCGTGCAGAATCACATACGTCGGGCTGACCACATCCCCCGGATCGACCCCCAACGCCACCGCAATCCCCTGCACCAGGCGAGTCTTTCCCGCCCCGAGCGTGCCGATCAGCGCCACAACGCTCCCCGCCGATAGCAACTCCGCCAGCGCAGCCCCCAGCCGCGCAGTGGCAGCCTCGTCAAAAGATCGATGGATGAATTCGGCCATACACCCCGTAGGTCAGGCCTCAGGCCTGACACCTTTCGCTAAATCACTCCCCCGTGCCGCGACTATCACGGCCCAAGCCTTCCCGCCGCCAGCCAGGCCCGCCATTTCGCAATGCTCGCCCTGCGGTCGTTCTCGCCAGCATTGTAGTTGTAGTCGCCGAGCGATTTCCAGAACTGGCGAAAGCGATCCTCGCCGCGAGGATCATTCCAGCCCCGGCCGCGTCGAAAACCATATTGCTCCATCGTGATTCCCTCCAGCGCACGCTGTGCCCGCATTCGGGTCTCTTCATTTGTAGTCAGCAGCACATCCAAAAGCGGCTCGATTGCCGGCCAGCCGATTTTGGTTAACTCATGTACTGCAGGAGTGTAGTCTGAATGGAGCCAATCGGGATCTTTATCGATCGCTGCGATTAGTTTATTGATCGCGTCGCGTTGTGATGTTCTGCCAGCGAGTTCGATCTGCGGGACGGGCCTGAAAAGGGGAAGCACGAATACCAGGATTGCGACAAACCCGCCAAGAAGCCCCAGAAAAAGCAAAAGCATGAGGAGTCCGCGTCGCATCTGATGCTCCACAGTCCAGGCCTCTGGCCGGACACCTTTTGCTTTGAATTGACGATCAAAATGTCAGGCCAGAGGCCCGACCTACGTTCGATGTACTCTCGATGGTGTTTCAACCGGGACATCACGGCATTCCGCTCCGCAACGCAATCATGCAGCGCGGCGACGACATTTTCAGCCGATCGACGCCGGCTGCTGTGACGTTGGTCCGCCTCAGGTCAAGTTCATCCAGGTGCGGCAGACGCTGTAACGATTTTAGGCCGGCGTCTGAAATCTGCGTGTTTTGCAAATTCAGGGTCGTCAGCGTCTGCAAATTGCCAAGGTGCGCTAATCCCGCGTCAGTGACTTGCGTTTCGGATAAATCGAGGTAGCGAAGATGTTTCAGGCCGGCCAGGCGATCAGCGCCTGCGTCCGTGATGTTGGTCCCGCACAGGTGGAGCGTTTGCAATTCTCGTAACCGGGACAGATGCACCATCCCTGCGTCGCTGATCCGCGTTCGGGAGAGGTGAAGATAGTCCAACGCCGGTAAAGATCCAAGATGACGGAGCCCGGCGTCCGTGACCCGGGTTTTGCTCAGGTTGAGACTTTTCAATGAAGTCAGGCCCTGGAGTCGCTCTAGTCCCGCATCGGAGATTGCCGTGCCGTCGAGGTTGAGATGCTCCAGGGCCGTCAGGCCTGCCAGATGAGCTAGCCCCGCATCGCTGATCGCTGAACGTTTGAGGTTAAGTGTTTTCAGGCTGGCCAGATTGCCGACGGTCAAGAGATCAGTATCGCCACCTTGCTCGCTCAACTCAACCGACTGCACCAGGTTGAAATAGTTCACGTCGAATGGCTTGACCAACCATGAGGGCCAGCGACAACGTCGCTCGCTTGCGGAACCGAATGGGTCGGCATTGTCGAGGTATTCGTCGTAAACGACATGTGCGCCCGCTTTCTCCAGCGCCGCGACCGCCTCCCGCTGCCGTCGGGCCGTATAGGACCACCACGCAAACCACATCGCGATGATCGTCGTAACAATCAACAACGTCCGCAGTCGGTACTGACACAACTGCCGCCAGCGGAATCGGCGGCGTGGCGCGGTGGCAGGTTGGAGGGGCATGGCTTTGTTATAGCTGCTGCCAGTTGAGCGAAAAGTCCTATTGGCCGGACATTGCATCTCTTACGTCGTTCCTCGGCCTTCGCCCCCGGGTGTCCTACCCGAAACCGACTGGCGGTGAGTCGATTCGCCGCGGCGATTTTTCACTTGCCAGCGACTGCCGGCTGGGGCTGACCGCTGTTATGTGATGAAACGAATGGTTCCTTTGGAGATATTGCGATTGACTCTGCGTCGAGTGCCTGAGAACAATCTGGCAGACAACCTAAATTGGGGGGCGGAAAGGTTTGGTTCCTATGCGAGTTTCAACGATTCTGACATGGTTCCTCCCCGTTGCTCTTTCTCTGCCGATGCCCGCCCAAGCCGCTGATCAAAATGCTACGACAAGGGGTGGCACAGCCGTTCGCTATGCGCTGATCTACAATGGCCCCGGTTCGGCCGAGGACGGACCGGCGGCCGTCGCGGCGGTGTCGAAACAGGCTGGGCTGAGCGTCAAATATGTTTCGAGCGTGGCCGATATTCCTGAGCTACTGCCGGGTGCCGCGCTGCTGGCCATCGGCGGCACCGACGATGACATCGAGCCGCTGCGAAAGCGGTTCACGCCCGGGGTGGTGAGCGCCATCCAGGATTATGTGCGGTCCGGAGGAAGGTTTGCGGGATTTTGCGGTGGCGGCTATCTCGCGTCGCAGGGCTATGACAATGATGAGGGCTTTGTCCATTGTCTGGGAATTGTCCCCGCCACTTCGGATTCGTACCTCGAAGATTCCGCCGCGCGCACGCTGTCTATTCAATGGCGTGGGACCAGGCGGAACATGTTCTATCAGTTCGGTCCGAAATTCATTCCAAAGAAAAGTTCGGAAGCCGTCGAGGTCGTCGGGAAATATGATGACGGTTCGATCGCCGCCTTGCTCTGCACGTATGGCAAGGGAAAGGCGCTGGTCAGCGGCCCCCACCCTGAGGCCAACGACTCCTGGCGCGATGAGATTAAAGGGGGCGAGTCCGACTGGACGCCAGAGCCGGAGGTTGCCACCGCGGCAATCCGAGATTTGTTATCGGATCGTGCGGTGGGGAAGTGACGGCGCGAGCTTCGGGCCTACGTTGATCGCTCGGAGACATCGCAAATCCGCGGGGTAAGCCGGCGGTTTGAGGCCCGATTGAGAAGCCGGCGTTTCTAGTGTTCATATCCGATCGGCTTTAGGGGCGACCGGCTGGTGCCGTCGATTTGCCACAGGCCCGGCTCGGCGCAGAATTGGCCGATCCTTGTGAGCGGGATTCCTAGCGGCTGGTCTTGCAGGAGGCGGGCGGCTTCGGAGGGTTCTACGGCCAGGATCAACTCGAAATCTTCGCCGTCGCGCAGGGCGTGATCGAGCGGCGTGAGATTCTTGTAGGTCTCGCCTGCCGGGCGTGACCTTTGTTGTGGCTCCGCTGAAGGTACCGCCCGGCAGGCGGAACCTACTTTGGCGGCTGGTGCGATCGGCACGTTGGCCAACTCAATCTCCGCACCGCACCCGCTCGCTTCGGCCACTTGCCACACGTCGTGCGCAAGGCCGTCGCTGCAATCGATGCCGGCGTGAATTCCATAGCGCTGCATCAGCAGCAGAGCTTCGGCCACGCGCGGGCCGAAGTCGAACTGCTTGCCGTGGATGCTGCCGCCGAAGCTGCCGGTGACGAGAATCGCATCGCCCGCTTTGGCGCCGCTGCGCAATAACAGGCCGCCCGGGCCTGGCTCACCGATGAGCGTCACGCTGATCACCAGGCCGCCGTCCCAGGTGTTCGTGTCGCCACCGGCGATGGCCACGCCGAATTGGGCAGCCAATGGAAGCAAACCTTCGTAGAGCGAACAGGCCAAATCCAGCGCGCCATCGCGCGGCAGGGCAAGAGAGATTACGGCGGCGCGGGGCTCGGCGGCCATCGCCGCCAGATCGCTGAGATTCACCGCCAGGGCTTTGCGACCTATGCGGCGCGGGTCGTCGTGGCCGAGCCGGAAATCAACCTGATCGGTGAGTAGGTCGGACGTGACGACGGCTTCTGCGGTTTTTCCCAGCCGTAGAACGCCGGCATCGTCTCCGGGCCCCAGCCGGAGCCATGGGGACTCCGGAAGCCGAGAGCGGAGCCAGCCGAGGAACTGGGATTCCATAGGTTGGCGACGCTCGAATTCGCCGGAGGAGGAAACATGGGTTTTCACGCGCGGCTGCCGCGCTGCGTGGTGGTTTCAATTATGACTAAGTCAGCCCCCAATAATCAACGGCCAACGCCCGGCCCGCATTACTTGCGTGCCGTCTGCCGGGCCGTGTCCGCCGCGAGCGAAAAATGCCCGTACAGCGTTTGACCATCGCGGAGAATGAAGAATTTCAAAGGTTCCAAAGTAGACAAGTCTTCTCGCGAAAGCACATAGCCCACGTTTTCCAGCGACACCGTTTCCCACACATGCATTCCGACCAACACGTCGCCGCGCTGGATTCCCTGCTGGGCGGCGGGGCTATCCTCGCGAACGTCGGTCACCACCAGCCCGCCCCGATAGCGGCTGTGGAGCCGGCGGAACTCATCGGCCGAGACCGAATCGAGCTTCAGCCCCAGCAACGTCCAAGAGCGATCGGCCACGGTAATAGGCTGTTTGGGAAGCGACGTCAAGGCGAATGTCAATTTGACCTCTTTCTTGTCCCTTCGCACGGCCAACTCAACCTCCTGGCCTACCCTTTTTCCCAGCAATGCCCGTTCCAGATCGAGCGGGCGTTGCACGGTCGAACGCCCCACTGCGGTGATCACGTCCCCCGGCTGGAGGCCCGCCTGAGCCACAGGGCTGCTCGTCTCGACCTGATCGACCAGCAGGCCTCCATCGGCCGAGGTGGGCGCCGCGACCACGCCGTGCCAGGTGTGGTCCATTCGCTTCACGCTCAGCAGGTCGGCCGTGATCTGCATCACCTTGTCGACCGGCAGGGCAAAGCCGATCCCTTGCGCCCCGACACGCACCGCCACGTTGATGCCGATCATCTGGCCGTCGACGTTCACCAGCGGCCCGCCGGAGTTGCCCGGATTGATGTCGGCGTCGGTCTGCACGAGGTCGTAATAGCTTTGCGTGTCGCTCACCTGCACCGAACGGTGCAGGGCGCTAACGACTCCCTGTGTGACCGTGTTTTCATATCCGAACGCGTTGCCCACGGCGATCACCGTCTCGCCGTTCATCAGGTCGCTGGAGGTGCCGATGTCGATCACCGGCAGCTCGCGGTCGCCGGCGTCGATTTTGATCACGGCCAAGTCGGTGGTCGCGTCGCGGCACACCATGCGGGCTTGATAGCCGCTGCCGTCTGAGAGCGTCACCTGGATCTTGGTCACGCCGTCCACCACGTGGAAGCAGGTGACAATGTACCCACGCGGGTCGATGATCACGCCGGTCCCCATGCCGTTGACGCGGCGCAGGGCGTCGGGGTGGCCGGGGGCCGCATCGCCGCTGCCCACCATCTTCTGGCCGCGGATGTTGACGACCGAAGGGCGAACCTTCTCCACCGCGGTGACCGTGGTGTTGCGGCGGTTCGCGGAGATCGCGGCGCCGGCGTTGGCGGATTGCCAGCAGCAGGCGGCCAGCGACATCAACAGCAGTAGGCCGAGCCGGGGCGCCCTGGCCGGCGTCGGGCAGATCCGTTGCCGGTCATGCGATCGGGCGGTGAAGCAAAACGCCTGCAGCACGCTACGTCTCCTGACGACAGGGGCGCGGTTATGCCGTAGGCGCAAGCTGCGGCAACGTGAGGTGTAAATCGGTCTGAAACGGCGCGCCCCTTGACGGTGGAGAGGTGCCGCCGGAACAACCTACCCAACTTACGCAGGGGACGGCGGCCCATCGTCGCCGCGCTCGTTGAAGAAGGCATTGCGGCCCTCGCGGGCCGTTTCGCCAGAAAACTTTTCGCTGGAGTTTTTGTTGCCAGGCCCGTCACTTGGAATGATGAATCGCAGCAGTTGTAGCACGAGAAAGATCGACAGCATTGCCAGCAATCCGGCCGGCCACCACTTCAGCACGTTGACGACTCCCTGCGCGCCGGTGCGGCTGGCAATCCCCAGCGCGATGACAGCACACACCGTCAGCCCCATCGACGCGATCAGCAATCCACAGCCGACGGAGGCCATCGTCCCTTTGAACGCCGCCGTTTCGCCGCGCCCTTCGAAGCGGAGGCTGATGGTGCGTTTTTTCTTGAGGCTCTTTTCGACCGCTTCGACGAGTTCGAGGCTGCGCGTGGCGTCGGGCCAGGTGGGGCCGGTGGGTGAGGACTGGCCGAGGAGCGTTTCTTCGATCCGCTTTGCCACCTGGTCGGCCAAGAATATTTCAGGCGGCGTTGTGGAAGAATAGAACGGCGAGAGTGTTGTCGACGTGGGCGGAGCCGGTGGCGGCGGAACGGTCGCGCCGTCGCTAGTGCGAATCGCCAGCGTCCACGACGCAACGTTGTCAGCGCGCGGCATATTCCAATCCGCCCGGCCGCGGCGGCCGACGAGGCTCAGCACACCGCCGGCGGTGTGCAAAGCAGGTGCGACCGACCAGCGAATCAACACGCCACCGGGGCCGGTCATTTGCACGACCAGCGAACTAACGTCCTCGGGATCAGCAATTGCCGAAGCGGTGGACCCCAGCGCCGCGACTTCGTTGATTTCGCCGCAGAGAACACGCAGCGTGTCCACGTCGCGGGCCAGTTGCCCTAGCACGCCGGTGCGGCTGCGGTCAGTGAGTTGACGCTGCCAGATGATTTGGTCGATCGGGCCCAGCGGCGCGCGGTCGGTTGACGATTCGCGGCCCGCTTGAACTAACTGCGCCAGCCAACGCGTCTCGTGCATCCACCGCATCGGCAGCAGCGGCACGAGCGGCGCGCGGGCCTCTGATTGCAGCATCTCCAGTTCGTAAGCTTCCAGCACAGAGAACGTGATCGGGTGCGACACGACGACTGATACCCGTTCTTGAACAAGCCGGCGAAGCTGCTCAAACCGGGCGGCGTCATCCGACCGGCCGGCAACGATCACCGCATCCGCCACGCTGCTCCCCAGCAGCGGCAGCCAATCCCCGCCGCGCTGCGCCAGCGGAGCCAGTTGGTAAACGGCATCAGCTAAGAGGACTGTCCCATCTTTGCGCAGCGAAGATAAGGGATTGTCCCCCTCGTTGTTGGCCAACTGCGGATCAAACCAGACAAGCTGATGCCCGTCGCTCGCCGCAATTGCCCGCACCAGCGGCAGCACCTCGGCATCGATCCCCAGCAGGGCGAATCTCATGATGACTGCTTGGGTGGGAGTGAAGGGCGGGTGCCTGGGGCAACGCCCCAGCATTGTTGGCAGAGCATGCGAGGTAATTAGTCACGCGAGGCCGAACTGCATTCACTAACGCTGAAAGCGTTGAACTCTCCAGCCCAGGGTAAGGTCAGGTGAGCAGTGCAAACCTGAACGCCACCCTGGGTGGATGAATGCTTTTTCGCCCTGCACCCTGAAGGGGTGCTACAACATGGCCATCGCAATCAATCCGATGTAGCACAATCATCTAGGTGCGTCCGTTGTGGCACTCTTTCAGAGTGCATATTGAATCGCAATTTGAAACCCAGGGTGGCGCCGACGCTCGTAAACTCGCGTTCGGCTTACCCTGGGCTGGGGAGTTGCATGCCTTCGGCATGATTCGATAACAGGCCTGAGCAACGTACCAACTCGTCTTGTATGGCGAGGGCTTGACCTCAATCATCCTCCACAAAAAGGCTCAGCAAACTTTTACAAAATAAACCGGCTCAAATCCTCATCCTGCGTCACGCTTTCCAGCCGCTGGCGGACATAGGCGGCGTTGATCTCAACGCGGCCCTGCTTCATGTCGGGGGCTTCGAACGACAATTCTTCCAGCATCCGTTCCATGATTGTGTACAACCGCCGGGCGCCGATGTTCTGCGTTGATTGGTTGACCTGAAAGGCGTAGCTGGCCAGTGCATCGACCGCGTCGTCCGTAAAGACGATCTCTACGTTTTCTGTGCCCATCAAGGCGGCGTACTGCTTCGTTAGCGCCCCTTTGGGTTCCGTTAAGATGCGAATGAAGTCTTGCTTGGTCAGGTCGGTCAATTCCACGCGGATCGGAAACCGGCCTTGCAACTCGGGCATCAGATCGCTGGGCCTGGCCCGATGAAACGCTCCGGCGGCGATAAACAGAATGTGATCGGTCTTTACGTAGCCGTACCGGGTCTGGACGGTCGTTCCCTCGACGATCGGCAGCAAGTCACGCTGCACCCCTTGGCGCGACACGTCGGCCCCGCGCGAGCCGTCGCTGGCCACGACTTTGTCGATCTCGTCGACAAACACGATTCCCACGTTCTCAGCCAGCTCAATCGCCTGGGCGTTAACCTTTTCCTTGTTGATCAGGGCGTCGCACTCTTCTTCAAAC
>JAIOQB010000018.1 GCA_021413585.1 Planctomycetia bacterium
ATCCGACAGCCGATAGCTGAAAGCCGCTTCCATGGACGACCCGTCCGACGACATTCCGCTGCAGAGTGCGCCGCCCGTGCGACGGCCGGAACCTCCTGCGCCGCATGCGTCGGCCGGTTCGGGCTTTTCCAGCGGCGGCACATCGGGCGCCGCGCCGCCGGAGCCGCCAATGTCGGCATTGCCGGGGATTGAGTCGGATCCGAACGCCCGCAACCTGGCGATGCTCGCGCATTTGCTTGGCATTGTTTCCAGCTTCGTCGGGCCGCTGTTGATTTGGGTATTGAAGAAGGATTCGCATCCGTTCGTGGAAGATCAGGCGAAAGAAGCGTTGAACTTTCAGATCACGATCGCGCTGGCGTACTTCGTGCTGTCGATCATGATGTGGATTTGGTGGTATTTTTGGGCGTTGTTCCCACTCCTGTCATTGGCCAACCTGGCGCTCTGCCTGCTGGCCGCGGTGCAGGCGAGCAACGGCGAGCGATTTCGATATCCCGTAGCCCTGCGATTGGTGAAGTAGATCCGTAGGATGGGTGCTGGCACCCACCATGAACCACTCGTGGGTGCAAGCACCCACGCTACACGATTGGTGAAGTAGGCGATGGCCAAAGCCCGAGCGCTGGACAAGCGACGCAAGTCGATCAAGAACATCCGCAAGATCACGCGGACCATGGAGCTGATCGCCACCGCGCGATTCAAGCAGGCCATGGACCGCGCCGGCGCGGCCACTGCATACACCGAGCGGATCACGGCCCTGGTCTCCGATCTGGCGGAAAGCGGCCTGGAGCTTTCGCATCCGCTCCTGCAGGGGCGCGAGACGACCAAGAACGCCACCGTGCTGGTACTTAGCGCCAACCGCGGGTTGTGCGGCGGTTACAACGGCAACGTGCTGCGAGCGGGCAACGAACGGTTTGGCGAACTGCAGCGCAGCGGAGCCAACGTGCGGCTGGAAGTCTCCGGCAAGCGCGGGATTTCGTACTTCAAATTCCGCAGCATCCCAATGAGCGAATCGTACACGCACTTTGAAGACAAGCCCCGGTTCGAGGAAGTCGAGCTGCTGGCCAATCGCTATCTGGAAGCGTACGCCGCCGGCGAGTTGGACCGGCTCGACGTGGTGTACACGCGGTTCCTGAACGTCTCGCGGCAGATCGCCACGGTCGAAACGCTGCTGCCGCTGGCATCGCTCGCCTTGAGCACGCCCGAGGGTGCAAAGAGCGCCAAGAAGGAACCCGATGCGCGGGGCAAGCCGTCCAATCGCCGCAGCGCAACGTATGAGTTCTTGCCCTCGGCCCAGGCGATTCTGGAAGAAGTCGTGCCGGCCAGCTTCCGGCTCAAGCTGTTCAAGTGCTTCCTCGACGCGGCCGTGAGCGAACAGATTGCCCGCATGGTGGCCATGAAGAGCGCCACCGAGAACGCCGACGACATCATCCACCACCTGGCAATGAGCTACAACCGGGCCCGGCAGTCGCAGATCACCGGCGAATTGTTGGAAGTCATGGGAGGGGTCGAAGCGCTCAAGAATTAACGAATCAATATGTTTAGCCGCGCCCCGCAGGGAAGCGCGACGTCATCCACCGCAACAACCACCAGAGAACGTGCAACAACTATCATGGCCACCACAACTGCCACGAAAAGCAACGTCGGTCGCATCACGCAGGTCATCGGCTCGACGTTCGACGCCGAATTTCCAGAAAACCACTTGCCCAACATCTACAACGCCGTGAAGGTGGTCTCCCAGCACAAGGGAGTCGATCTGAACCTTACCGGCGAAGTGCAGCAACACCTCGGCGGCGGCAAGGTGCGCTGCGTGGCCTTGGGCGGCACCGACGGCATGATCCGCGGCCAGGATTGCGTCGATACCGGCGCCCCTGTCTCGGTGCCGGTCGGCGAAGCAACGCTGGGACGCGTGTTCAATCTGCTCGGTGAGCCGATTGACGACCGCGGCCCCGTCAACGCCAAGGAGCGCTGGCCGATCCATCGCGACGCGCCCCCGGTCAGCAAGCTCTCCACGACTACGGATCTGTTCCCCACCGGCATCAAGGTCATCGACCTGCTCACCCCATTCGTCCGCGGCGGCAAGGCCGGGCTGTTCGGCGGGGCCGGGTTGGGCAAGACCGTGATTCTGCAGGAACTGATCGCGCGCATTGCCAGTGCTCACGGCGGCTACTCGGTATTCGCCGGCGTCGGCGAGCGAACGCGCGAAGGGACCGACCTGTGGCTGGAAATGCAGGAAACGGAAATCGGCACCACCGGCCGCTACGTCATCGAGCAAACGTGCATGGTGTTCGGCCAAATGAACGAGCCCCCCGGCGCACGTCTCCGCGTGGCCCTCTCGGCACTGACGATGGCCGAATACTTCCGCGACACAACCGGCAAGGACACGCTGTTGTTCGTCGACAACATCTTCCGCTTCTCGCAGGCCGGCAGCGAAGTGTCGGCGCTGTTGGGCCGCATGCCGTCCGCGGTGGGTTATCAGCCCACGCTGGCCACGGAAATGGGCGCGCTGCAGGAACGGATCGCTTCGACCGACAAGGGGGCCATCACCAGCGTGCAGGCGGTGTACGTGCCGGCCGACGACCCCACCGACCCGGCCCCCGCTACGGCGTTCGGCCAGCTCGACGCGTTCTTGTACCTGGAACGTTCGATCACGGAAAAGGGGATTTACCCGGCGGTCGATCCGCTGGCCTCCTCGAGCCGGATTCTCGATCCGCAATACGTCGGCGAGCGGCACTATGCCATCGCCCGCCGCGTGCAGCGCACGCTGCAGCGGTATCGCGAACTGCAAGACATCATCGCCATCCTGGGCGTGGATGAACTCAGCGAGTCGGACAAGCTGGTGGTGCATCGGGCCCGCCGCATCGAGCGATTCCTGTCGCAGCCCTTCATGGTGGCCGAAAAGTTCACCAACAAAAAAGGGGAAAACACTCCGCTGGCCGACACGATCCGCAGCTTCGAAGAAATCTGCGACGGCAAGTGGGACCACCTGCCGGAAACGGCCTTCATGTACGTCGGTGCGATCGAGCAGGCGGAAGAGCAGGCGAAGAGGATGCAGCAGAAGTAGGCTGTCAGCTATCGGCTGTCGGCTATAGGCAGTGAGAGTTGTAGGGTACGCGCAGCGTACCAGTATATTAAGTCCGCAAAATCGGTACGCTGCGCGTACCCTACATTAAATCTGACGGCTGAAAGCTGATCGCTGAAAGCCCAAAACCATGGTCAAGCAACCCCTTGAAGACGGTGTCGACGTGACCAGCCCTGATGGCGTGCTTGAGGTGATGGTCGTAACGCCTGAGGCCACCGTGCTGAAGACGCCGGCCCAGTTTGTCGCTCTGCCGCTGTACGACGGCGAGATCGGCATCGCCCCGGGCAGGGCGCCGATGATTGGCCGGCTGGGGTTTGGCGAGCTGCGGCTCCGCGAGGGGGACCGCACCGTCCGCTACTACGTCGATGGTGGGTTCGTCGAGGTCTCCAGCAATTTCGTCTCGGTACTGACCAGCCGGGCCATCCCGGCCGAGAAGCTCGACCCGGCCGTGGCCGAGGAACTACTCGCCGCCGCCCGCCTGAAGCCGACCGGCACCCCCGAGTTGATGGACCTCCGCGACCGCCAGGTGACCGCCGCGCGGGCCCAGCTACGCGTCGCCCGCCGGGCGAAAGCGGCGCACTGATTCGCTGCCCGGAACCGTCCGCCGGGACTGTCCCCCTGGAGATATCCCTCCTACCCATACCGGCACGGAGCGGTGACCGCGCCGCAACCATCTGCGCTGGGAACTGTCCCCCTGCGTCGTTTTGAACTCTTCGCAAACACCGCTCGCGGCGCCAGGGGGACAGTCCCCTCGGAAGCCGCACTCGCCAAACTACCGCAAACGGACGGAGACAGTCCCCGTGCCACCTCCGCGCCCCGGCGAATTATCTTCGCCAATTGCGTCCACCTGAACCGCCGATCGCATTCTGCGGCTTCGCGCGGCACTCTGACTGGGCTTCGCCGCGGGCAGTTACCGAATTAACGCTTGGACCCCGGTCTGTCTTCACCTCGAGGCACGTCAGGCCTGCTCCCCTCCACGTTCGCCCCCGCCCGGCACCTTTGAGTCGCACCCAAGCCCATGATCAAGCGCTCGCACGATCCGCACAACATCTCCGCTCCGCATTACCTCGCCAAACTGCCACAGGTCGATCTGGAGATCACCTGCGGCAGGGCCCGCAATCGGGTGCGGCGGATCAGCGAGTCCACGTACATTTTCGGCGCGGGACGCGAGTGCGACCTGGTGCTGGGGGACCCCCAATTTGAAGAGGTGCATGGCTACTTCCTGCTCGGCCCGCACGGCGTGACGCTGCGGCACCTGGGCTTCGAGCCGGAACTAACCGTCGATGGCCGCCCGGTGCGCGACGTGGCGCTGTGGAACCAGGCCCGGATCCGGACCGGGCCGTTTGAGTTTCGCGTCCACATTCAACCGGTTGACCTCAGCGGCACCATCGCCACGCCCGACTCGGACGTGGTGGTCCCCACCGTGCTGGCCCAGCGGATGTGGCGGCAGGACGTGGAAGCGCCCCGCGCCGAGTTGCGAGTGTTCCACGGGCACGACCGGCCGCACGGCATGGGCAACGAGGGGCAAGAGCGCGGAGGGAGGCAGCGAAATGGAAAACGGCAGGTGGCGATTCAGCCTCCCCCATGGCGGCACTACAGCGAACTGATACTGGCCCCCTAACGATGGCCGCTTGATCCGGCCGATTCACCTTGGCAGGCTCCCGAAGCAACCACCTTCGGCGGAAGGACTCTCAAAGCAATGCTCAAGACCCCCCCACCCGTACTCGGACTGATCGAGATCGACGAGCCGGCCAATCCCACCGACCTGGCGCCGCGGCAGCGATTGGCCGACGGCCCGGCGCGTCGGCTGCGGATCGACGCCGCGACCACGGTCCAGCCCGAGCCGCGCATCTTGAAGCTCCGCCGCCCGTCGGACGACATCCGCCGCGCAAACCTGGAGCGGCTGTGCGAGGAACTCGACCTCGAGTTCGTGCGCGTGCGGCGGCTGCTGGCCGAAGCGCTGCGGGCGATGGAAGGATAGAGGACGTCCAATGTCCAAATCCCAATGACCAATGCTTTTGCGTAGAACGAACTCTATGCAAAAGCTGACAGCCGATAGCTTATATCTCGTAGTTCGCTTCCGCCGCCAACTCATCCACCGCTTCGCTGCGCATCCGCAGCTTCGGCTTCTCGATGACCACCGTCGTATACGGCGCCACGCTCCGCGTCAGCCAGACGCTCGAGCCGATCACGCTGTGATGCCCGATCACGGTCAGCCCGCCCAGCACCGTGGCGCTGGCGTAGATCACCACGCGGTCTTCGATCGTGGGATGCCGCTTCACATTGTCGCCGCGCAGGAGTTGCCCGTCGTCGTCCACCTGGAAGCTCAAGGCCCCGAGCGTCACGCCCTGGTAGAGCTTCACATGGTTGCCGATCTTGCACGTCTGGCCGATCACCACGCCGGTGCCGTGATCGATGAAGAAATGGGTGCCGATCTTGGCCCCAGGATGGATGTCGATGCCGGTCCGGGCGTGGGCCCATTCGGACATCATCCGCGGGATGAACGGAATCTCCATCTGATACATCTCGTGCGCCAGGCGGTAGATCGTCACCGCCTCCAAACCCGGGTAGCAGAAGATCACCTCGTCCACGCGCTCCACGGCCGGATCCCCCTCGAACGCGGCCTGCACATCCATCGCCAGCGCGCGGCGGATGTCGGGCAGGCGCTCCAGGAACGTGATTGCCATGGCCTGGGCCTTGGCCTCGTGGTCGGTCTTCTCCTGGCAATCGAGCGTCACCCCCGCCTCGTGCCGCAGCGCGCGGGCAATCTGCTGGGTGAGCTTGTCGTGCAGGCTGTCGATCAGGTCGCCCACATGATACGTGACATTCCCCAGATGTAGCCCCTCGCGGCGCCGGTAGCCCGGGTAGATGATCTCCTTGAGGTCCTCGCAGCAGCCGATGATGATGTCGTAATTCGGCAGCGGGCAATGCCCCAGGTGGCTAATCGCCGGGACCGTGGAGTAAGTCTCCACGATTTGGGCGGTCAGGGCCGGCAACTGTTCTTTGCGGCGAAGATCGGAAGCCATGGCGGGCAACTCCTGGCGTCCCCAGGACTGGATCGGCGACTACCGGGGCCACAGAATTGGCGACCGAACGGCGCGATCCAACGGGGCGCAAAAACGAGCAAGAAAACGGGCACACAGCAACACGCAACCGGCTCCGGCGTTAAGCCGGGCTCGTACAGGCGCACGATAAGTACCGGGGCGATTGCAGCATGGCCTGACTCGTGGTGATTGGTTCGTCCTGAAGCGGTTGCCCAACTGGCGGGGCCGGCAGAATCCTCCTGCCGGCGCTGGGCATCCTAGCCCTCAAGATCGTCAAATTCAAGTTTCCCCAAAATCTCTTCGGCCCGCCCAGGGGGGCGAGTTGAGGTAAACCGCCGCGGACGGCTGGGGACTGTCCCACTTCGCGCAGCGAAGTAAGGGACCGTCCCCCTGCGTGTACACGGCGTGAGCGGCCAGGGGGACAGTCCCTCCAAGGCCGCATTCGCCAAACTACCAGACACGGGCAGGGACAGTAGTCCCCGTGCCCTGCTTTCCAGTGCAGTCCCGTTGACAATTCGCCCCATAACTCCGACCATCAAAGCTCGTAGCCCTGGCGGGAACTTCCCGTAGGCGGTGCCAAAAGACGTGCTGGCACCCCCCGCCGTTGCGGTTGCACCGCAGGCCACCTCAGAGCAGCCATCAGGTCGCTGGGTGGACAGCCCCACGAACTGAGGAGATAGACCGATGAACCGACTCGTTGCGATCGCGTCCCTGCTGGCACTCGCGCTGCTGGCACAACACAGCCTGGCCGCCGACGACATCAAAGCCCCTGAAGTTAAACCGGCCGACGCCAAGGCACCTGATGCCAAGGCGCCCGACGACAAGGCCGACAGCAGCCACGCCGCCGCGGTCCACCAGCTGTTCAAAGTCATGCACATGGAAGAGATGATGGGCAAGTCGATCGACGCCATGATCGAGCAGCAAGTCCACGTCAATCCGGCTATCGCCCGTTTCCGCGGCGTGATGTCCGCCTTCCTCCGCAAGCACATGAACTGGGCCACCATCGAGCCCGACATGACCAAGATCTATATGCAGGAGTTCAACGAAGACGAAATCAAGAAGATGACCGCCTTCTACGAAACTCCGCTCGGCCAGAAGGTCATCACCAAGACGCCGCAGATGCTGGCCAAGGGGGCCGCGCTCGGCCAATCGCGCGTGCAGGCGAACATCGCCGAGCTGCAACAGATGATCGCCGACGAGGAAGCCCGCCAACGCCAGCATCCGGGCCCCGGCGCGCTCCCCGGCCTGCCGCCCGGTCCGGCCCCTGCGCCGGCTCCGGCGCCGCCTGGACCGGCACCGGCTCCCGCTCCGTAGTCATGTGAAAAAACCGGCGGCTAGCGCCGTACAGCTCACCATCATGCGCGTGAGCGGCTCGGCGCTAGCCGCCGGTAAGCGGATCGGCGCTAGCCGCCGGTAACACCCGGGTTGAAATGGCGCACGTGATCGACAGGCATGTGGTCAAACACGACGCGCAAGCTCGCTATTTGATCGTCGGCGCGGGTGCGTCGGGGCTCGCGGTGGCCAAGAACTTCCGTGCGGCCGGCATCCCGTACGACTGCCTGGAGCGCGAGGACGACGTCGGCGGCAACTGGTACTACGGCAAGCCGGCCAGCAGCATCTACCGCTCGACGCACCTGATCTCGTCCAAGCGGCTCACCGAGTTCATCGACTACCCGATGCCGGCGGAGTATCCCGAATACCCCAGCCACGAGCAGGCGCTGGCGTATCTGCGCAACTACGCCCGGCACTTCGGGCTGTACGAAACGATCACATTCAATACATCGCTCACACGCCTGGAGCCCGTCGATGACGGATGGCAGGCCACGCTTTCCGATGGCCGGCGCGTCCGCTACCGGGGCGTCGTGATCGCCAACGGGCACAACTGGGATCCCCGGCGGCCCGAGTATCCAGGCACGTTTGCCGGGCCGATGCTCCATTCGGCGGAGTACAAGACGCCCGACGTTCTCGCCGGCCGTCGGGTGCTCGTCATCGGCGGAGGCAACTCGGGTTGCGACATCGCCGTCGAGTCGGCCCAGCACGCCGCGCACACGCTCCACAGCGTGCGGCGCGGCTACCACTACTTGCCGAAGTTTCTGCATGGCAAGCCGATCGACGAATGCGGCGAGCGGCTGCTCCGCTGGCGCGTGCCGCTGTGGCTGCGAAGAATCATCACGCGAGCCCTGGTCCGGCTGGCGCTCGGCCCACCAAGCCGCGTCGGTCTTCCCGCACCCGATCATCGGTTGCTTGAAACGCATCCGATCATCAACTCGCAGCTTTACTATTACCTGGGGCACGGCCGCATCCGCCCCAAGCCGGACGTGGCGGAACTGAAGCCGCACAGCGTCTGCTTCGCAGACGGCAGCGAGGAGCCGGTGGACGTGATCGTCTACGCCACAGGTTTTAAAATCAGCTTTCCGTTCATCGACCCGCAGCACTTGAATGTGCGCGACGGCCGGCCCGACCTTTTCCTGAACGTGTT
>JAIOQB010000412.1 GCA_021413585.1 Planctomycetia bacterium
CTTGGCACGCCGTTCATCAGCGGCAAGGACAGCCTGAACAACGAGTTCAGCTATGTCGACGCCGACAGAACGCGGCAGACGATCGCCATCCCGTCGACGCTGCTCATCAGCGCCCTGGGGCAAATCGACGACGTCAGCCGCGCCGTGACGATGGACCTCAAACAGCCGGGCAACGTGCTTTACCTGGTTGGCGCGACGAGGAACGAACTGGGGGGCTCGCACTATTCGCTCGTCCACAACCTGACCGGTGGGCAAGTGCCGCGCGTCGATCCCGTGCAGGCCAAGCAGACATTCGCCATGATTCACCGGGCCATCCACTCCGGCCTCGTGCGGGCATGCCACGACCTGAGCGAAGGGGGCCTCGCCGTAGCCGCCGCCGAAATGGCCTTCGCCGGCGGATTGGGGGCCAAGCTGAAGCTTGACCGCGTTCCCATTTCAAGCGATGTGAAGGATGATCGAACTCTGTTGTTCAGCGAGTCCAACACGCGGTTCCTGTGCGAAGTCCCGCGCGACAAAGCGAAGGAGTTTGAATCGCTCGGCGGCGACAACGTGCCGCTCAACGCGATCGGCGAAGTCGTCGCCACCAACCGCCTGCAAATCACCGGGCTCCATGGAGCTAGCGTAATCGACCTCTCCCTGGCGGAGTTAAAAGAATCCTGGCAAGCCCCGCTGCGATGGTAAAATTACAATCCATGTTCCACCAAACGCGCTCCTCTTCGAGTCGCGGCTAAACAGACTTCCAATCCTCAATCCAAAATCCGCAATCCACAATCCAATGCCCCCCCGCGTCCTGATCCTCCGAGCCCCTGGCACCAACTGCGACGGCGAGACCGCGTTTGCCTTCCAGACGGCCGGCGCGCAGGTGGACGTGCTGCACGTGCAGCGGCTGCGGGAGCATCCGGCGCTGGTCGCGCAGTATCAGGTGCTGTGCATCCCGGGCGGGTTCAGCTACGGCGACGACATCGCCGCCGGCCGCATCCTGGGCAACCAGATCCGCCACCACCTGGCCGACGCGATTCAGCAATTCCGTGACGCCGGCAAGCTGATCCTGGGCATCTGCAATGGGCTGCAAATCCTGATCAAGTCGGGCGTGCTGCTGCCCGATCTGGCGGACAGTGCCGCGAACAACTCAGCCGCTGCCGGCGCCCCGCAGGCCCCGGCCACGCTCACCTGGAACGACTCGGGCAAGTTCGAAGACCGCTGGGTGAATCTGGCGGTGCGCGGCGACAAGTGCGTCTTCCTGCGCGGCATCGAGCGAATGTACCTGCCGGTCGCCCACGCCGAAGGGAAGTTCATCACGCGCGATGCGGATACGCTCGGCCGGCTGGATCAAAACGGCCAACTGGCCCTGCGCTACGTTGACGCCGCCGGTCGCTCCGACGCGGTGCCGTATCCCCAGTGCCCCAACGGCTCGCAACTCTTAGTCGCCGGCCTGTGCGACGACACCGGCCGCGTCTTCGGCCTGATGCCCCACCCCGAGCGTCACCTAGACCCCACCCACCACCCCCGCTGGACCCGCGGCGAAGCAGGGCCGGTAGGAGACGGACTGGCGGTGTTTGTGAATGCGGTGCGGTATTTTGGCTGAGTGATGTGAGCCGGGCGCCAGCGGGGGATTAGCATCGCGATTCTGGATGCCTGCCGTGAAACCAAATACCGGGTTTCCCATTCTCGATGATGCGATCAACGAGTTGACCCGCGTGTTTGGCCGGTCGCCCGGTTCGCGCCATTGGGCGGATGGCATGTCCACTCATGATTCGAGCGCTACTCTCACCAATTCCGTGTGGGAACTTAGTGAAGCAGAATACGAAGACTTCTGCTGGCATAGCGTTGCTCTTGGCGGCCCTGAGGAGTCTTGCCTGGCGGCCATTCGCTACTTCTTGCCGCGCGTAGCGCTGGACATGTCGCTACGGGATTCAGCCCCCTGGCTCAGTGAGTACTTGGCGCGACTGCTCAATGATCATCATTGGCGCAGTTGGCCGATGGCTGAAATCCGAGCGATCGAGGGATGGCTTGCCGCGTGGATTCAATATTGGCTGTCGCAAGATGATTGGCGTCTCTATTTGGCCACACGATGTGCCGGGCTATGCGGGATCGACTGGAACGCATTTTTCCACGAGTTGCGCGAACGAGACCAAGGGGCAAGTGCTAAGTGGCTTGCCAGGAGCATCGAGTCCGAATGGATCTCGTTGCTGCAAACCGGTTGGCCCAACGGCTGGCGCGGCTATTGGGGGCAGGCCGATCCGCCGCGGGAGCAGGTTGTCAAATTCATCGTGCTGCTGCTGCGAAAGTCATCGATTGGCCTGCTGGAAAACGCGTTCTTCCACGAACGCGATCCGGCGGCGCAATCCCTGCTCTCCGCCGCGCAGCAGCACGCCAACGATTGCATTCGCTATGGCCATGCGAAGCAAAATACGCCGCTGGCAACGGCACTGGCCAGCGACAAGATGGCGCTGTGAAGAGTATAGCTTCTGTGCATCCCCGTGAGCGGTTCGGCGCTAGCCGCCGGTCCCACAGTTCGCGCCGTACCCTATGGACCGGTGGCTAGCGCCAGACCGCTCACAAGTACCTTTCCAAATGCCGCCGGCTCGCGCGGTCTAGCTGCCGCACGTCGGGGATCAGGTAGCGGGTCCCTTCGCCGTCGATTACCAGGGCGCCGTGTTGGCCGAAGCGGTGCACATCTTCATAGGCGGAGATCACGAACCGGTGCTCGCCCCGGTCGGTGGCGACGCGCCATTCGCACGGCTCGATGCGGCCCGACACGCCCAGGATTCGCTGAATGTGCGGCAGGAACTCGCGGCGGGCCAACTCTTGCAGCACGGTCAGCCGCGTGTCGGCGTCGACGTTTTCCAAGTCTTCGACCAGCGCCAATTCGTGCCCGGCCGTGTCGACGATCGACACCATGCGGTGCGGATCGGAAATGGGAAACGCGCGGATGACGGTCACCCCTTCGTGCGCATGCCCGTCGTGATCGACCAGCACCAACCGCCCAAACGGGTCGCGATGCAGCGAGAAGGGAAGATTCGCGTGGGCCAAGGATTTATCGGTCATGGTCGTTTACAAACTGTTGAACCACAGAGACACAGAGGCACAGAGACGGAAGGGAGACGAATCTCCAATCACCAAGATTCCAATCTCCAAGAGGTTATTGGAGATTGGAATCTTGGTCATTGGTCATTACTTCTTCTCTGTGCCTCTGTGTCTCTGTGGTGAAAAAATTTAGTCCACCACCGCCACCTTTGCCACTTCCGGCACCGCCGGCGCCACATCTTCTTCCGCGGCCGACTGCAACTGGGCCCGATACAGCCGGGTGTACGTGCCGCTCTTGGCCAGCAGCTCGTCGTGGCTGCCGATCTCGCTGACCTGGCCATTTTCCATGACCACCAGACGGTCGGCCCGCCGCAGCGTGCTGAGCCGATGCGCGATGGCAATCGTCGTCCGCCCGCGGATCAGGTTCTCCAGCGCCTGCTGAATCAACCACTCGGTTTCCGTATCGACCGACGACGTCGCCTCGTCGAGGATCAAAATTCGTGGGTCGATCAACAACGCCCTGGCGATCGAGATCCGCTGCCGCTCGCCGCCAGAGAGAGACTGCCCCCGCTCGCCCACCAGGGAATCGTAGCCGTCGGAGAGCTTCAAGATAAACTCATGGGCGTGGGCCGCCCGCGCCGCGGCGACAATTTCTTCTCGCGAAGCGTCGGGCCGGCCGTAGGCGATGTTCTCGGCAATCGTGCCGAAGAACAAAAACGGATCCTGCAGCACGATGCCAATGTTCTGGCGGAACTCGGAGACCGGGAACGACCGGATATCGACGCCGTCCGCCAGGATCGCTCCTTGGGCCACGTCATAGAACCGGCAGACCAGGTTGATCAGCGTGCTTTTGCCGGAACCGCTGGGGCCCACCAGGCCGATCATCTCGCCCGGCTGGACCTTCAGGTCGATCCCCTTGATCACCGTGCGGGTGCCATAACGAAACCAGATGTCGCACAGCTCGATCTCGCCGCGCAGCCGGCCGGGCGTCACGGGGCGCGCGGGCTCGGGCACGCTTGGCACGCGGTCCAGAATCTCGAAGATCCGATGCGCCGACGCGGCCGCCCGCTGCGTGGAAACCACCATCCGGCTCATCGATTGCAGCCGACCATAGAACCGGCTGATGTACGCCACAAACGCCACCAGCACGCCGACGCTGATGCTGTCGTGGCCGATCCGCCAGGCGCCACACAGCCAGACCACCAGCAGGCCCAATTCGGTAAACAGCGTGATCGTGGGCTCGAAGAACGACCACACCCGATTCACCCGATTGTTCACCACGCGCACATGCTCGTTGCGGGTGCGAAAGCGGTCGATCTCGCGCTGCTCCTGGGCAAAGGCCTTCACCACGCGGACGCCGGGGATCGTGTCGGCCAGCACGCTGATCATTTCGCCCCAGGCGGCGTAACCCTGGCTGAAGCCGTGCCGCAGCCGGAAGCGCACATTCTGAATCAGCCACGCAATCAGCGGTAGCGGCAGCAAGACCACAATCGCCAGCACGGGATCGATGGAGAGCAGGACGATCGACGTCATGATGAACATGAACACGTCGGCAATGAAATCGACCAGCGACACGGAGAGAAAATTGCACAGCCGATCCGAATCGCTGCCGACGCGCGAGATCAAGTCGCCGGTCCGCCGGCCGCCGAAAAACTCCAGCGACAACCGCTGCAAGTGGGTGTACGTCCGGTTGCGCAAATCGGCGGCCACTTGCTCGCTCACATGGGCTAGCACGTAAGTCCGCGCCCAGGCCAGCAGCCAGGCCAGCAGATTGGCTCCTGCCATCCCCGCCAGGTACCAGGCCACGAGGCGGTAGTCTAGCGGTTGCCCGGCGTGGTGGGGAATCAGCACGTTGTTTAACAGCGGGATCGTCAGCAGCGGCGGCAGCAGCGACACGGCCGTGCTGGCCATCGTCAGGCCCAGACCGAGCAGAATCATTCCGCTCCGCGGACGGGCAAACGGAATCAGCGCGAGCAGTGATTTCGCCGCCGGAGGCGCCGCGGCCGGCGCGCAGGAGGGGCATTCGGTTTCGTCGGCCGCCAACCGTCGGCCACAATTTGGGCAGACGCCGCCGCCGACCGGCGCCACGATGGCTTCAGGATCGCGCTGCCGCAGCGATTCAAATTTTCTGACGATCGCGCCGCCCGATGACGACCGTGCCGAAGTAAACCGCCAAAACGCCAGGCGCCGCTCCGGCCCCATCAGCTCCAGCGTGCCCGCGCCGGTTTGATCGGAGAGCAGCAAGCGCTGATCGGCGGCGATCCGCCAGGCGTACCACTGCTCGGTCCGCGTCACCGCGCCGTCGTGGCGGGCAATCGACCGATCGGGCTTACGATCTTCGACTCCGCCGGGATCCGTGCCGAGCAGCCGCCGATCGGTCAGCACCACCACCGACTGGCGAAACCGCAAGTCGGCGTCCAGATCGGTCTGAAACCAGGCCAGCACCGCCTCGCCGGGCTCCAGCAGCGATTCGACCGGGGGACGCCAACTCTGGGGCAAAGAACCGGCACTGGCCGCAGGATCGCTCGCAGAAGGGGTCACGGTCTTGGCTGTCCCAGACGACGAAGGAAAGAAATTACCCGCCATTCGGGGGGTGTAGGGTGGGAGAGGTTTTAGGGGTCGCGCGCCGCAGGAACTCTACGTTAGACAGCGGGTTAGGACAAGACGATTCCCCTCCCCGACGCGAACTCTACGACCAGTGTATTCGCCCCAAACCCCTGGTATTTACACCCCATCCAGCGATAATGGCACGCACCTCGCGGTTTTGCCGCGCGAACGCTTTCGGACGGTGTTCAATGAAATGTGGCGGTGTAGCAACACGTTACTGTCCCGCACTGCCTGTCCGACCGTAGCGAGTTTGCCAGACGAGGCAGGTGCTGGCAATGATGTCGCGGTTAATTCGTGACGAGTGGCGATATACTGCCGAGGTTTTTCGGCGTACTATTGTCGAGCAGGCTTTTCGAGCAGGGAGTGACTGTCGCGCAGATTGAGGGCGCGCAGAGGCGAATTGGCAAGCTGCACGAAATGTAGTGCGGCGGCGAATTCGGTAGCGATACATTTTGGTGGCGGTGTATCAAGTTGTCTCCGGGACGCGGCGATAAAGTAATGGTTACTCAACATCCTATCTGGTCCGTCTGGCGCGGCACCGCTGCGGCCCGACGCAGGGTATCTTCAGCGAGCAATCGCATCTTCCATATTCGGCCGGCACCGGTCGAATCCACGCTGGTCGGATGGCCCTGACGGACAGGGAGCCATTCTGATTTGAGACCAGCCGATCCCGTAGCCGCAGTTACGGTCATCCGCAGGTTGGTGGATTCCACAGGTCAAGCATGTCACGTTGGTTACATACGAAACAGGTAAGCTCACGGGAAACTTTCGTGACGCAAGTACGTCGAAGGGGCACACACTTGTAGAAGTCGCGGGCGGCCGTAGGCCGGTCATAGGCAGCGACTTTTACCTTTTCAATGCGCGGCTCAATCCTGCTGATTGCCACCCGCGCGGGCTAGGAACAAATGCAATTCGTGAAGAGTCTTAAGCTCCGCGGACAAAACATCTGGGGCGCGCTCCCGATGCTCGAAGTCTGGTTGGAGATTGATCCGCGGCACGGCGTTTCGCAAAATAACGCGATGCAACAGGGGACTGTCGGCGGCACGGAAAGCGGTCGCCGCTTTGCCGACGACTTGCTGGCCAAGTTGATCGAACACGGAACTGCTCCGGCCAGCACCTCCCCAGTCAGCGCCGTCCCAATCAGCATTGTCCCCGCCGCACGCGAACGGCTCCGGCAGCGTCTGGCCGCCGGCATTTCGCTGGCCGAAGTGGTGGGCGAATTCGCTCTGCTGCTGCAAGTCGAAGCGGGCAACGACGTGCAAGTGGCCTGCGCCCAGCCTGCTTCGCAGCCCGGCCTGTGGAAGATTGCCGTTCAATGCCGGCACCACGCCGTGGCCGAGACGGCCGTGGCGGTTGCGGTCGATGTCGTCACCGCCGTGCTGGAAAACCGGCCGCTGAGCGAACCGGCTCAACTGGCCGCACTCCATGCGCTCGCCGCGCAGTTCTCAGACAATTCCTTGACCGCCGCCATTCGCACCGCCGCCCGATCGCGACATATTCCGCTCGAGCCGGTCGGCGAGCAGGGCGTGTTGCAGCTAGGACACGGCGCACGACAGCACCGCCTGCATCGCCTGCAAACCGATCGCACCTCGGCCGCCGCCATTACCGTGGCCGACGATCTCAGCGCCGCCCGCAAGCTGTTGAGCGCCGCCGGCGTGCCCGTGGCCGATCAAGCGGATGTGGCAGCCGACGCTTCGTGGTACCGGCTGTTCATCGTCAGCGATCGTTTGATCACTGCCACCACGGCGGCCGCACCAACAACGCCAGCGGACCAAACGCACGCGGTATTGGAAGTCACAGCATTGGTCCATCCGTCGGTCGCCATGCACGCTCGCGAAGCGGTGCGGATGCTGGGACTCGACGTGGCGGGTGTGCTCGTCGCCACCAGCGACATCGGCTTGCCGCTGGAAGCAACCAGCGGCGCGATTGTGAACGTCGAGAGCGCGCCGCAGTTGCCCACCGGCGGCGGAGCGACTGCCGAAGTGCTGCGTCACTTGGCCGAAGCGGTGCTCGACACCACCTACGCGGCCGGCGCGACTGCCCGCATTCCCATCGCCGCGGTCACCGGCGTCAACGGCAAGACCACCACCACGCGGCTGATCAGCCATATCCTGGGCGTAACAGGCCGGCCGGTCGGCATGACCTGCACCGATGGCATTTTTCTCGGCGCCCGGCGGATCAGCACCGGCGATTGCAGCGGCCCGCAAAGTGCCCGCTCGGTGCTGTGCAATCCGCGCGTGGAAGCGGCCGTGCTGGAAACTGCCCGCGGCGGCATCCTTCGCGAAGGCCTGGGCTTCGACCGCTGCGACGTGGCGGTGGTGACGAACATCGGCGATGGCGACCATCTGGGGCTCAACGATATTCACACGGTAGAGCAGCTCGCGCGCGTCAAACGGGTGGTAGTGGAAGCAGTCACCCCCGGCGGCGCGGCGGTACTCAACGCGGCCGATCCGTTGGTCGCGGCGATGCAGCCGCATTGCCCCGGTTCGGTGATTTTCTTCGCTCTCGATCCGCAACATCCGGTGATCGTCGCCTGGCGCGCGGCCGGACATCGGGCCGTGATCGTCCGCGATGGCGCCATCCATGTGGCGGAAGGGGAGCGCGAGTTCCCGCTGTTGTCGCTGGATCGCGTGCCGCTGACGCATCAGGGGCGCGTTCGCTTCCAGGTGGAAAACGCCCTGGCAGCCACGGCGGCCACCTGGTCGTTGGGCGTTCCGGTCGAGGTGATTCGCACCGGGCTGGAGACGTTCATACCCACCACGGATCAGGTGCCGGGGCGGTTCAATTTGCTCGACGTCAACGGCGCCACGATCGTGTTCGACTACGGCCACAATCCGGCCGCTTTGAACGCCATCATTGATTCGCTGGACCAGTTTCCACACAATCGCCGGCTCTGCCTCTATTCGGCCGCCGGCGACCGGCGCGATTGCGACATGGTCCGGCTGGGGGAATTGATCGGCCATGCGTTCGATCAGGTCGTGCTGTACGAAGATCACTATCTCCGCGGCCGCCAGACGGGCGAGATCATCGGCCTGATCCGCCAGGGGCTCACGTCAGGCAAACGTGTACGCGAGATCCACGAAGTGCAAGGCTGGAACGCCGCACTGCAGGCCACGATCGACCTACTTCAACCGGGCGACCTGGCCCTGGTGCAGGCCGACACGAGCGACTTGGCCGTCAACTACATGCGCGATTACCTGGCCAGCCATCCGCAAACGCGCGAAGTGTCGCTCAGCGAAGCGCTGCACATGGCGGCTGGCGTGACGAGGGCGGCCGGCGTGACAACGTCGGCCGCGCCTACGACTGCAGATACAAACCGTCCGCGGCCGGACGCTGCGGCCGATTCGCAAAAAACGCCTGGCACCGCCGTACCGGTTGCCACAGGGACTGTCGAGGAACGACTGCTGACGCACCCCTAAGCGGGCGCAGCGACCCACCACGTTCGGCCACCGGCCGACTTTTTCCGAGGCGCGGAGCGCACTCATGGAGATTCGCCGCATCTGGGCCCTGCGGGGCCCGAACTATTGGGCCAACTTTCCGGTCCTCGAAGCGCTCGTCGATCTGGGCGACCTGCACGACCGCGCGTCGGACGAGATCCCGGGCTTCAACGAGCGGCTCAAGGCGTGGATGCCCACGCTGGTGCGGCATCGCTGCAGCGTCGGCGAGCCCGGCGGCTTCTTCCTGCGGCTCGATCGCGGCACCTATCTGGCCCACATCCTGGAGCATGTGGCGCTGGAGCTGCAGACGCTGGCCGATTCGCACTGCGGCTTCGGCAAAGCCAGGGCAGCCAGCGAAGACGGCGTCTACCGCGTTGTGGTCAAATACCGCGAAGAGGGGGTGGGGCGCGCGGCGCTCGAGCTGGGACGCCGCATTTGCCTGGCCGCGGTCCACGATCAACCGTGCGACATCGCCGGTGAAATCGAACGCCTGCGGGAGTTGAATTACGATCTGCGCCTCGGCCCCAGCACCGCCGCCATCGTCGCCGCTGCCCGCGAGCGCGACATTCCAGCTATTCGGCTGAACCTATCGAGCCTGGTGCAGCTGGGCCACGGCAGCCGGGCCCGGCGGATCTGCACCGCCGAGACCGACCGGACCAGCGCGCTGGCCGAATCGATCGCGCAAGACAAACAGTTGACCCGCTCGCTGCTGCACGCGGTGGGCGTGCCCGTGCCGAAAGGCCGGCCCGTGGACGATGCCGAAGACGCTTGGCGGGCGACGGAAGAGATCGGCACGCCGGTGGTCGTCAAGCCGCAGTACGGCAACCACGGCCGCGGCGTCGCGACGAACCTCAGCACGCGCGAGCAGGTGATCGCGGCCTATCACGCGGCGTGCGAGGAAGGCTCGCACATCATTGTCGAGCAATACGCGCCGGGCGAGGATCATCGGCTGCTGGTGATCGGCGACCGGCTGGTGGCCGCCGCCCGCCGCGAGCCGGCCCACGTGATCGGCGACGGCCAGCACACCATCACCGAGTTGGTGGCCGAGGTCAATCGCGACCCCCGCCGCAGCGACGGCCACAGCACGGTGCTGAGCTTCATCAAGCTCGACACCGTGGGACTCGCGGTCTTGGCCGAGCAAGCCTTTTCCCCCACCAGCGTGCCGGCTGCGGGGGTCAAAGTGCTGATCCGCCGCAACGGCAACCTCAGCACCGGCGGCACCGCGACCGACGTGACGGACCTCGTACACCCTGAAGTAGCGGCCAACGCCGTTGACGCTGCCCGAATGATTGGGCTCGACATCGCCGGCGTCGACGTCGTCGCCTGCGATATCGGCCAGCCGCTCACGCCGCAGCGCGGCATGATCGTCGAAGTCAACGCCGGCCCTGGGCTGCGGATGCACATCGATCCCTCGCTGGGCCAGCCGCGTCCCGTGGGCGAAACGATTGTCTCCACCCTGTTCGGTGAACTACGAGAAGACATTTCCGATGGCCAGGAAGGGCGCATTCCAATCATCGGCGTCTCGGGGGATCAAGGCGCGACCGAAGTTTGCCGCCTGACCGCTGAGTTGCTCTCGGCCGGCGGGACGCATGTTGGACTGGTCACGGAAAGCGGCGCCTGGGTGGACGGCCGCGCGATCGATCCCGACGCGGCCGCCACGATCGGCGTCAGCCCCGAATCGGCCGACGACGCCGTCACATCCAAAGAGCATTGGGCCGTGCGGGCAATGCTGCTCAACCCACGCGTGGAAGCGATCGTTGCCGAAGTGACGCCGCTAGGCATCCTCACCGCCGGCCTGGGTTACGACCGGGGGAGCGTCGGCGTGGTCACTTCAGTCCCCACCGGCCCGCTCGCCGACACTGCCGATCTGGCGGAAGCCGCGCGGCGTGCCGACACGGCGGACCTCGAAGAAATGGAACCGCGCGTCCGCCTCTACGCCTGCGTGGCCGACGCCGTGCTGCGCAGCGGCACCGTGGTGCTTAACGCGGACGATCCGAATGTGCTCACGCTGGCGGCGGAGTGCCAAGCGAACGTCATTCTCGTTAGTCGCGACGAAAAATCGCCCGCCGTGGCTGAGCATTGCCGCGCCGGTGGACGCGCTGTGACCATCGCCGGTGGCAAATTGGCGATGATCCATGGCGAGCAGCGCGAGTTGGTGCCACTGGACAAGGACGATGTGAGTGATGCCCTGCGATCGACCGTCATCCTCGCCGCAGCAGCCGCCGCTTGGGGAGTCGGACTGACACCCGCGGAAATCCGCCAGCGGCTGGCGGAGAGCTTGGCGGCGGTGGGGGCCATGACTGCTCCCGCAGTGTGATTAACACTTGCCGCTTGAATGCCGGCCACGACGTAGTGCCTTAATCCTGTGTGCGGACCGGAACGGTATCGACATGATGGCTCCAGTTCAGCCCGAGATGCGGTGTAGCCGCAAGAGACTCTGGAGAAATCCAAGTGGAAAGGCGAATAGGGTCGTTTCAGGCAAGCGCAGCCGATGGCAGTATCTTCACGATTGAGGTTTATGTGAAAGAGATTGATTACACAACCAACCAGGGGCGTGAGACGTCACTGGGCAAGGTCCATCGATTCGAGACCGACGATGGATTGGTCGTCAACATGTTGGGCAGCGGACGGTTGAAGATACTACATTCACTCGGGACTATCGAAGTCCTCACCAACCATCCAGGTGCGCAGTAGCCGATTGAACGTGCTCGCCCGCACATAGGATTAGGGCACTACTGCCCACGACATCTGGTCGACCGCATCCCACCGCCGGGTGTAGAATGGGGATGGTCCGTCGCGCCCTCTATTCACCCCCAACCCTCCCATGACCTCCATCCGCGTGGAACTCTTCGGCATCCCGCGGCAACGGGCGGGCGTGGCGGAAACTTCAGCGGAAGGGAATCGGTTGGCGGATGTGCTTGCGGATCTCGCGGCCCGGTTTCCGGGTTTGGCCGAGGCGTGCATCGACGCGGGGCGGTTGCGGCCGGGTTATGTCGCCAACTTGCGCGGCGAGCGGTTTGTGTCCGACCCGGATACGCCCATTTCGGCCGACGATTGCCTGCTTATCCTCTCGGCGGACGCGGGGGGTTAGAATCAGGTGTCGTCCATATATCCGGTCGGGTGCCTGGGGCAACGCCCCAGTTGTGTTCGATTGACAACTTCTGGGGCGTTGCCCCAGGCACCCGCAACAACGATTTCCAATCCACCATGCCCGAATCCGCAGCACCCACGCCCGGCTATCACGGCCGCTATCGGCGGATCGACGTGACCACCGGCGTGGCGATCGACGTGCCGCTCGCTGAGCATGTGCTGCGGAGCTTCATCGGCGGCTCGGGACTCGGGGCGTATTTGCTGTTGCGAGAAGGAGCCGACGCGGTCGAGCCGCTGGCGCCGGCGGCGCCGTTGACGTTCGTCTTCAGCCCGTTGGTGGGAAGTCCGCTGACCACGTCGGCCAAGTTCGCGGTGGTGGCGCGCAGCCCGCTGACCGATCGGATCAATGACTCGCTCGCGTCGAGTGGATTTGCCATTTCCGGCAAGCGAACCGGGGCCGACGCGCTGGTGATCGTCGGCAGGGCGGCGGCCCCGTCGGTGCTGGTGATCGATGACAACGCAGTGCGGCTGCTGCCCGCCGGCGAACTGTGGGGTATGAACTGCGCCGCCGCGGCCGCCCGGCTGCGCGAACAGCTCGGCCCCGATTTCCAGATCGCCACGATCGGTCCCGCCGGCGAGCGGCAGGTGCGCTTCGCCACCATCTCGCACGATGGCCGCCACGCCGGCCGCGGCGGCAGCGGGGCCGTGCTGGGGGCCAAGAACATTAAGGCCATCGCGGTCCGCGGATCGCAGCGCACCACACTGGCCCATCCGGCGGAACTCAACAAGCTGGCCAAGTCGCTCTCCACCCGTTCGTTCGGCCCCGCCACGGCCAAGTATCGCGAGTTGGGCACCGCCGCCAACCTGCTGGTGTTCAACCGGCTGCACGCCTTGCCGACGCGCAATTTTCAGCAGGGCTCGTTTGAAGGTGCCGTCGAGTTGTCGCCAGAGCAACTGTCGGTGGCCCGCGACAAAACTCGCACCAGTTGCGCCTGCTGCACGATCGGCTGCGAGCATATCTATTCCGTCGGCGGTCCCGGCACGAAGGCCGCATCGGGCAATGGCGGCAAAGCTCCAACCGGCGTGCGCGTCGAGTACGAAAATCTGTTCGCCCTGGGGCCGCTGTGCGGAGTGGCCGAATCCGAAGCGGTGCTGGCCGCGTCGCAGCGGTGCGACGAGCTGGGGCTCGACACGATCTCCACCGGCGGCACGATCGCGTTCGCCATGGAGTGCGTCGAGCGAGGATTGCTCGATGCGCCGTGGCTGAAATTCGGCGACGGAGCGGCAATGCTGCGGGCCATCGACGAGATCGGCGCACGTCGTGAACTCGGCGATCGACTGGCCGAAGGCAGCCGCCGGCTGGCCCACGAGATTGGCCACGACGCGATCGACTTCGCCCCACAGGTCAAAGG